>DATAAR010000244.1:0-17108 GCA_036259975.1 Solirubrobacteraceae bacterium | reverse complement strand
CCGAGCCACTCGACGAGGGCGGCTATTTCGACCTCACCACGCTCGACGCGGGGTCCGACCTACGCCGCGAGACCGTGCTCGCCCTCGAGCAGCTCGGCATCCACGTCGAGTACACCCACCACGAGGTCGGTCCCTCGCAGCACGAGCTCCGACTCGGCGGTCAGCTCGATCGCCTCGCCGAGCGTCTCCGGGAGCTGCTCGATCCCCAGGCGGCGCCGCTCGTCGGGCGAGAGGTGGTAGAGGTTCTTCTCCATCGGCTCGGGCAGCTCGTAGCCCTTCTCGATCCCCTCCAGCCCGGCGGCCAGCAGGATCGCGAAGGTCAGGTAGGGGTTGCACGCGGGGTCGGGGCAGCGCAGCTCCATCCGCGTCGCCTGCTCCTTGCCCGGGTGGTAGAGCGGCACCCGCACGAGCGCCGAGCGGTTGCGGCGCGACCACGACACGTACACCGGCGCCTCGTAGCCCGGCACGAGGCGCTTGTAGGAGTTCACCCACTGGGCGAAGATCGCGCTGATCTCGCGCGCGTGGCGGAGCTGGCCGGCGATGAACGCCTTGCCGGTGTCGGACAGGAAGTAGGTGTCGTCGGCGTCGAAGAACGCGTTGCGGCCGTCGCGGAACAGCGACTGGTGCGTGTGCATCCCGGAGCCGTTCTCGCCGAACAGCGGCTTGGGCATGAAGGTCGCGTGCCAGCCGTACTTCATCGCGAACTCCTTGACCGTGATGCGGTAGGTCATGCAGTCGTCGGCCATCTTCAGCGCCGGCGCGTAGCGCATGTCGATCTCGTGCTGGCTGGGCCCGACCTCGTGGTGGGTGTACTCGACGTGTATGCCGAGCTGCTCGAGCGCGAGCACGGTCTCGCGGCGGACGTCGGAGCCCGCGTCGAGCGTCGTGAGGTCGAAGTAGCCGCCCTGGTCGAGCGGCTCGGTCGTCCGGCTGTCGCGGAAGTAGAAGTACTCGAGCTCCGGGCCGACGTTGAACGTGTCGAAGCCCATCTCGGTCATGCGCTCGAGGGCGCGCCTGAGGACGTGGCGCGGATCGCCCTCGTACGGCGTGCGCTCAGGCGTGAGGATGTCGCAGAACATGCGCGCGACGCCCTGGTGCTCGGGGCGCCACGGCAGCACCGCGAACGTGCTCGCGTCGGGCATCGCGATCATGTCGGACTCCTCGATCGCGTTGAAGCCGGTGATCGAGGAGCCGTCGAAGCCCATGCCGCCCTCGAAGGCGTCGTCGAGCTCGGCGACGTTGATGGAGAAGGACTTGAGCTGGCCGAGGATGTCGGTGAACCAGAAGCGGATGAAGCGCACGTCGCGCTCCTCGCAGATGGCCTTGATGTCCTCGGGCGTGCTGGGCTGGTCGGGCATGCGCGGGACCCTAGAACATCGCCACTGGACCGCCGGTCGAGTCGAGATGGACAATGGGCCACATGGCTGCCGCTGCGTCCTACGCCCACGGCGTGTCTGACGTCCCGCTTCTCGGCGAGACGATCGGCGCCAACCTCGAGCGGACAGTGAGCCGCTTCGGGGACCGCGAGGCGGTGGTGTCTTGTCACCAGGGCGTGCGCATGACGTACGCCGAGCTCGACGCGGCGGTCGATCGCGTGGCGAGCGGCCTGATCGCGGCGGGGATCGAGAAGGGCGAGCGGGTCGGGATCTGGGCCCCGAACTGCGCCGAGTGGGTGGTCGTGCAGTTCGCGACCGCGAAGGTCGGCGCGATCCTCGTGAACATCAACCCGGCGTACCGGACGCACGAGCTCGAGTACGCGCTGCGCCAGTCCGGGGTGCGGATGCTGATCTCCGCGCGGGCGTTCAAGGCCAGCGACTACATGGCGATGGTCGAGGAGGTGCGCGCGGGCATCCCGTCGCTGCAGGCGGTCGTGTTCCTCGACGGCGCAGAGTGGGACGAGCTCGCCGCGACGCCGGTCGACGAGGACGCGTTGCCCGAGCGCATGGGCTCGCTCGCGTTCGACGACGCCATCAACATCCAGTACACGAGCGGCACGACGGGCTTCCCGAAGGGCGCGACGCTCTCACACCACAACATCCTCAACAACGGCTTCTTCGTCGGCGAGCTCGTCGAGTACACGGAGGTCGACCGGGTGTGCCTCCCCGTGCCGTTCTACCACTGCTTCGGGATGGTCATGGGCAACCTCGGCGCCGTGAGTCACGGGGCGTGCATCGTGATCCCGGCGCCGGGCTTCGAGCCCGGCGCGACGCTCGAGGCGGTGGCGGGCGAGCGCTGCACGTCGCTGTACGGCGTGCCGACGATGTTCATCGCCGAGCTCGAGCATCCCGACTTCGACTCGTTCGACCTCAGCTCCCTGCGGACTGGGATCATGGCCGGCTCGCCTTGCCCGGTGGAGGTGATGAAGCGCGTGCAGCGCGACATGCACATGAGCGAGGTCGGCATCTGCTACGGCATGACCGAGACCTCGCCGGTCTCGACGCAGACGCGGCCGGACGACTCGCTCGAGCGCCGGGTGTCCACCGTCGGGCGGCCGGGGCCGCACGTCGAGGTGAAGATCATCGACCCGGACACGGGACTCGTGATGCCGCACGGCGAGCCGGGTGAGTTCTGCACGCGTGGCTACAGCGTGATGCTCGGGTACTGGGACGAGCCGGAGAAGACCGCCGAGGCGATCGACGCGGGGCGCTGGATGCACACGGGCGACCTCGCGACGATGGACGCCGACGGCTACTGCAACATCGTCGGGCGCATCAAGGACATGGTGATCCGTGGCGGCGAGAACGTGTACCCGCGCGAGATCGAGGAGTTCCTCTACACGCACCCCGACGTGTCGGATGTCTCGGTCGTCGGCGTGCCGGACGAGCGCTTCGGCGAGGAGCTGTGCGCGTTCGTCGTGACGCGCGCGGGCGCGACGCTGACCGAGGACGCCGTGCGCGACTTCTGCCGCGGCTCGCTGGCGCACTACAAGGTGCCGAGGTACGTCGTGTTCACCGACGGCTTCCCGATGACGGTCACCGGCAAGGTGCAGAAGTTCAAGATGCGCGAGGACGCGATCGCGCGGCTCGGGCTGGAGGACGCGGCGGCGGTGAAGAGCGCGTAGCCCGCGAGCGCGTCTACAGCGACCGCGCGGCCTCGCTCTCGCGCAGCCAGCGCCGCGCCCAGGACTTGAGCTCCTGGAGCGCGGGCTCAAGCGAGCGGCCCATGTCGGTGAGCTCGTAGAGCACCCTGACCGGCGGGCCGGGATCGACGTGCCGGGTGACGACGCCGCGCGCCTCGAGCTCCTTCATGCGCTCGGACAGGAGCCGGTCGCTCAGCTCGGGCACCGCGTGCGAGATCTCGCTGAAGCGCATCGAGCCGCCGTCCATGAGCACGGCCACGATCGCGCCGGTCCAGCGGCGGCCGATGAGCTCGACCGCCTCGTGGTAGTAGGGACAGCAGGCGGGCCGTTCGTCGCGCGACCGGCGTTCGGACCCGTGGGCCTCGGTGCCGGTTGCCCGGGCGTGGAGGCTCATGGCAGGCAGGGTACCGCCGCGAGCGGCGACACGGTCACGCGGCCCGGAGCCGCTGCGGGCGGCAACACGGTCACGCGGCCCGGAGCCGCTGCGGGCGGCAACACGGTCACGCGGCCCGGAGCCGCTGCGGGCGGCAACACGGTCACGCGGCGCGGAGCCGCCGCGAGTCCTCCCACGAGCCGTCGACCGGGACCTCGCCGGCCACGTTGATCATCGCGGTGAAGGTCTCCATCGCCGTGCATGCGATCGCCTCGATGATCTGCTCGTCCGACCAGCCCGCCTCGCGCGCCTCCTCGTGGAGGTGCATCGGCGGGCGGCCGCCTCCCTCGACGAGCGCCTTGAGGTAGCGCAGCAGCGCGGCCTCCCGCTCGTCGCGCGAGTCCCACTCGCGCGCGAGCGCCACCTCGTCGAGCGCGAGGCCCGCCTGGCGGGCGGTTCGGCTGTGGGTCGCGATCCCGGGCTCGGAGCGGTAGTGGTCGGCGACGGCGAGCGCGATGCGCTCGATGGTCGGCAGCGTCAGCGTGCCGTGGCGCAGCTCGGAGCGGAAGCGCGCGTACGCGCGCAGCGCGGCGGGCGAGCCGGCCAGGACGCCGAGGAAGTTCGGGAGCTGGCCACCGGTCGCGAGCGCGCCGCGCAGGACCGGGACCGATCCCTCGGGCGCGGTGAGCTCGTCGTGGATGTGGAAGCGACTCATGGCGGTCTTCATCGTCGGTGCCTTCGGTGAGCGGGCGGAGGAGAACGGCGTCCGTGCCGGCACGAGCATCCTTACGAACTGTAAGTCTACGTCGTGCCGTAAGCGACGGCAAACGCGAGGGTTCCCGAATTGGCTCGGTCGCGAATCACGCGTCGGCTGCGGTGCGCGATCTCGGCGCGCGAACGCGCGTTTGGGGGTTCGGCTCGGCGACGACCGGCCGGCGGGGCCGGGCGCGGGGCTCGGCGGCCGGGGCGGCGGCGCTGCGCGCCCGCGGACGCGCAGACGGGGCGCAAAGACGGCCGCGGGCCCTTGGAGGACCCGCGGAACCGCGGAGATCGCCGCGGTGCCGCGCGCTGCGACCGGTCAGATCGCGGCGTGCGCGCTCGTCGCCGCCACCAGGATCAAGAAGAAGCCGAGCAGCACCGCGTACAGCGCGATGCGGTCCGGCCGCGGGCCGACGCGCTCGGCCGGGCGACGGCCGGGACGGCGGCGCTCGACCTCGACGAGGCGCGGCAGCGGCGGCGCCGCGACGGTGCGCCCGGTGATCTGCACGGTGCGCCGGGCCGCGGGCGGGCGAGCGGGCGTGCGGTCGGCGGCGGGCGTGCCGCCGACGCCGAAGTCCAGCACAGCCGCACGACGACCCGTGGCGTCGGCGCCGCCCGCCTGAAGCTCACCAGCCGGCGTGGCGCGCCCGCTGCTCTCCGCGACGCGCTCGGCCCTCGCCGGCGCCGCGTCGCCGCGCTGCGAGCGGGTGCGCGAGACCTCGGTCCCGGTCCGGGGGCGGCGCCCGCGGGCGGAGGCGCGGTCCGCCTCGGTCGCGGTCGCGGCGTGCCGGCGGGTGCCGCGGTCGGCGTCGGTCGCACCGGCAGAGCGGCGACGCGGGAGCCGCGGGTCGTCGGGCGGTGTCGCGGTCCGGTCGGAGCGCTCGGGTGCGCCCGAGCGCGCGAAGCGCCGGGTCGCCACGTCGGGTACCTCCGCCGGCCAGTCGAGGTCGTCGAGCCTCGGCACGTCGTCGAGCCTCGACGCCGGCGGCTCGGCGACGCCGCGCGCGAAGCGGCCCGCCTCGGCGGGCTCGGCGCGGGGAGCGGAATCCACCACGCCGCCGCGGCGGCGCTCGATCGACTCGCGCACATGTTGGACGTCGGCCCACCACGCGCGGGCCTCGTTCTCGGGCATGCCTGTCTGTCCTCTTTCCGGGGCTTACGGGGTTAGCTGACGGGCTCGCGCTGAAAGAGTCGCGCTACGCCGGAGTGGCGATTCGCCCCATTGACGGGTCCCCCGCTTCCCGTCCCCCGCGGCCACGCGCCGGCGAGACGGGAACTCAGCAGTTCTGACGGCGGGCATCGTAGCGACGGCAGTTGGCCCTCGCAATGCGGTGGTGCCGTGGCGGCCTCCCACGCCGGAGAAGGTAGGCGCGGCCCCGGACGGAACGGCGCGAGGGCGCGGACCGAGCGCTCAGCGTAGCCGCAGCCCAGCGGTCGAGCGGCGCGAACGGCGCGGCCGGCGGCGCGCACCGCCCGATCGACGGTCGGGCGCAACGATCGACGCGCGCGCCGGGAAGGCGTCGCGTCAGCGGCCGGCGACCTTGGCGATGAAGGTCGCCACGTTGCGCGCCTCCTCGCCGGTGACGAGCTGGGCAGGCATCTGGCCCTGGCCGCGCGCGCGGCCCTTCTCGATCGCGTCCAGCGTCAACGGCGGCGGCGGCCGGAGCTGGTCCAGGTTCGGCCCCACCCTGCCGACCGCGTTGGCCGCCGAGAGCGTGTGGCACGTCCCACAGCGAAGCCTGAACACTTCGCGGCCCTGGGTCTCGCCGGCCGTCAGCTCGACCCCGCCGGGGCCCTTCTCGCTGCGGTCACGACCGGCCACGAGGACGAGCGCCGGCACGACGACCCCGAGCACGACGACCGTCGCGCCGACGAAGATGGCGACCGCCTTGCGTCCACGGCGTGTCGGGCCCGCCGCACGCTCGCTCTCGCGGCGGCGCCCGCCGAACGCGGCGACGATCACGGCCACGCCGATCACGATGAACCCGATGACGAACGCCAGGGTGGTGATCACGGCGGGGAACATACCGACGCGTCTGCCATGAAGGCCTCACCCCCGCTACGCCCTCACTGCCGAACATCGGCGTCAGCGGCGCCTCCCCTGCGTGAAGCTCATGACCGGCGGAGCGACGGCTCGGAAATCCTCGGCACCGCTGCCGTCGCGCACGGCCCCCTCGGCGTGCTCGGCCGTCGTGGGGCTCGACGGCGTCGCGCTCGAACCGGCCGTTGTGCCTGTGATCGCGGGCCCCTCGCCATGCCGCGGGATGGCGGCGGGCGGCACGGGCCGGTTCCTGGAGACCGGCCGGTCCGGCGCAGTGTCGGACCCGCGCGATCCCGGGCGCCCGTCCCCCGTGGCCACCGCAGCAAGCACACCTGTCGGTCCGGCCGCCGAACCCGCCACCGGAGCGAGCGTGCCGGCCCGCCCGGCTTCGGGTGGACCGGTCGCGGCGCCGCCGCCGACCGCGACGAGCGGCTGTTCGGCGAGGATCCGCTGACGCTCGCGCTCGTCCAGCGGCGAGAAGTCCTTGACCGTCGCGGCGGGCCGCTCGGTGAGGAGGTCGGGAGCGTCCAGCGCGACCAGCCGGCGGACGAGCACGTTGATCGCCCCGCCCGCCGCGGCGTGGCGCTCGAGCGTGCCGTCGACCAGCACCAGCGGCTCGGTACGGACCGCGAGGCGGTCGTGCTCGTAGACGGCGGGCGGGACGATCAGGTTGACGGTGCCCGCCTCGTCCTCGATCAGCAGGAACACGACGCCCCTGGCCGTCCCGGGCCGCTGGCGAGCCACGACAAGGCCGCCGATCCGCACCGACTCCCCGTGGCGGAGCCGCGGCAGGTCCGCGCTCGTGACCGTCCCGCGCTCGCGGAGGCCGCGGCGCAGCAGGCGCAGCGGGTGGCGCTGCACCGTCAGGCCGGTGGTCGCGTAGTCGGCGATCATCGCGTCCCAGTCCGCAACCGGCGCGAGCTCGGGCGCCCGCGGCAGGTCGATCGGCAGCGCCAGCTGGGTGGCGTCCTCGCCCGCCGCGTGGGCGGGGACCGCGACGCCCAGCCGCCACAGCGCGATGCGTCGTGCCGAGGGCGGCGCGGACGCCGTCGTCGCGGCCGCGTCGGCGAGGGCCAGCGCGTCGCAGGCGCCCGACCAGGCGAGCCGCTCGAGCGCCGGCCGGCCCGCGCCCGCCCGCGAGGCGAGCTCGTCGAGCGACCGGAACGGGCCGTCGGCCCGGCGCGCGGCCACGAGCGCCTCGACCTCGTCCGCGCGCACCCCGAGGATGTAGCCGAGCCCCAGACGCACAGCACCGTCGGTGGTGACGGTGCAGCCGACCTCGCTCTCGTTGACGTCGGGCTCGAGCACCTCGATCCCCCGCCGCTGCGCCTCGTGCACGAGCGCGTCGGGCGGATAGAAGCCCATCGGCTGCTCGTCGAGCAGCGAGCACAGGAACTCGGGGCCGTAGTGCACCCGCAGCCAGGTCGACTGGTAGGCGAGCAGGCCGAACGCGGCGCCGTGAGCCTTGGGGAACCCGAAGCCCGAGAAGCCGACGATCATCGTCCACACCCGCTCGGCCAGCTGCGCGTCGACGTCGCCCTGCTTGGCCATCGCGCCCTCGGTGAAGCGCTGGTGGTAGGCCTCGAGCGCCGCCGCCGAGCGCTTGCGGCTCATCGCTCGCCGCAAGCCCTCCGCCTCCCCCGGCGAGAAGCCCGCGAACGCCATCGCGACCTCGATGACCTGGTCCTGGAAGATGATCGTGCCGAGCGTGTCGCGCAGCACCGGCTCGAGCGACGGGTGGTCGTATGGGACCACGTAGGCGGGGTCCTCGCGCAGGCGCTGGCGGCGCTCGATGTACGGGTTCACAGCGCCGCCCTGGATCGGGCCCGGGCGGACGATCGCGACCTGGATCGTGAGGTCGTCAAGGTTCTCGGGCCGCGTGCGATGCAGCGAGCCAATCTGCGCCCGGCTCTCGATCTGAAAGACGCCGGTCGTGTCGGCGTTCTGGATGCACTCGAACGTCGCCGGGTCGTCGTAGGGGATCCGCGACAGGTCGATGCGCTCCCCGCGGCGCGCGGCGATGTGCTCGACGCAGCGCTCGACCGCCGACAGCATCCCCAGGCCGAGCAGGTCGATCTTCAGGAAGCCGGCGTCCGAGCAGGAGTCCTTGTCCCACATGACCATCTGCCGGCCCTCCATCGCCGCCGGGACCACCGCGCAGCAGTCGACCAGTGGCCGGGTCGCGACGATCATGCCGCCCGAGTGCTGGGACAGGTGACGCGGCAGCCCGGCCGCCTCGCGCGAGAGCTCGACCAGCCACTGCCAGCGGCCGTGGTCCTCGCGACCCTTTCCGAGCGCCGTGACGACGTCCTGCTCGACGCTGTCGCCGGACCAGCCCTCCGAGCCGCGCGCGACGCGCTCGATCTCGCCAGGCGGCAGCCCGAGTGCCTTGCCCAGCTCGCGGATCGCGCCGCGGGCGCGGAACGTCGGGAACGCCGCCACCAGCGCGGAGCGCTCACGGCCGTAGCGCTCGTGCACGCGGGGGATCAGGACCTCGCGGACGTCGCGCGGGAAGTCGAGGTCGATGTCCGGGAGGGCCGTGATCTCCTCGTTGAGGAAGCGGCCGAGCAGCAGCTTGTTCTCGATCGGGTCGACGTGCGACAGGCCGGTGAGGTAGCAGACGATCGACGACACCGATGAGCCGCGACCGCGGCCCGGAGGCAGCAGCGCTCGCACGGTGTCGGGCCCACGGACCTCGATGGCGACCTCGCGCGCGAGCTCGAGCAGGTCGCGATGCAGCAGGAAGAACCCCGAGAGGCCGAGGTCGGCGATCAGGCGCAGCTCCTCGTCCAGCCGAGCCGCGGCCTCGCCGCGCAGGCGGTGGCCGGGCGCGTAGCGCTCGGCGAAGATGTGCGCGCAGACGCGCGCCAGCGTGGCGTCGGCCTCGGGGTCCTCCGCGCCCGGGTAGCGGTAGCCGAGGTCCTGCGTGAGGTCGAAGCGCAGCGTCTCGGCGAGGCGCACCGTCTCTTCGACCGCGTCGGGATGATCGGCGAAGCGCGCCGCCATCGCCTGCGGCGTGGCCAGGACGTGGGAGTGGTTGCCGCGCCGCAGCGGCTCGGACGCGTCCAGCGTGGTGTGCTCGCGGATCGCCACGAACGCGTCCTGCAGGCGAGCGCGTCCGGGCGTGTGCGCGTGGACGTCGCCGGTGGCGACGCACGGCACGCCGAGCCGGTCAGCGAGCGCGGCCAGGCCCCGGTTGAGCGCGCGGTCGTGGCGGTGGAACGGGCGCTGCAGCTCGACCCGGAACGCGTCCGCACCGAAGCTCCGCAGCAGCCGGCGCATGGTCGGCTCGTCGCACACGCCGTGGCGCGCGCACCCGCTGAGGCAGACCAGCCCGGCGGCGTGCGCCTCGAGGTCGTCCAGGCCGACCGCCGGCGTGCCGAGGATGCGCCGGCTCGGATGGTCGCGCGTGTGCGCGTGTGCACGCGTGAGGAGGCGGCAGAGGTTCGCCCAGCCCGCCGAGTCGCGCACGAGCAGGGTGACGTGGCGCCCGTCGGACAGCGTTACCTCGGCGCCGTGGATGGCGCGCAGCCCGAGCGCCTTGGCGGCCTGCGCGAACTCCATCGAGCCGGAGACCGTGTCATGATCGGTCAGCGCGAGCGCCGTGTGCCCGCGCTCGAGCGCCGCAGCCACGAGCTCCTCCGGCTGCGTGGTGCCGTCCAGGAACGAGAAGGCCGAGTGGCAGTGGAGCTCGACATATGGCACGAACACATGTTCGCATGCGCGGCGGACGGACCCGCACCCTCCGACCATTGCGGCGCGACCGGACACCGAGCGCTTCATCCCGACGGCGAGGCGAGTCGTCGGGCTTGCGCGCTGCGCGTGTTCACGCTGGTCGAGCGTGACAGCCAATGGCGCGCCTCACTGCCCTGGTCGTGACGAGGCGGAGCGCGGCGCGGCGGCGGGGCGCGCGCGTCGCCCAGCCGAGAGGATCACGCCCGCACGTAGGGCTGCCGCAGCTCGACGTACCTCGAGTGACCGCCGTGGACCGGCCGGCTCAGGCCCGCGTGTCGAGCACCTTCGTCAGCCACCGCGCCACGGGTGCCATCCGCTCCAGGCGCTCGGCGACCCACGGCGCGAAGCTCGCGTCGGACGCCTCGGCCGGAAGGTCCCACTCGCCCGACACGTACAGCGCGTTGTGCCGCAGGAGGTCCGCGCGCGGATGGTCGGCGTCGAAGCCCCTCGGGACGCGCTTGTACGCCTCCCCGCCGCCCACCGCGACGCCCGGCAGCGCGGTGGCCCGGGCAAGGGCGTCCTCGAGCTCGCGGCCGGTGCGCTCGGCGCCCACCGCCTCGCGGAAGGCGTCGAGGAGGGGGCGCTCGAACCGATGCATCCCGACTCCGACGGTCACCGTCGCCGGGCGCAGGCGGACGAAGTACCCCGGCCGCTCGCGGCTCGGCCCCTCGCCCTCCCACAGCCAGATGTCCAGGTGGTCCTTGTAGGGCGTCTTGTCCGCGCTGAAGCGGGTGTCGCGGTTGATCCGCAGGATCGAGCCGTTCACGCGCGGCTCGGCGCGGATCGCCGGTGAGACGCGGGCGTGCAACTCCTCGCCGAGCGCCGCGACGAACGCCTTCGCCGGCTCGAGCAGCGCTGTCTCGTACGTCGCGCGGTGCGCGTCGAAATACGCCTTCGTGTTGTCGCGCGCGAGGCCCTCGAGGAACGCGAGGCCGTCGGGCGGGAAGCCGGTGAACGCCGTGGACGCGGGGGTGCTCATCCTCAGACCTCCTGGAGGCAGTCGTCGCGGCGCCGCCACTGGCCGTCCAGGCCGCGCGTGGTCGCCGCGATGAGTCGGGTGTGTTCGGTGGTGTCCTGCACGCTGCCGCCCACGCCAAGCCCGGCTCCGGCGCGGACGTCGAAGCCCTTTGCCGTCCGCTCGAGCGCGTACGTGCGCACGTGGACGACGCCGCGCTCGTCGAGCCGGCCCGCGAGCGCCTCGCGCGCACTGAGCAGCGCCGCCGGCCGCGGCGGGACCGCGCGCAGCGCCGCGACGAATGCCCGCGCCGCGGCGAGGCTGGCCGGATCGGTCAGGTCGAGATGGCTCTCCGCGACCCAGCGCCGGCCGCCCGCGGTCGGCACGTTCAGGGCCTCCGCGACCGGCCGGAGCGCCGTCGGCAGCGTGACCGTCCCCGAGATCTCCCCCGTGCGGACGGTGGCGAGGTCGAGCCAGCGGCCGTCGCGCGCCACCGTGAGCGCGTAGCGCTCGCGGTCGGCGCCTGCCGCCGCCGCGGACCCGCGCACCGCGCGCAGCGAGACCTGCGCCTCGCCGCCGAAGCCGCCCTCGAAGTAGTAGGTTCGCGCGCCGGTCGCGCGATCGTCGCGGCGGCCGAGCCCGCCCGCGACGCCGAGCGTCGCGGTGATACCGCCGCGGTCGTCACCGCGCGCGACGGTCCCGTCGACCTGGAGGTCGCCCTGGGTGACCTTGCTGTCGGCGGGCGGCACGGGATCGTCGGCCTGGAGGCGAGCGACGAGCGCGCGCGCCGCGCGATCGTCGTCGAGCACCCATGTGCGTCCGCGGCCGTAGGCGCCGACCAGCGCCGCCGTCGCCTCACCGCCGAGAGCGAGCGTCCGCCGACCGAGCCGGATCTTCGCGCCGGTGCCCGCGGTCGCCTCCAGGCCGCCCAGCGGCGCCGTCGTCTCGGTCACCACCACCTTGCCGTCGGAGCGGCGTTCCTGCACGAGCACTCGGCGGTGGCCGACCTTGATCACGGCCACGGTGACGCTCCACCGGTGCGCGGCGGTCAGCGAGCCGACGTCGCAGGGCGCGCGGTCGCGGTCGCAGTCGCCGCCCGTGACGCGGCAGATCGCGTAAAGCAGTCGATGGGGGACGGCGGTCGCGATCCGCGCGCCCGGCCCGGCAGGCATGGCCGTCGCCGCCGCGCCCAGGACGACCGCGACGAGCAGCACGACGGCGAGGTACTCGACCGTCCCCTGCCCCCTGGCGCAGCGCATGCGGAGACCCTCCCGACGCGCGCGTGACAGAACAACACGCGATTGCACCAAGAGTGCGGAGGATCAGCGATGCCGGAACCAGCGTCCCTCGCCCAGCTCGCGGAACACCACGAGGTCGCGGCCATCCACGGTGACGACCTCCCAGTAGCGGCGGCGCAGCGGCCGGTCGGTCCACCAGCGATCCTCGATGAGCCACGACTCCCGGACCGCGACGACCTCGTGCCGGTCGACCGCCAGCGGCCGGCCGCCCGGGCCGGCCAGGACGTCGGCCGGCTCGGGCACGGCGAGACGGCGCGCGCCCGGGCTCACAGCTCGAACGGCGTCAGCACGGCCCGCCGCTCGGGCACGCGCGAGTCCGGATCGATGGCGAGCACGCGCAGCGCGCCCTCCGGCCCCGCGACCGCACGCACTTGGCGGACGGCCTCGCGCAGGCGCAAGCGCCGCTGGGCCGTGCCGTCATCGAAGAGCGCGCATCCCTCCGCGTGCGGCGGGCCGAAGCGCTCGGCCGACAGCCGCAGCGCCTCGGCCGGCGCGGGCAGCAGCGCCAGGCGCTGGCCGACCGCGAGACGCATCCGCGCCGCGTCCGCGAGCGGCTCGCGGAACACCACCCGCTCGCGCCACGTGCCGCCCTCGACCAGCGTGGCGCTCAGCACGACGGCGCGCAGCGTCCGCCCGTCGCGCTCGCGCCGCGCGAGCAGGCGGTCGACGAGCAGCTCGAGCGCGCGGCCGAGCTGCGCGCCGGACGCCGACTCCTCGAGCTCGAGCGCCTCCTCCAGGCGCTCGTCGACCCGCCGCGGGCGCAGCGGCGTGTCGCGTCCGCGCGCGAGGTCGTGGGCGAGCAGGCCGGCGGGGCCGAAGCGGTCGGCGACCGCCGCGCGCGGGAGCGTCGCAAGCTCGCCCAGCGTCCGAACGCCGAGGCGCTCGAGCGGCTCGGGCAGCGACGCGGTCTGCGCGCGGAAGCGCAGCAGCGCCACGGGCTCGCCGGCCAGCTCGTCCGCCCCCGACACGATCGCCGCGCGGCGCGTACGCGCGCGTGTGGCCGCCGCCAGCGCGCAGAAGCGCGACGGGCCCGCGCCGATTCGCGCCGGGCGGCGCAGCGCCGCCCGCACCGCGGTCACGACGCCATCCAGCGAGCCGCCGTGCAGCCGCCGCAGCCCGCGCGCGTCGAAGCACGCCATGCCCGGCCGCTCCGCCTCGACTGCCGCGCCGACCGCCTCGAGACGGGTCACCACGCGCTCCCAGTCGTCGGCGACACCGACCGGATCGGGCGGCACGAGTGCCAGCCGCGGGCAGCGGGCGAGCGCCTCTCCGAGCCGCATGCCGGGATGGATCCCGAACGCCTCCGCCGCGCGCGAGACCTCGCCGACGAGCTGCTCGCGGCCCGGCTCCGGGGCGAGTGCGGCCGGCCCCTGGAGCAGCGCCGCGCGACCGCCCGCGGCCACGGCGAGCTCGAAGCGGGGAAGCAGCACGCACACGATCAACGGCACGAACACATGTTCGCACACTCGCGTCCGGGCGTGCCGCGGAGTTCGCGGCTCAGCCCACCACGAGCGACCCGACCACGGTCTCGGCCTCGGCGGCGGACAGGCCCCCGTGATGGCCGCGGAAGCGCATGTCGAAGCGGCCACGCTCGCGCCACCAGACCGTCTCGCCCGGTGCGGCCAGCACGCAGACGTCGCCGACACGATCGAGCAGCCGCGGGCCTGGCGCGGCCCCGAACAGGCCCTCTGCGACCAGGTCCGCGGTGGCGTGCACGGTGGCGCGATCGCCGAGCAGCTCGCGCAGCCGCGCCATGACCCGTTCGCGCGCGCCCGGCGCGGTGTGCAGGAACAGGTCCCGGGCCGAGCCGGCCGGCGCGAGCGGGCGGCCCCGGCGGTCGTGACGCAGGCACGCCGCGATGCCGGGCCAGAGCTCGTTGACGAAGAGCGTGCGGTTGGGATCGACGTCGATCTGGCCGTGGTCGGCGGCCAGCAGCAGGACGGTGCCGGCGGGGAGCGCGCGCAGCCCGGCCTCGATCGCATCCAGGCACCGGACCGCCTCGGCGTGGAAGGCGGTCGACCCGGGCCCGTCGCGGTGGCCGCACGCGTCCAGCGCGTCGACGTAGAGATACGCGTACGTCGGGCGCGGGCCGGCGCGCAGCGCTCGCGCCAGCCCAGCGAACGCGTCCTCGAGGGTCGCGTACGGGCGCAGGTCGGCGCCCTCGAGCAAGACGCCGTCGTAGGTCGACGGCGTGAAGCTCGCGGGCTGGAACGCGATCGTGCCCACGCCGCGCTGTGCGAGCCGGCGGTAGACGGTGCCCGCCGGGAAGACGATGCGCGGGTCGGTGCCCGCGGCGTGCAGCGTGTCGCGCTCGCCGTCGCCGGCGAAGGAGAACAGCAGCGGCGTCACGAGCGCGTCGAGCGCCGGGTCGTAGATCGTCCACTCGTACAGGCCGTGCTCGCCCACCGGCCGGCCGGTGTGCAGCGTCGTGACGTGCGCGGCGGTCGTGCTCGGGAACTGGCTCGTGAGCTTCGCGACGGTCCCCTCGGCAACGATGCGCCGCAAGAGCGGATGGTCGCCCGCATGGCGTTCGAAGAAGACCCAGCCGAATGCGTCGAGCAGGACGAGCACCACGTGTTCCACCGCTGCCGGGGCGTCCACCACCGCGGCGCGCGGCAGGCCGCCGTCCCCGCCGAGCAGGATCCGCTCGATCGTCGCCGGCAGCGCGGCGAACGTGTAGCCCTCGTGCAGCGGGCGCACGTCGCCGCCGGCGCGGCGCGAGCCGCCGACCGCCGCGAGCGAGGTACCGTCGAGCGGCACGCTAGAGCGCCGCCGGCTGACCGAACATCTCGCCGAGGCGCTGCGCGAGCGAGAAGTCGCCGGCGAGGTCGAGGCGGCCGCTGAGCAGCGCCTTGCCGGCGTCGAGCTCGCCCGCGGCCATGCGCACGAAGTCGACGACGGCGAGCTTCAGCGTGAGCGCCGGTGCGCTCGCCGGCCCATGCCGCGCCGTGGCCCGCCGCGGATCGACCCGCACCGTCCACTGCACGAGCCGGCCGTCGGAGCGGCGCAGGTCGTATTGCAGCTCGCCGCTGAAGCCGTGCGCCTTGTCGGGCTCGTAGGCGCCGGCCATCGCGCCGAAGATGAGGCGCAGGCCGCGGTCCGAGCCGGCGGTTCGCTCGAGGCCGGCATCGCCCGAGCGGCGGACGAACGCGCGGAACGCCTGCTCGCCGCCATCCGCCGCGGCGTCGCGCAGGGCGGCGAGGCGCGGGCGATGCAGCGCGCGGCGGCGCGGGGGCGCGGCCTCGGGGCCGGACGCGGTCGGGGCGATCGTGTAGCCGTTGGGCGCCTCGCGGGGCGGCTCGCGGCGCGCGAGCGCGCGGTCCACGGCGCCGGCGAGGCGCTCGTCGCGTGCGGCGTCGGCGGCGTCCGCGGTCGCCGCGAAGTCGGGCAGAACCTCGGCGCCGAAGAGCTCGAGCGACTCGCAGATGTGGTCGTGGCGGTTGCGGCCCGCCTGCAGGACGAAGATCACCTGGTCGACCCCGGCCGCCTCGTAGCGGCGACACAGGTCGCGGACCTGCTCGGGCGTGCCGATCGCGCCGCGCAGGGAGCCGAGGCCGTGCTGGAGGACCCGCACGCCGAGCGGCGCGTCGGCTGCGGTGATCATGCTTCGGGCGAAGCCGACCTCGTCGCGGCGCCGCTGGAACTCCTCGTAGATGTTCGTGCGGCCCGGTCGGTGATCGCCGAAGACGTAGTAGTGCGCGAGCGAATAGCCGAAGAAGTGCGCGCCGTCGATCCCGCGCTCGATCGCCTCGGCCTCGTCGCGGTGGAGCATCATGGGCAGCACGACCGCGACGCGGGGGTTGACCGCGAAGCCGGCCGGCACGCAGCGCGCCGAGGCGATGATCGCGTCGTACTCGTCGACCCACTCCTTCGCCTGGTCCGGCTCGACGAACGAGAAGCTCAGCGCCCCGATGCCCTTCTCGGCGGCGAGGCGGATCGTCTCCCGCCGCGAGCACGCGACCCACAGCGGCGGGTGCGGGCGCTGGCGCGGCTTGGGGATGACGTTGCGCTGCGGCATCGAGACGAAGCGGCCGTCGACGCCGGCGAACGGCTCCTCGACCATCATCCGCGTGACCGCGTCGAGGGCCTCCTCCCACTGCGCGCGCTTGGTCGCGCGGTCGACGCCGAAGCCCTCGAGCTCGGCGCCGCTCGAGGTCTCGCCGGTGCCGAACTCCACCCGGCCGTCGGACACCAGATCGAGCGTGGCGACGGTCTCGGCCACGCGCGCCGGATGCTGATAGCCGGGCGGCAGCGGCAGGATGCCGAGACCGAGGCGGATGCTCCGGGTGCGCTGAGAGGCGGCGGCGAGGAACACGTCGGACGCGCTGGAGTGCGAGTACTCCTCGAGGAAGTGGTGCTCGACCTCCCACACCGTGTCGAAGCCGACGCGGTCGGCGATCTCGATCTGCTCGAGCGCGTCGTGCAGCAGCCGGTGCTCGCCGTCGTCGCCCCACGGGCGCGGGAGCTGGTGCTCGTAGAAGATGCCGAAGCGCATGCGGGGCGAGAGGCTAGTGCCGTGGGGCGTCGCGAACGCTAGAGGGCCCCCGCGGTACGGGGGCCCTCCGTAGCAAGCCGGTAAGCCGGATTCTGTCGTGAGCAGCCATCCATCTGTGCGGCCGACCTGGACCTCGGCGGGCAACCTGCGAACGGTCCTGCTTGGCCTTGCATCGGGTGGGGTTTGCCTGGCCGCCGTGTCGCCACGACGCCGGTGCGCTCTTACCGCACCATTTCACCCTTGCCTGTGCGAGACCCACGTGAAGCCTCGCCATCGGCGGTGTGTTTCTGTGGCACTTTCCCGCGGGTTTCCCCGGGTCGGTGTCCCGACCACCTCGCCCTGCGATGTCCGGACTTTCCTCGACGGGCTGTCT
>DATAAR010000243.1:0-28241 GCA_036259975.1 Solirubrobacteraceae bacterium | reverse complement strand
CCGAGAAGGGCTTTCGCGGCGAGGCCGAGGACGGCGGCGCGATCCGCCTGCGCGTCCCCGACGGCCTGCCGCTGCGCGTCGACGACCTGATCCGCGGCGAGACGACGTTCGCCCGCGAGCACATGGACGACCCGGTGATTGCCCGCGCGGACGGCACCGTCCTCTACAACTTCGCCGTCGCCGTCGACGACCTTGACGCGGAGATCACGCACGTCGTCCGGGGCGAGGATCACCTCTCCAACACGCCCAAGCAGCTGCTCGTCTACGAGGCGCTCGGCGCCCAGCCCCCCGCCTACGCCCACCTGCCGCTGCTGCACGGCCCGGACGGCAAGAAGCTCTCCAAACGCCACGGCGCCGCCTCGGTGCAGGAGCTCCGCGCCGCCGGCTACCTGCCCGAGGCGGTCCGCAACTACCTCGCGCTCCTGGGCTGGGGAGACACCGACGACGAGACGATGCTCTCGACCGAGGAGCTGGTCAAGCGGTTCCGCATCGAGCGCGTGTCGCGCAATCCGGCCCGCTTCGACGAGCAGAAGCTGCGCTGGTTGAACGGGCGCTACGTGCGCGCGCTCGGCGTCGACGAGCTCACGAAGCGCCTCGAGCGCTACCTCGAACGCGACGGCGACCTGCGCCCCGCGGTCGCGATCTCCGAGGAGAAGATGCAGACGCTGGCGGACTTCTGGCCGCTGGCGGGATTCATCTTCGACGGGCCGGCCGACGACCCCAAGGCGCGCGAGAAGTGGCTCGGCGACGAGGGCCGCGCGTCGCTGCAGGCCGCCCGGGAGGCGCTCGCGGCCGTCGAGCCGTTCGGCCACGAAGGCATCGAGCACGCGCTGCGCCGCGTGGTCGAGTCGCGCGGCGTCAAGCCGAAGGACGTCTTCCAGCCCATCCGCGTCGCGCTGGCCGGCACCACGGTCTCGCCGGGCATCTTCGAGACGCTGGAGGTGCTCGGCCGCGACGAGGCGCTCCGGCGCATCGACGCCGCGCTGTCGACTTGAGAAGCTGCCGCATCCCCAGCAGTCGGGACGGGCTCAATCAAACGTCCATAGCTGCCGATAACCGGGCAGACAAGCCCACCGGCCTCCTCCCGAACTGCTCATGCCCCAGTCCGCGCGCGTCACGCCCATCAACACCGAGAACCCCGAAGCCGCCGGCGTGCAGCGCCGTCACAACGAGGGCCACGGCCGCCGGCTGACCGCCGCGTTCGAGGCGCTCGAGGCCTTCCCGGCGCTGGCCGAGTCGCGTGACCGGCTGCTGCGGCTCGTCACGGCCGAGCGCGTCTCGCCGGGCGACGTCGTCGCCGCGGTGGAGAGCGACGTCGCGCTCGTCATCGCCGTCCTGCGCCTCGCCAACCAGGTCGAGGGCAAGAGCCGCGGGCGCGTCGAGTCCGTCGTCGAGGCCGTCGAGCTGCTCTCGCCGGAGGCTGTCCAGACGCTCGCGATCCGCGCCCGCACGTTCGACTTCTTCGAGCGGTCCTCCGTCTGGGACGCCGCCCCGGAGCGCTTCCGCCTGCACGGCGTCGCGACCCAGCGCGCCGCCGACCGCATCGCCACCGAGGCCGGCTACGAGCACCGCGACCGCCTCATGGTCACGGCGCTCCTGCACGACATCGGCAAGCTCGTCCTGATGCACGCCTACCCGGGCTATCCCGCGCAGGTGCACGGCAACGCGCGCACGCCCGAGGAGCGGATCCACCGCGAGCGCCGCGAGCTCGGCGTCGACCACGCACTGGTCGGCGGCGTCCTCGCCCGCCGCTGGGGCCTGCCCAAGGCCGTCGCGTCCGTCATCGAGCGCCACCACTCCGACGACGCCGTCGGCGAGGCCGCCTTCGTGCGCCTGGCGGACATGCTCGCCCACTACTCGCAGGGCGGCGCCGTGTCGCCGACCGAGCTGCTCAAGTGCGCCCGCACCGTCGGCCTCGGCCCGAGCGAGCTGCGCACGGTGATGTACGACCTGCCGTACCCGACGGTCGGCCGCACGCGCCAGGTGGACCCGTGTCCGCTCTCGTCGCGCGAGGTCGAGGTGCTCAAGCGCCTCGCCGAGGGCAAGGTCTACAAGCAGATCGCACACGAGCTGTCGCTGTCGACGAGCACCGTCCGCACCCACCTGCACAACATCTACGGCAAGCTCGGCGCGGTCGACCGCGCACAGGCCGTCCTGATCGCGACCGAGCGCGGCTGGCTGTAGGCCGGCCGCCCGCGCGGCGGATCGGTCGCGACGGTGGCATAGCATCGTCGGTCGTGATCTCGATCACGACCAAGAGCCCGTACGCGCTGCGCGCGCTCGCCGAGCTCGGCCGCTCGGGCGGCGACGGCCCCGTGCCGATCGGCGACCTCGCCAAGCGCCGGGACATCCCGGTGCAGTTCCTCGAGCAACTCTTCGCCGTGCTGCGCCGCGCCGGCGTCCTGCGCTCGCAGCGCGGCGTCAAGGGCGGCTATTCCTTCGGCCGACCGCCGGGCGAGATCACCGTGCTCGAGGTCGTGGAACTGCTCGACGGCCCGCTCGGCCGCGACGCCGACGGCATCTTCGCCGACGCCGCGGCCGCGGCGCGCGACGTGCTGGGGCGCACGACGATCGCCGACGTCATCGAGCGCGAGGCCGCCGAGGCGGGCGCGGCCATGTATTACATCTAGGCCGGGGCCAGGGGCACAGCGCCGTTTGGCTTCAAGGCGGGATCACGGGTCCGTATCGACCCGTGTGGAACGCACGCTAGATGGCGGTCTGTCCCACGACTGTCCCACGGGGAGGTCGCTGGATAGGCCGCGCATGGCCGGTAGCCCCGCCCTCATCACTGTCGCCGGCCCGGCGGGTGAGCGACCAATTGGTAGCTCGGTGGGCAACACGGCAGACGCCCAATTGCGTGAAGAGCCACCGCCGACCGGCACGAGGTAAGTGCCGTGCAGAGCCCCTCGAGCACGGTCGGTATGGGAGCCGGAGCTGCGACAGACCCCAGACAGCTAGGTCCATTCGACCCGGGAAGGGCAGTTGCCCCTTGCCTGCGGAGCCCTCCCGGGTGTAGAGCTGGGAGCATAGCCGCCAGAGCCGGCAGTGGCGGGGAGCGTCAGACGGCGCTGTGGGACAAGGCCGCGTGCCCCGGTTCTTTGAGCTGGCGACGAATCGGTACCGGCTCCCACGTTCTGGCGAGAAACCCGCGGAATCAACGGCTCTCGCGACTTCTGACCCCGGGGAGGGAAATCCCGGGACATGGCGGGGCTTGGCGGGGCTATGTCCGTGCGCGCTCTCAAAGAATCGGCCGCCCGTTTGAAGGTTCCTCTGGGCGCGCTCTGAGGCGGCGCCGGTACGCCGGGCGCGCTCATCCCGGCACCGCGTTAGCCGTGGCTACGTACAGTCAGGGAGCAACGCCAGCGTTCCTGAGCGCTTCGTCGAACGTCAACGTGGAAGCCACCTGGTGGATGGAGACGTCAGGTGGTCCGGCGAGCAGATCGCCGAGGCTGCCCATGAGCTGGCCGAACTCCGGGTTGCGGAAGTGGGCGTACTGCGCGTCGAGCGTCGTCCACTCTTCCACGATGAGAAACCTGTTGGACGTCTCCAGGTCTTCCGAGATCTGGTAGCTCTCGCATCCCTCTTCGGCGCGCGTCTGCGCCGCGTTCGTCCGAAGCACGTCAAGCCAGCGTTCCCGCTCCTCGGGTCGGATCGAGACCCTCACTATTTGAACGACCATCCCGCCCTCCGGTCTCGTCTGGGGGTTCGGCCGAGTATCTCCGCCAGGTCATGTTAGGTCGAGGTCGTGCCGGCACTGCTGCCTCCGCATATGAACGCGGACGCCCGCGAGAGTTTCCGGGACGCCAGTCGCCCGACGCGCATGAAATCCGCCCGAGGCGGGACTTGCCCAGCGCGGTGCGCGAAGGACGGCGTAAGGGGAGCGCCGCTGGCTAAACCGCTGGCCTGCTCACGACGCTTCCGGCGTCCGCCCTAGCCGGGATGTCCGGCCAGTCGCGGCCACAGGTCTCGCCCCACGGCGGCAATCGCCTTATCGCCTGGCGCGTCGCCGAGACCCGCGCTGGGCTTGCACCGCCAGCACGCGAAGTCCTCGACGCGGCCGAGGCCGCCACACAATGAAGAGGGTTGGATTCTTCGAGTAGATCGACCGCCCCCCGCGCGCGTTGAGCGTCCGTTCAGGCGCCCCTAGCCGGCCGTCGTCGGGGTCCCGACTGTGAGCCCGATCTCGTAATGCTGCACGGATTCGATCGAGCCGCCGCCGGCTTCGCTCCCCTGCTTGCGCATCTCATCAGCCCGCGCGGCGCTCGCCGACAACGCCTGCTCGCTTTCCCATACGGTGATCGACATTGCCTTGCCGCTGGCGCGGTCCACCAGGAAATACGCGTGCGAGAAGCCGTCCATCTCCTCAAGCGGATCCGTGACGCCCCGGAAGCCCTCCAACAGCTTGTCGGCGTCGGCGGCGCGATAGGTGCTCACCCGAGCGAACATCGTCGTCCCTTCGGTCGTGTTGCCGGAGCATCGACTATCTCGAACCCGCGCGACGCCCTGCAAGCCTGCGCCGGTGTGGGCCGGGCGTTCAACGCGACAGCGATCTTGCCCCCGCGCCGTGGCGCCGCCGTGGCGTAGACGCTGGGCGCGGTCGAAGTGGGCACACCAGTCAAGCTCCTGCGTCGGGGCGTGGGCCGCCAAGCTCCCGGTAGGGCAAGGCAGAGCCGATGTACGGGCCGCCCCAGTGTCGGCTCCACGTCCTGCCCGATGCGTCGTGGTTGGGAGCGATAGGCGTGACGCGCTGGCCGCCGTTGCACGAGGAGTGCGTGACCCTGAGGCTCGGCGTCGACGCCACCGGCACCGTCGACGACTTGACGCCGCTGGTCGAGGTCATCGACGCGGATACGGCGCTCGACGGGCGCGTCGAGCGGAATCCCCAGGGAGCCCGAAGGTCTACTGCGGGCCGCGCAGCTTGAAGATTGCGGCGACGCGGCGCGAGGTGCTCGATGTGCCCGCTCAAGCGCAGCGGCCCCGCATCACCTTGTCGAGCTCCTCGCGGAATCCAGGTTCGGGGCGTGTGGGGCGGCCGCCCGGCTAGTGAGTTGCCGGCGTGCCGGCTGTGATCGGCCGCGCCGACGGCTTGAGCGGGACCACGCCCACGGGGGACGCGCAGAGACCCGCTCCACGACGAGCGACCGATTCGCTAGGCCCTGTCTTCGTCAAGCCACAGGAGGCGCTCGAGGGCCCAGCGGCGCTCGGTGGCGTCGACCGAAAGCACGGCTGCACCGCCCGCCGAACTGTCGGGCGCAACCGTGAACCGCTTGAAGCCAGCGCGCCAGTGGCCGCCCTCGCGCTCGACGACCAGCTCGCAATCCCGGCTGTGTGCGCGCATGCGCAGCTCGGCCTCGAGTTCCGCGTCAGACAAGCGGGTCGGGTCCACTGGCGCGCAGACTATCCGGGGCAACGGAACGGCGAAGAGAGGGGGCCGCGCCCCGGGGGTGTCGACGCGGCCCCTGTCGAGGTCGTCTGTGCCTCTACAGTCCAACGGCCGGTAGGGCGCCCGTTCGCGCGATGGGAACAAATCATGGTGGCCCCGCCCGCACCCCCGAGGGGACAGGCCGGTCCAGGTGATCGGCCGGCGCGCAAACGGCTTGAGCTAGCCACGAACAACACAACCAGCGGGTAGCTGCAAGCTGGGTATTGACCCGGGCGATCGGCGATAGCACGCGGGCCCATGGGCGCGCCCGCCAACACGCACGCGCGCGGCCGCGGCGTGGCAGAATCGCGTCGTGGTCGCTTCGAGCGGCACGGCCGGTGACGGCGACGCGCGCGAGCGCGAGCTGCTCCGGCGCGAGCGGGAGCTTGCGGACCGCGAGCGGCGGGCGACCAGGCGCGACTGGATCGCGAACGAGCGCGGCCGCATCGCCGACGAGCGGGAGGCCAACGCGGACGAGCGCGAGCGCGAAGCCGACGAGCGCGAGCGCAGAGCAGACGAGCGCGAGGGCACCGCCGAGGAGCGCGAGCGCGAGCGCCTCGACCGTCTGCAGCAGCGCGAACAACGCGGACGCGCCGCGGCCAGGAGAGAGCAGTCCCACATCGACCGCGAGATCCAGGCCTCCAACCGCGCTGCCGCGGAGGGCGAGGCGGAGCAGCCCGAACCCGACCGCGAGCCCCCCGGCTAGGACCGCTCCGGGTCAGAGGGGTCGCGCTCGCGTTCGGCGATGTCGCGCTCGCGTTCGGCGATCTCGCGCTCGGCTCGGGCGCCTGCTCGCAGGCGCCGAGCCTGCTCACGGGCTCGATGGGCGCCCTCGGTGCTCTCGGCGAGGCTCTCGGCCACGTCGGCGTGGCGCTCGAACGCCCCCGCAGCCTCGTCGTGCGCGCGCGCGGTCCGCTCGGCCGCCTTCGCGGCGCGCCTGGCCGCGCGCTGCACCCGCGCCTTGAGGTCGTCCTGGCCCACGGGGGAGAGGTTGGCACCACGGCGTCCGCGGTGACCGCGCGGTCGGTCCCATTGTCGGAAGTCAACGCGCCGCGCGGCGGCACGGCGCGTCGTCCTCGCGTCGGCCCGCTCGTCGTTGCAACGAACCAGGGCACGTCGCACGCGGGCGTGCACTGTCAAGCGGGGAACCGGCTATTTGGATTCGCGCGGTGGTCGGCCCCGCCACGGACGAGGCGCCCCGCCGGACGCGCGCCGCGCCGCCTCGCGATGGCCGGCGCCACACCACACCACGCTTCGTCTCGAGGGCGGCGCGTGCAGATGGAAGCCGGGCCGGACCGGCCGCCGGCGAAGGAGGACCCGGGACGCCAGCAAGCCGATGACGCTGAACGTCGGGGTCGTCCCGATCGCGACGTCGCGCCCGTCTACGTCGGCACTCGGGAAGCGCGGTGAAGCCGGTGGAAGATCTCCTCGACCGAGAGCCTCAGGCAGGTCAGGTCGACGCGCTCGACCGGCACACGGCCGCTGACGAGGTCGCGAACGCGGTCATAGTCGTTCATCGCGAGCCTGAGCGCCAGGCACGCCGCAGCGCGCGGCACCTCACAAGCGCGGCGGCGCGCCAGCGCTACGCCGCCGGCGGCGCTGCCGCGGCCCGGCGGGGCTCCGTGGCGCGGAACAGC
This sequence comes from Solirubrobacteraceae bacterium, assembly GCA_036259975.1. GTDB lineage: Bacteria > Actinomycetota > Thermoleophilia > Solirubrobacterales > Solirubrobacteraceae > JAOPZW01. The sequence goes on along the minus strand of DATAAR010000243.1, from coordinate 21,182 downwards.
TCGTCCAGCCCGCCGCCGCGGAGGCTCGCGCGCTCGGCCCGCCGGCGGGCGCCGGGGCGCGCGCGATCCCCGGTCGTGAGCGACGCTCCCGACGCGGGCGCCTCGAGCGGTAGCTCGCCGGCCCGTCGGCGGCCGACGCTCGCGCGCAGCTCGACGCCGAGGCGCTCCAGTGCCTCCAGCGCCTCCAGCTGCGCGGCCACGGCCATCGCGGCCCGGTCCGCGGCGCGGCGCGCGCGGCGGGCGTCGCGCTCGGCGCGATCGCGTGCCGCCTCGGTGCGCCACTGCTTGACGACCCAGCCCACGGCGCCTTCTTCCACGGGCCCGGCCGCGATCCTGCGGCGCGGGTCGGCTCTGGACCGCCCCCCGCGGGGCGAGGTCAGTTCAGCCGCGCCCGCAGGTGCGCCAGCCGGTGGCGGAGCTCCTCGAGGACGGGCCGCGCGAACGGGAGCCGGAGGCGCAGCTCGGCTGCAAGCAGCGCCCACGCGAGGTTGCCGGTGCGCTCGGCGCGTTCGCCGATGCGGTTGAGGATCCGGGCGGCGACCTGGTGGGAGCACTGCCAGCCGACGTCGGCCGTGCGCCCGCCAGCATCCACGACGCGGGCGCGCCCGGTCACGTCCACGAGCAGCGGCTCTTCCATGGCGGGGTGCGCGACGAAGCAGCCGGCCCCGCCGGCGACGACGCCAAGGGTGATTCCCGCCCGCCGGGCGGACTCGACGCAGGCCACGGCGAGGGCGAGCGGGTGGCCGAAGCCGGCGAGCACGACGCGGTCGAGCAGCAGGTCCTGGATGCCGGCCCACTCGAGGTCGCTGGAGTCGAAGCGGTCCGCGAAGAGGTCGGCGCAGGCCGCGAGCTGCTCGGCGGGCGGTTCGCCGCGGACGGCCGTCAGCGGCGCGGCGAGGGCGTCGAGCGCGCCGGCGGCGGCGGGCGCGGGCCGACGGAACTCGGCGGCGAGGGCGAGCGCGAGGTCCGCGTGCGTGGGGCACGGGGAGCTGGCCTGCACGGCGAACGGGATCAGCTCCATGGGGCTGGCGGGACGGTGGGCATCTGGTTCTCGGCGGCAGTGGGATAGATGTGTTAGGGAACCCTAATTCAGGTCCCGGCGAAAACCTACCACCGCGCTCGGAGTGACGGAAGCGGCCGCTTACAGGTGCGGGAATCCGTGGCGGCGGCGTGCAGTCCTCCAAGCGATTTGCGCAGCAGCCGCGAGACGTCCATCTGCGACAGCCGACCTCGAAGACGTCGTCGAACGGTCGCCCGGTGTCCGCAGGCGCAGCGCGACGTGGCGTGCGAGGGGCAGGCACCGCTCGACGAGCGCGTCGCGCGCGGCGGCGCGGTTGGAACCAACCGGTCCGCCATCTGGGCCGAAATCCGCGAATTGCGCGCAGCGGTCCCACCCGGGGAGTACGCTGGGCGGCGATGACGCATCCTCTCGAGTCCGCGCCGGACCGGCCGCGCGGCCCGAGCGTCGTCGTGGCCGGTGCGTCGGCGGGTGGCGTCGAGGCGCTCGTGGCCCTGGTCGGGACGTTGCCGGCCGACTTCCCGTACCCCGTCCTCGTGGTGCTCCACGTCTCTCCGAGCGGGACCAGCGTGCTCCCGGCGATCCTCTCGCGCGCCTGCAGCCTTCCGGTCGCGGCACCGCTCGACGGCGACCACATCCAGCCGGGCCGCGTGTACGTCGCGCCGCCCGACAGCCACCTCGTCGTCGAGGACTCGCATCTGCGGCTGAGCAAGGCGCCGCGCGAGAACGGGCACCGCCCGGCGATCGATCCGACGATGCGCTCGGCCGCGCAGTTCTACGACGGATCGACGTTCGGCATCGTCCTGTCCGGCTCCAGGGACGACGGCACCGCGGGGCTGCTGGCGATCAAGGCGGGCGGCGGAACGGCGATCGTGCAGGATCCCGCGGAGGCGCTCTACGACGCCATGCCGCTGAGCGCGCTCTCCCACGTCGACGTGGACGCCGTGCTCCCCGTCTCCGAGATGGCGAGCTGGATCCTCGCGAACGCGCCTGATCCACCCGACAGAACCGAGAACCCCGTGTCGAACGAGCCGGTGGTCAACACGGGTGAGCGGACCGCGAGCGGAGAGGGCACGCGCTACACGTGCCCTGACTGCGGCGGCGTCCTCTTCGAGCGCCACGAGGGCGCGCTCGAGCGCTTCGAGTGCAGTGTCGGGCACGTGTTCTCGATCGAGAGCCTCTCGAGCGCGCAGGCCAGCACGCTCGAGGGCGCGCTGTGGGCGGCGGTCCGGGCGCTCGACGACCGCGCCGCGCTCTTGAAGCGCATGGCCGCCCGCGCGCGGGCGAACGGCCATCGGCGCTCGGCGGCCACGTTCGAGCGCCAGGCCGAGGAGGCCCTGGAGCGCGCGAGCACCATCCGGCTGAGGATCGAGATGACATCGGACGACCTGAGTGAGGCGGCCGGCGCGTGACAGAGGACCGATCACCGAAGCCCGAGCCGCAGGACGCGCCGTTCGAGGCCCTCCTCGCCTACCTCAAGGCGTCGCGCGGGTTCGACTTCACCGGCTACAAGCGGACGAGCCTCGAGCGGCGGATCCGCAAGCGCATGCAGGAGGTCGGCGTCGCCGATTTCGGCGACTACCTGGACTACCTCGAGGTCCAGCAGGACGAGTTCCCGGCGCTGTTCGACACGATCCTGATCAACGTGACCGGGTTCTTCCGCGACCCGCCCGCGTGGGACTTCCTCGTGGATCAGATCATCCCCCGGCTGCTCGAGGAGGTCGACGACGCCGATCCCATCCGCGTGTGGTGTGCGGGCTGCGCGTCCGGCGAGGAGACGTACACCATGGCCATGGTCCTTGCCGAGGCGCTCGGCGAGGAGGCCTACATGCGGCGGGTGAAGGTCTACGCCACCGAGGTCGACGAGGATGCGCTGAACCATGCGCGCCTGGGCACGTACACGGCCAAGCAGGTCGAGGCCGTCCCGCCCAAGCTGCTCGACCGCTACTTCCAGCGCATCGACAGCCGCTACTCGATCAACAAGGAGATGCGGCGGACGGTCATCTTCGGCCGCAACGACCTGACGCAGGACGCCCCGATCTCGCACATCGATCTCCTGACGTGCCGCAACACGTTGATGTACTTCAACGCGGAGACCCAGGCGCGCATCCTGAACCGCTTCCACTTCGCGCTGAACCCGTGGGGCTATCTGTTCCTCGGCAAGTCGGAGATGCTGAACACGCACTCCGACGTCTTCCGCCCGGTCAACCTCCGTCGCCGGGTGTTCTCCAAGGTCTCGAAGGCCACGCTGCGGGATCGGCTGGTGATGTTCCCGGACGTTGGAGAGACGCTCGCCGGGGCGCCGGCCGCCGACCTGCGCGAGGCCGCATACGACGCCTCGCCCGCGGCGCAGATCGTGGTGGACGCCGATGGGGCGCTCGTGTTCGCCAATGCGCGAGCGCGGTCGCTGTTCCGCCTCTCCCAGAGCGACGTCGGGCGCCCGCTCAAGGACCTCGAGCTGTCCTACCGCCCCGTGGAGCTGCGGTCGATCCTCGACAGCGCCTGCGCGGAGCGCCGGGCCGTGAGCGTCCCGGACGTCGCGGTGACCTCGCCGACCGGCCAGCGGCGCGACGTCGAGGTCCACATCACCCCGCTGCGGTCCGGCCAGCGCCACCAGGGCGCGTCGATCGTCTACGAGGACGTCACCCGCGAGAAGCGCGCCCAGGAGGAGCTCGCCACCACCAAGCGCGACCTCGAGGCGGCCTACGAGGAGCTGCAGTCGACCGTCGAGGAGCTCGAGACGACGAACGAGGAGCTGCAGTCGACCAACGAGGAGCTCGAGACGACGAACGAGGAGCTGCAGTCGGCCAACGAGGAGCTCGAGACGATGAACGAGGAGCTCCAGTCGACCAACGAGGAGCTCGAGACGATCAACGACGAGCTGCGCCAGCGCTCGCTCGAGCTCAACGACGTCAACGCGTTCCTCGAGACGATCCTCGGCCGCATGGGGCTCGCCGTCATCGTCGTCGACCGCGACGAGACGGTGCAGGTCTGGAACTCCGAGAGCGCTGAGCTCTGGGGCGTGCGCAGCGACGAGGCGACAGGTCGGCGGTTGCGGAGCCTCGACATCGGGCTCCCGCTCGACGGCGTCGGCTCGGCGCTCGAGCGGGTCCTCGACGGGTCCGAGGAGCGCGCCGAGGTCGTGCTCGAGGCGACGAACCGGCGCGGCCGGCCGGTCAAGGTCAGGGTGACGTGCCTGCCGCTGGGCAGTCCCTCGGGCGCGACGGGCGCCGTCATGCTGACATCCGCCGTGGACCACCGCGGCGGGCCCGACGGCCCCCGGGTCAGCTAGGCCGCGGCAACCGGGCCGAAGCCGCCGCCGCCCGACCGGCGTTCGGCCTGCATCGCGCGGCGCGTCGCGCGCGCGGTCTCGAGCACGCTCGTGCAGCGTGCGACCCGGGCGGCGTGCTCGGCGTGCAGGAACGCGACCCGGTCGGCGAGCGCCTCGACGTCGGCCGGCCGCAACCCGGCGGGCGCGCCCATGGCGCGCCTCGAGTCGCTCGCCTCCTCCTCGTCGGGCGCCAGCGCCCGCGCGTCGGCGGGCTGCCATCGAGCCGTGGACCCGGGATCTGTCGCGAGCGCCTCGAACGCCTCGCGGTGCAGAAGCCAGGCGCCGTCGGCGCGGCGCTCGAGCATCCCGGCGGTGGACAGCTCCTTGAGCGCGAGGCTCACCGTGGGCCGGCGGGCCCCGATCAGCCGCCCGAGCGTCTCGTGAGTGAGATGCAGCGGGATGACCATGCCGGCGGTGCCCACGCGGCCCCAGTGCTCGGCGACGTGGCCGAACAAGGCCAGTAGGCGCTCGTCGACGCGCGGCAGCTGTGCGATCGCGCGATGGGTGGCGAGGCGCCCGGCCCGGCGCGCGGCGCGCTCGAGCAGGATGCGCCCGATGAGCGGCCACGAGCGCAGCATCGCCAGGATGCGGTCGTCGATGATCGCCACCTCGGCGGCCTCCGGAACCGACCACTGGATCGTCGTCGGCAGCAGCGCGTCGTCCGCCGGACGGAAGTCGACGAGATCGCCCGGCCCGAGGAGCTCGGTCGCCGTGCTGCCGGCCAGCAGCACCTCGCGCACGAGGAGACCGTCGACCACGAGGATGGCGAACGGCCGCGACCCCAGCTCCTCGATCGGCGCCGGCGACCACGGCCCGCTCGGCAGGTCGACGACCGCCACGACCGCCCGCGCCCGCGCCTCGGCGAGGTGGCGGGGGTCGAGTGTGTCGCCCAGCTCGGCGTCGATGTCGAGAAGCGACGCCGCTCGGGCCTCGAGGGGCCGATGGGCCGGCGCGATCGCCATGCGAACAAAGGTACCCGTCTGGAGAACGTTTCGGAACTGTTTCGCGCGATCGTGCCCGCGCCGGGCGCTAGTAATCTGGACCGCGGATGGGCGCAATCCCGATCAACATTGCCGCGCACGTCGGCAACACGCCGATGGTTCGCCTGACGCGCCTCGTCCCCGACGGGCTCGAGGTGGAGCTCTACGGCAAGCTCGAGGCGTTCAACCCCGGCGGGTCCGTGAAGGACCGCATCGGCGTCGCGATGATCGAGGCGGCTGAGGCCGAGGGCCGCATCGAGCCCGGGCGGACGATGATCGTCGAGGCGACGTCGGGCAACACCGGCATCGCGCTCGCGTTCTGCTGCGCGGCCAAGGGGTACGACCTCACGATCTTCCTGCCGCAGGGCATGAGCCGCGAGCGCGAGTCGCTGCTGCGCCTGTACGGCGCGCGCGTCGAGATGGTCGAGTCGCTCGGAGGCATGAACGAGGCGGTCGACGCCGCCCGCGCGATGGCGCGCGACGACGACGTGTTCCTGCCCGACCAGTTCTCCAACCCCGCGAACCCGGAGGCGCACCGCACGGGCACCGGGCCCGAGATCCTGCGCGCGCTCGACGGCCGCGTGGACGTCTTCGTCGCCGGCATCGGCACCGGCGGGACGATCACCGGCGTCGGCGAGGCGCTCAAGGCCAACGACCCCGACGCGCTGGTCGTGGGCGTCGAGCCGGCATCGTCCGCGGTGCTATCGGGCGGGCGCCCCGGGCCGCACCGCATCCAGGGCATCGGCGCGGGCTTCGTCCCGAACGTGCTCAACGTGGAGGTGGTCGACGAGGTCCTGGCCTGCCCGGACGAGGAGGCGATCGAGTACGCGCATCTGCTCGCCGCGCGCGAGGGCATCCTCGCCGGGATGTCGTGCGGCGCGGCGGTGTGGGCCGCGCTCGAGGTCGCCCGGCGCCCCGAGTCGCGCCGCAAGCGCATCGTCGCCGTGCTGCCCGACTCGGGGGAGCGGTACATCTCGGCGCCGTTCTTCGCCCCGAACGGGCACTGAGCGCTCATGGCCGCGCCGGATCGCTCCAGGCTCCGCACCGCGACCCGCATCGCGCGCGAGATCCGCTGCGACGTCGCCTCGGCGCGCGAGCGCGACCCGGCCGCGCGCGGGGTCTCGTCGCTCGAGATCCTGCTGAACTGGCCGGGCGTGCATGCGCTGCTCGCCCACCGCGTCTCGCACGCGCTGTACGCCGCGCGCGTGCCGCTGCTGCCGCGGGCGATGGCGCTGGTGACGCGCGCGATCACGAACATCGAGATCCACCCGGCCGCGTCGATCGGGCAGGGGCTGTTCATCGACCACGGCACCGGGGTGGTCGTCGGCGAGACGGCCCAGATCGGCGACAACGTCACGCTCTACCAGGGCGTCACGCTCGGGGGCACCGGCTTCGCCACCGGCAAGCGCCACCCGACGGTGCAGGACAACGTGACGATCGGGTCCGGCGCGAAGCTGCTCGGGCCGATCACGATCGGGCACGGCGCGAAGATCGGCGCCAACAGCGTCGTCATCACCGACGTGCCGCCGAACTCGACGGTCGTGGGCAATCCCGGCCACGTCGTGCGCGTCGACGGCCGCAAGCCCGAGGGCCCGGACGCCGACTGGATCCATCTGCCCGATCCGGTCGCCGACGCCATCCGCGCGCTGTCGGGCCGCCTCGACGCGCTGGAGCGTGCGGTGGCCGAGATGCCGGGGCGCGACGAGGGCGAGGGCGCCGACCGGCCCGCCGAGGTGCGCTCGATGCGGCCGCGGCGCGGTCCGAACCCGGCCGGGGGGTAGAGGGTTGCGCGGCGTGGCGGCATGATTGCCGCCATGCGTTTCGAAGGCATCATCCCCGCCGTGACCACGCCGTTCGACGCCTCCGGCGAGGTCGACGACGCCGCGCTCGAGCGCAACGTCGCGGCGTATCTCGACGCCGGCGTCCACGGCCTCGTCGCCAACGGCACGATGGGCGAGGCGGGCAGTCTGAGCGCCGCCGAGCGCCGCGCGGTCGTGGCCGCGGTCGCCCGCGCCGCGGACGGCCGCGTTCCGGTCATCGCCGGCGTCTCGGCCGGCACGCCCGCCGCGTCGATCGCCTTCGCCGCCGACGCCGCCCAGGCCGGCGCGACGGCGATCATGCTGTTGCCGCCGCTCGGCTACCCCGGCGACGAGCGCGAGATCGAGGCCTTCTACCGCGCGGTCGCCGAGGCCGCCGGGCTGCCGCTCATGGCCTACAACAACCCCGCGGCGAGCGGCACCGACATGCCGCCGGAGCTGATCGCGCGGCTGGCGGAGCGGATCGAGCGGCTCGTCGCGGTCAAGGAGTGCTCGGGCGACGTGCGGCGCATTCCGGCGATCCAGGCCCTGGCGCCCGGCCTCGAGGTGCTCGTCGGCGGCGACGACTGGGCGCTCGAGGGCTTCTGCGCCGGCGCGACCGGCTGGGTGACGGGCGTGGCCGACGTCGCGCCGCGCGAGTGCGTCGAGCTGTGGGAGCGCTGCCGGGCCGGCGAGCTCGAGCCCGCCCGCGCGATCTATCACCGGCTCCTGCCGCTCGCGCGCTTCGACATGACGCCGAAGCTCGTGCAGTACTTCAAGGCGGCGATGGACGAGGTGGGGCTGGCCGGCGGCGCGGTTCGCCCGCCGCGCCTCCAGCTGACCGAGGCCGAGCGCGAGGCCCTCCGGGCCGCGGTCGCCGCGCTGCGCGAGCCCGCGCGCGCATGAGGGCGTCGCGCTCCTTCGCCGCCGTCGACTCGCACACCGAGGGCATGCCCACCCGTGTCGTGACCGACGGCGTGGGTCCGATCCCGGGCGCGACCATGCTCGAGCGCCGCGAGACGTTCATGCGGGAGATGGACGACCTCCGGCTGCTGCTGATGCGCGAGCCGCGCGGGCACGCGGCGATGTCGGGCGCGATCCTGCAGCCGCCGACGCGCGAGGACGCCGACTGGGGCGTCCTGTTCATCGAGGTGAGCGGGTGCCTGCCGATGTGCGGGCACGGGACGATCGGCGTGGCGACCGTGCTCGTCGAGACCGCGATGGTCGCGGTGACCGAGCCCGAGACCGTGGTGCGCCTGGACGTCCCGGCCGGCCTGGTGGAGGCGCGGGTCGCGGTCGAAGGCGGGCGCGCCCGCGCGGTCACGCTCCGCAACGTGCCCGCGTTCCTGCACGGGCGCGACCTGTCCGTCGCGGTCGACGGGCTCGGCGAGGTCGCCTACGACATGGCGTTCGGCGGGAACTTCTACGCGATCGTCGACGCCGCGTCGGCGGGCGTGGCGGTCGACCCGTCGCGCTCGGACGAGCTGGTCGAGCGGGGCCGCGCGGTCATGGCGGCGATCAACGCGGCCGCCCGCCCGGTCCACCCCGGCGACGACCGCATCGCCGGCTGCCACCACGTCGTCTTCCACGAGCCCGGGCGCGACGGCGCGCACGCGCGCGCGGCGACGTCGATCCACCCGGGCTGGCTGGACCGCTCGCCGTGCGGGACCGGGACGTCCGCGCGGATGGCGCAGCTGCACGCGCGCGGCGCGCTGGAGATCGGCGAGCCGTTCGTCAACGAGTCGGTGATCGGCACCCGGTTCACCGGGCGGCTCGTGGCGGAGACCACGGTGGCCGGGCGGCCGGCGGTCGTGCCCGAGATCACCGGCCGGGCGTGGATCACCGGGATGGGGCAGTACCTGCTCGACGCCGAGGACCCGTTCCCGGCGGGCTTCGCCCTGTGACGGCCGACGTCGTCGTCGTCGGCGCCGGGATCGTCGGGACCGCGGTCGCGCGCGAGCTGGCGGTGCGCGGCGTCGCGGTAACGCTGCTCGACCGCGGCGAGGTGTCCGGCGGCACGACAGGGCTGGGCGAGGGCAACGTGCTCGCCTCGGACAAGGACGCCGGTCCGGAGCTTGAGCTGACGCTGGCCGGCCGGGCGCTCTACGACGAGATCGATACGCGGCTCGGCGGCGAGGCGCAGGTGCGGCGCAAGGGCGCGCTCGTCGTGCACCCCGACGAGGCGACGTGGGCGACCGAGCCGGCACGGGTCGCGCGGCTGCGCGCCGCCGGCGTGGCGGCCGAGATGCTCGACGCGGCGGCCGTGCGCGAGCGCGAGCCGGCGCTGACCGGCGCCGTGCACGGGGCGTCGTTCTTCCCGGGCGATCTACAGGTGGCGCCGCGCGCGATCGCCCGGGCGCTCGCGCGTGAGGCGGCCGCGGCGGGCGCGCGCGTGCGGACGGGATGTGCGGTCGATGCGATCGAGACGCGCGGCGGCCGGGCGACGGGCGTGCGGATCGCGGACGGCGGCGTCGTCGGCGCGGGGGCGGTCGTGCTCGCCGCGGGCGCCTGGAGCGCAGCGCTCGCCGAGACGGCGGGGCTCGCCCTGCCGCTGGAGCCGCGCTGGGGGCAGCTCGTCCGCCTCCCGGGCCCGCGCCCGCCCGAGCCGCCGCTTATCCGTCACAAGGTGGTCGACGGCTCCTACATGGCCTCGGTGACGAGCGGCGCTCCCGGCCTGCAGGTGACCACCGTCCTCGAGACGACGTGGGACGGCGACGTGCTCGTCGGCTCGAGCCGCGCGCGGCGCGGCTTCGACACGAGCGTCGACCCAGCCGTGAGCGAGGCCATGCTCGCGCGCGCGGCGCGGCTGATGCCCTTCGTCCGCGACCGGCCGGTCGCCGCCGCCTGGGCGGGCCTGCGCCCGTGGCTGCCCGACCACCTGCCCGCGATCGGCGCGGCGCGGCGGGTTCCCGGCCTGTGGCTCGCGACCGGGCACGAGGGCGCCGGGGTCGCGCTCGGGCCGGTGACGGGGCGCGTGATCGCGCAGGCCTACTGCGGCGAGGCGCCCCTCGTCGACCTCGCGCCGTTCGATCCCGATCGCTTCGCCGCCGTGCCGGCTCAGTAGAAGATCGTCCGCGTCCGGTGGCGCGGCACGGCCTTGTACGCCGGCGCGCCGCCGCGCGTCCACAGCGCGTTGTCGACGTCGCGCTCGTTCATGCCCGTCCGCCGGGCGATGAGCACGCACGCGTGCACGGCGCAGGCGCGGATCTCACGCTCCGCGCGGCCGGAGGGCAGCAGCTGGCCCGAGTCGATGTGCGCGGCGAGGGCGGGGTCGTAGACCAGGACGCCGTCGCAGCGCAGCACATGGGGCACGAGGTTGTCGGCGAAGATCGAGAGCCGGTCGATGTCGCCGAACGTCGCGACGCCCGCGAGCTCGAGGTCGCTGGGGACGATCTGCGCGCGCTTGTAGAAGCCGGGATCGCGGAACATCGGCATGCCCGCCGCGAGCTGCTCGGCGAGTCGGACCGCCGAGCCGCGCGCGGCGGCGATCGCGTCGAGCGCCGTACGGCCGTCGAGGAACGCGCCGAGCTGGCGCAGCGCCTGCGCGAACAGCGCCATGAGCTCGTGGTCGCGGCGCTGGCCGAGCACGTCGGCGATCTCCTCGGTGCGCATGCCGCGCAGCTCGGCGTTCGTCCACGGCCCGGCCGCGCGGAAGCGGTCGGCGAGGCCCCACGCGACGGTGAAGTAGCCCGACAGCGGGCCGCCGTCGGCGCCGCGGCGCTTGCGCAGGGTGGGGAACCAGCCCGAGCCGAAGTTGATCGCGTCGAGCGCGAGCATGTAGCCCGCGACGTGCTCGGGCTCGCCCTCGAGGTAGTGGCGCTCGGCATCGAGCACCGGCGGCGGCCCAGGGTCGAGGCCCTCGAGCGCGTCGAGGTCGATCCGCACCGAGCGGGCGCTCGCGGCGATCTCGGAGGAGGCGGCGCGCACGTCGTCGCTGAGGCTCATCGCCGCCAGCGTACGGCGCCCGGGGGATGGCGCGGCTGCGCAGCCACGCGTCGACGATCGCCGCGGGGTGCCGAGCTCCTCGATGCCCCAGCCGATGTTCTCGCCGAGCGTATGCCCGCCATAGCCGGAGCGGCGCAGGCGATGCCTGAGCGTCCCGCCTGCCGGCGACACGTGCTCGAAGTAGCTCCGGCCACCAGGTCCCGCGCATGGCCGGCCGCGGCGCGCCGCAGGCGGGGGCGTCGCGCATGGCGGCAGGCCCCTCGGCGCCCGCTCGGCGTTGACGAGGCAGCGGACCGCCTCGGCGACCGAGCGCCGGGAGACCTGCGCCGCGGCCGCCGTGGCGTTCGAGCAGCCGTGGTTGGCGGCGTGCGCGGGGCCGAGCCCGAGCGCGAGCACGACGGCGGCCGACAGCAGGGCCCGGAGCCGGCGAGGGAGAGTGCCGGCGCGACGCATCCCTCGAGCGGTCGTGCTGCGTCCTGAGCGCGGATCAACCAAAGGATGGGCTCGCCGCTCAGCGGTCGCGGCGCGCGCTCGGCGCCGCCGGGGCCGGCTCTATCCTCAATCGCCCATGGCCATGGCGCCCGCCGACGACCACATCGCCGCGCTGCTCGACGGGCTCAATCCGCCGCAGCGGGCGGCGGTGACGCACGGCGACGGCCCGCTGCTGATCCTCGCGGGCGCGGGGTCGGGCAAGACCCGGGTACTGACGCACCGCCTCGCGTACCTCATCCACAGCGGCCGGGCGCGGCAGAACGAGATCCTCGCGATCACGTTCACGAACAAGGCCGCGGCGGAGATGCGCGAGCGCGTCGAGCTCCTCCTGGGCCACTGGACGCGCGGCATGTGGGTGATGACGTTCCACGCGGCGTGCGCGCGGCTCCTCCGCGCCGAGGCGCCTCGGCTCGGATACACCCGGCAGTTCACGATCTACGACCAGGCCGACTCGCGCCGGCTCGTCAAGCGCGGCATCGACGAGCTCGGGATCGACCCGAAGCGCTTCACGCCGGCGGCCATCCACAACCAGATCTCCGACGCGAAGAACAAGCTGCGCGACGCCGAGGCGCACCGCCAGCTCGTCGACTCATTCTTCGACAGGACCGTCGCCGACGTCTACGAGCTCTACGAGCGTGAGCTGCACCGGATGAACGCGATGGACTTCGACGACCTGCTGTTCCGCACGGTCAACGTCCTCGAGCTCTTCCCGGAGGTGCGAGCGCGCTACTCCGCCGCGTTCCGCCACGTGCTTGTCGACGAGTACCAGGACACGAACCACGCGCAGTACCGGCTGCTGCAGCTGCTCGCCGGCGAGCACCGGAACCTGGCGGTGGTGGGGGACGAGGACCAGTGCCTCGTCGAGGGCACGCCGATCACGATGGCCGACGGGTCGGCGAAGCCGATTGAGGCCGTGCGCGTGGGGGATCAGGTGCTCTCGTGCTACGGGAGCGGCGAGTTCCGCCCCGCGCGCGTGACAGACGCCTTCGCGTCCGAGAGCGTCGACGGGATCCGGATTGTCACGCGCGGCGGCCGCGAAATCGTGAGTACGCCGGAGCACACGCATTTCGCGGGGTACCGGTTCCGCCTGACGCCGCAGCTGCACATGACGTACCCGATGCGGCGCGCCGAGCGCGGCTGCGGACTCGTCGGTGACCAGGTTCTCATCGATCGCGTCTTCGACGGCGTCGACTCCGACACCGGCGGACTGCGGCTGATCCACGACGCGGGGCTCGACGCCGGGCATCCTCACCACTTGCCGGCCACCCACGAGGGACGGCGCCGGAATCTCACGATCACCCTGTGCGGCGACCGTCGCCGGCGGACGCCCATGCACCGCGTCTCCGTGGGCGGCCGCGACCCGCACGTCCGCGCGGCGCTGGAGGCGGCCGGCCTGCCGGTGCGCGCGGCGCGCAACGCGAGCTGGAGGATCGAGACGTGCTTCAAGCGTTTCGACGATGCGGTCCGGTTCGCCGATGGCGTCCGCCGCGCGACGGACGTGGGCGTTCGCTACACGGCGCGCTTCGGAGCGCCGGTCGACGGGATGAAGAACGCGCTGCCGTTCATGCCGGCGTCGTCCGTGCGGCCGGGCATGGCGATGTTCACCGAGGACGGCGGCTACGACATCGTGGAGTGCGTCGAGCGAGTCACCCTCGACCGACCGGTCTACGACCTGAACATCGAGGGCACGCACAACTTCGTCGCCGGCGGCCTCGTCACGCACAACAGCATCTACGCGTTCCGCGGCGCCGACATCCGGAACATCCTCGAGTTCCAGGACGACTTCCCGGACGCCGAGATCATCCGCCTGGAGCAGAACTACCGCTCGACGGAGACGATCCTCGACGCCGCCAACGCCGTCATCTCGCACAACCGTGAGCGGCTCGGCAAGACGCTGTGGACCGACCTCGGCGAGGGCGACAAGGTCAAGATCCGCGAGCTCGACGACGAGCACGCCGAGGCGCGCTTCGTCGTCGGCGAGATCGAGCGGCTCGTCGACGAGGGCGTGTCGCGCGCCGAGATCGGGGTCTTCTACCGCACCAATGCGCAGTCGCGCGTCCTCGAGGACACGCTCGTGCGCCGCGAGATCGGCTACCAGGTCATCGGCGGCACGAAGTTCTACGAGCGCGCGGAGATCAAGGACGCCACCGCGTACCTCACCGTGCTGGCCAACCCGCAGGACGCGATCGCGTTCACGCGCGTCGCCAACTCGCCCAAGCGCGGGATCGGCCAGACGTCGCTCTCGCGCGTGCTCGCGCACGCGGACACGATGGGCATCAGCGTCTGGGACGCCGCGGCCGACCCGGCCACCGTGCCCGGACTCGGGACCGCTGCGCAGCGGGCCTTCGAGCGCTTCATGACGACCATGACGACGCTCCGCGAGCGCGCCGCCGACAACGTGCCGATCGGTGACCTGCTCGAGGCGATCCTCCACGACACGGGCTACCTCGACGCGCTCGAGGCCGAGCGCACGATCGAGGCCCAGGGCCGGATCGAGAACCTGCAGGAGCTCGTCGAGGTCGCGCGCGAGTTCGACGCGCGCGCCGAGGAGGGCGCCGACACGCTCGACGCCTTCCTGCAGCAGATCTCGCTCGTGGCCGACGCCGACACGCGCCGCGACGACGAGGGGCTCGTCACGCTCATGACGCTCCACAACGCCAAGGGCCTCGAGTACCCGATCGTGTTCATCATCGGGGCCGAGGAGGGTGTGTTCCCGCACTCGCGCTCGCTCGACGAGGGCTCGCTCGAGGAGGAGCGGCGGCTGGCCTACGTCGGCATGACGCGCGCAATGCGTGACCTGTACCTGACGTACGCGCGGCGCCGCGCGGTGTTCGGCTCGCAGTCGTTCGGGCTGCCGAGCCGCTTCCTCGCCGAGATCCCGCCCGACCTCGTCGAATCCGAGGGCGCCCCGCCGCAGTTCGGCGGGCGGGGCGGCGGCGTGGGCTCGCGCGTCCCGTCGTGGGCGGCGTCGCGGACCGAGGCGCCGAGCGCCGACTACCGCATGGGCGACGACGTCGTGCACGCCGCGTTCGGCGACGGCGTGGTCACCGGCGTCGAGCCGGGGGGCATCGTCGTGGTCCGCTTCGCGAGCGACGGCTCGGAGCGCAAGCTCATGGCCGAGTACGCCCCGATCACGAAGCGATAGGGTGCCGAGCCCTCATGGCTGCTCAGATCATCGATGGCAAGGCGGTCGCCGCCCGCGTGCGCGCGGAGGTGGCCGACGAGGTGAAGGCGTTCACCGAGGAGCACGGCCGACCGCCGGGGCTGGCGACGATCCTCGTCGGCGACGATCCCGCCAGCGCGGTCTACGTCGGCGGCAAGCAGAAGGCGTCCGCCGAGGTGGGCATCGAGGGCTTCTCGCACAAGCTCGCCGGCGACGTCCCCGAGCAGGAGGTCGCCGACCTCATCGAGCAGCTCAACGCCGACGAGCGCGTCAGCGGCATCCTGTGCCAGCTCCCGGTGCCCGACCACATGGACGGCGTGCGGCTGACCGGCCTGATCGACGCCAAGAAGGACGTCGACGGCCTGACGGCCGAGAGCGCGGGACTGCTCGCGCTGGGCCGCGAGGGGCTGCGGCCGTGCACGCCGCTGGGCAGCATGATCCTGCTCGAGGAGGCCGGGGCGGAGCTGCAGGGCGCCGAGGCGGTTGTGATCGGGCGCTCGAACCTGTTCGGCAAGCCGATGGCCCAGCTGCTGCTCCAGGCCAACGCCACGGTCACCACGTGCCACTCGCGCACGCGCGACCTGCCGGAGGTCGCCCGCCGCGCCGACGTGCTGATCGCCGCCACGGGCCGCCCGAAGATGGTGGGCGGCGACTGGATCAAGCCGGGTGCGACCGTCATCGACGTGGGGATCAACCGCACGGACGACGGCCTCGTCGGCGACGTCGACTTCGACGCCGCCCTGGAGGTCGCCCGCGCGATCACGCCCGTCCCGGGCGGGGTCGGCCCGATGACGATCGCCTGCCTGCTGCGCAACACGCTCCAGGCGGCGCGCATGCAGGCGCGGGGGTGAGCCTGCGCCGGCTCAGGGCCGGCGAGTGGCTGGCCGCCGCCGGCGCCGTGGCGCTCCTGGGCGTGCTGTTCCTCGACTGGTTCGAGCCGCGGACCGGCGCGCAAGCCGCCGAGACGGCGGGGCGGCTCGTCCGCGGCGACCCCGGCCCGACCGGCTGGTCCGCGCTCGGCTGGCTGCTCGTCGCGCTGCTCGTCGTGGTGATCGCGCTGGCGGCCTGGCTGGTCGTGGCGACTGCCGGCGACGCGCCCGTCAGCCAGCCGGTGATGGCGGGCGTGCTGCTCAGCGCGCTTGCGCCGGCCGCGCTCGTCGCGCTCGCGATCCGTGTCGCGATCGCCCAACCCGGCGCCGCCGAGGAGCTCCTCGCCGTCCAGCTGCCCGCGTACCTCGGCCTCGCCGCGCTGACGCTCGTCGTCGCCGGGGCCTGGCGCTCCATCGGCGACGAGCGCACCAAGGCCCCGGAGAGCGCGTACACCCCGCCGCCGCCGCGACCGGCGCCGCCCGAGCGGATCTGACCCCGGCGAGGGGCGCCCGCGGGGCGTGCTCTCCTATCATCGATCGCCGCATGATCGACCGCCAGCAGGTCCTCCACGTCGCGCGCCTGGCGCGCCTCGAGCTCAGCGAGCCGGAGGTCGAGCGCATGACCGGCGAGCTGTCCTCGATCCTCGACCACATCGAGAAGATCTCGGGGCTCGAGCTCGAGGGCGTGCCCGAGACGACGCACGTGATCGAGGTCGAGAACGCGCTGCGCCCCGACGAGCCGCGGCCGTCGCTGCCGCGGGACGCGGTCCTCGCGGACGCGCCCGCCGTGGCCGACGACGGCTTCTCCGTGCCGAGCCCGACGGCATGACCGACGTCGTCGCGCTCACCGCCGCCCAGGCCGCGCGCGCCGTGGAGGCCGGCGACCTCGACGCGCGCGAGCTGTTCGAGGCCTACCGTGCCCGCGCCGCCGCCGAGGACCTCAACGCGTTCCTATGGGTCGCCGACGAGGCCCCCGCGGATGGAGATGGCAGCGCCCCGCTCGCGGGCGTCCCCCTCGGCGTCAAGGACCTCTTCTGCACCGAGGGCGTCCCCTCGCAGGCGGGCTCGAAGATCCTCGAGGGCTACCGCCCCCCGTACACCGCCACGGTCGTGCGCAAGCTGCACGAGGCCGGCGCGCCGCTGCTCGGCAAGACGAACCAGGACGAGTTCGCGATGGGCTCATCGAACGAGAACTCCGCCTACGGTCCCGTGCTCAACCCGTGGGACCGCGGCCGCGTCCCGGGCGGCTCGAGCGGCGGCAGCGCCGCAGCCGTCGCCGCGGGCCTCGCCCCGTGGGCGCTCGGCACCGACACCGGCGGCTCGATCCGCCAGCCCGCCGCGCTGTGCGGCATCGTCGGCCTGAAGCCGACGTACGGGACCTGCAGCCGCTTCGGCATGATCGCCTTCGCCTCGTCGCTGGACCAGGCTGGCCCGCTCACGCGCGACGTGACCGACGCGGCGCTCCTGTACCGCCACATGGTCGGGCGCGACGAGCGCGACTCGACCTCGGTCGCGCACCCGGAGGAGATCCGGCTCCCCCAGGCGGAGCGCCTCGACGGCGTGCGCCTGGGCGTCCCCGAGGAGCTCACCGGCGAGGGTGTCGAGCCCGGCGTGCTGGAGCGCTTCGAGGAGACGCTCGAGACGGCGAAGGGCCTCGGCGCGACGGTCGAGCGGGTGCCGCTGCCGCACGCCGACTACGGCCTCAGCGCCTACTACGTGCTCGCGCCGGCCGAGGCGAGCTCGAACCTCGCCCGCTTCGACGGCGTGCGCTACGGCCTGCGCGTCGGCGCCGACGACCTGCTCTCGATGTACACGCGCACCCGCCACGACGGGTTCGGCGCCGAGGTCAAGCGCCGCATCCTGATCGGCACCTACGCGCTGTCGAGCGGCTACTACGACGCGTACTACGGCCGGGCCCAGCGGGTGCGCACCAAGATCGCCGACGATCTGCGCGCCGCGTTCGAGCGCGTCGACTTCATCGTCACGCCGACGAGCCCGAACGTCGCGTTCGAGCTCGAGTCGAAGACCGCCGACCCGCTCGCGATGTACCTCAACGACTACTTCACCGTCCCGTTCTCGCTTGCGGGCATCCCCGGCATCTCGATCCCGTGCGGGCTGAGCGAGGAGCTGCCGGTCGGCTTCCAGCTCGCCGGGCCGGCCTTCAGCGAGAATCGGATCCTCGACGCCGCGTACGCGCTCGAGCAGGCGATCGGCTTCGACAACTCCCCGGCGCGCGCATGAGCACCGACGTCACCTACGAGCCCGTCATCGGGCTGGAGATCCACGTCCAGCTCAAGACCCGCACGAAGATGTTCTGCGGCTGCGAGCTGACCTTCGGCGAGCCCCCGAACACGCGCACGTGCGAGGTGTGCCTCGGCCTGCCCGGGGCGCTGCCGGTGGCCAACGCGGAGGCCATCCACTTCGGCCTGCTCATCGGCCTGGCGCTCGGCTGCGAGCTCGCCCCGCGATCGATCTTCCACCGCAAGAACTACTTCTATCCCGACCTGCCCAAGGGGTACCAGATCAGCCAGTACGACGAGCCCCTGTGCCGCGGCGGCGCCCTCGGGGACGTCCGCATCCACCGGGTGCACCTCGAGGACGACGCGGCCAAGCTCGTCCACGCCGGCTCGAGCGGGCGCATCCACGGCAGCGCGCAGAGCGTGGTCGACTTCAACCGGGGCGGCACGCCGCTGGCCGAGATCGTCACCGAGCCCGACCTGCGCTCGGCGGAGGCCTGCGGCGAGTGGCTTCGCCTCCTGCGCACGACCCTGCGCCAGCTCGGCGTCAGCGACGTGAACATGGAGGAGGGCTCGCTGCGCTGCGACGCGAACGTGTCGATCCGCCCCGTCGGCCAGCGCGAGCTGGGAACCAAGACCGAGCTCAAGAACATGAACTCGTTCCGGTTCCTCGAGAAGGGGATCCGCGCGGAGATCGCACGGCAGGAGGCGCTGCTGCGCGGCGGCGAGCAGGTCGTGCAGGAGACGCTGCACTTCGACCCGCGCAGCGAGGCGCTCACGCCGCTGCGCTCCAAGGAGGAGGCGCACGACTACCGCTACTTCCCGGAGCCCGACCTCACGCCGGTGACGATCAGCGAGGAGATGCTCGAACGCGCCCGGGCCGCGCTGCCCGAGCTGCCCGCCGCCCGGGCCGAGCGCTTCGAGCGCGACCTCGGGCTGTCGCCGGACAGCGCGCGGCTGCTCGCCTGGCGCGCCGAGCTCGGCGACTACTTCGAGACCGCGCTGGCGACCAACGGCGTCGACCCGCAGCCGCTCGCGAACTGGGTCACCGAGCTCGTCGCGCGCATCGAGGTCGAGGACCCGGCCGAGTCGCGCGTGGAGCCGGTCGCGCTGGCCACGCTCGTGGGCATGGTCACCGGCCGGCAGGTGACGCAGGGCGCGGCCAAGCAGGTGCTCGACCAGCTCGTCGCCGAGGGCGGCGACCCCCAGGCGATCGTCGCCGACCGCGGGCTCGGCGCGATCGCCGGCGGCGACACGCTCGAGCCGATCGTGCAGGCCGCGCTCGACGCGAACCCCGACGTGGCGGAGAAGCTCAAGGGCGGCAACATGAAGCCGATCGGCGTCATCGTCGGCTTCGTGATGAAGCAGACGAACGGCCGCGCCGACGGCGGCGAGGTCACCCGGATCGTGCGCCAGAAGCTCGGCCTCTGAGGGCGGTTCATGGCCCGCCTGGTTGCGCTGCTGCGGGGAATCAACGTCGGCGGGCACAGGAAGGTGCCCATGGCGCGCCTGCGCGAGGTCCTCGAGGCGGCGGGGTTCGAGGACGTCAGGACCTACGTGCAGAGCGGCAACGTCGCGCTCACCGCGCCGCCCAAGCGGTCGGCCGCGAGCGTCGGGCGGGGGATCGAGGCCGCGATCGAGCAGGCGTTCGGCTTCGACGTCACCGTGGTCATCCGCACCCGCGATGAGATCGCAGAGCTGATCGAGGCGGACCCGCTCGGCGACGTGGCGACCGACCCGACGTACCGGATCGTCGTCTTCCTGGCCGCCGAGCTCGACGCGCGGAGGCTGGCCGACGTCGAGCCCGAGCAGTTCGCGCCCGAGGCGTTCGCGCTCCGCGACCGCGAGATCGTCATGTGGGCGCCGAACGGCCAGCGCGACTCGCGGCTGGTCAAGGCGCTCTCCGAGCAGCGCACCGGCGTGGCCGGGACCGCGCGTAACTGGCGGACGGTCGAGAAGCTGCTAGAGCTGGCGGACGGCGGCGGCTGACGGAGGCCTCCGGACCCGCCGACGTTGCGCGCGGCGGGCGACGAGGGGTCGATTGACCACGTATTACATGCCGAAGGTTCCCCTCGCTCCGGCGCGCCACCGGTCCGCTGCACGACGACCGCCGGCGCCGCGAACCTCCTTTCATTCGATGGCCTGGCGCTACCCTCGCAGGCAATCCGCGGAGAGCGCGCCAAATCCGTCGCGGCCATAGAGCCGGGGGCGTAGCATGCGCCCACAGTCCCGGTCCCGCCGCAGGAGGTGCGCCGAATGTCCCGTCTCATCCGCATGGATCACACCGGCCATACGACGCTGGCCGAGTGGACGGCCGACGATCCCGAGGCGATCGAGGCCGCGGCGCAGGCGTTCCGCGAGCAGCTCGATCTGGGGTACTTCGGCATGGTGTCCACCGGCGAGGGCCAGGCCGAGCAGGTGCGCGAGCTGCCGACCGGCGCCGAGCTCGTGATCATGCGCCTGCCCATCTCGGGCGGCTGACGGGCAGGGCGTGGCCACCGAGAGCCTGCCCGAGCTCCAGGCCGTCCACTGGCGCCCGCTCGTCGACGAGCGCCGGCTGGGCCGCACCGCCGCTCTGTGGACGGCCACGACAACCGCGCACGTCGTGCCGTTCATCGGCGCCGGCGCGCTGCTGTTCGCCGTGGAGCCGCTGGCGCTGCCGGTGACGCTCGCGAGCTTCGCGCACGCCTGGATCATCCCGGAGCTGTACGCCCAGCGCGGGGCGAACGTCGTGCGGCCCAAGGCGGTCCGGGCGCCGGCCGAGGCCGAGCGGCTGTCGGTCGGGCTGCTCGGCGACCTCGTCGGCCACGAGGCACGCGACATGCACGCGCGCACCGGGCTCGTGCTCGAGCGCGGCGCGCTGGGCGTGTGGCTGGTCGGGCCGACCGGCGCCCTGCTCGTGCGCCCCGGCGGGCGGCGCGTGAACTGCTACTGCGTGCGGGTCAACGACCCCGACCTGCCGACCGGCGACCGGATCGCGCACCTCCTGCTCGCGCTGCGCACCGACGAGCGCGGCTTCGCGACCGTGGCGAACCTGGCGTTCTCGGGCGCCCGCTGGCGCGTGCGCCGGCGCCTGGACCGCCGGCAGCGCCCGGCGCTCGAGGCGGCGGCGGCCGCCGCGCGAGCCGTCGACCGCCGGGCCATCCCCTGATCCGCCATTCGGGACCGCCGGGTGGTTGCCCCGCGGCCGCCAAGCCGAGAGCATCGGTCCATGACGCTCTCCGACCGCGCCTCCGTCGCCCGACTGGTCCTCATCGAGCGCCGGGCGCTGCCGGCGGTCCAGGCGCCGGCGCACGCGCCAGCGGGCGCCCGAGAACGCCAGGTTCGCCACGGTCGCGAAGCCGCGCTCGT
>DATAAR010000242.1:0-2405 GCA_036259975.1 Solirubrobacteraceae bacterium | reverse complement strand
CCGGGCGCGCAGCGCACCGACGCCTTCCAGGAGTCGCGCAACCTGCTGCTCTCCAAGAAGGCCCACGCCGACGCCATCCCGGGCCTCGAGATCCTCGCGAACGACGTGCGCTGCACGCACGCGGCGGCGATCGCGCAGATCGACCAGGACCAGCTGTTCTACCTGCGCACCCACGGGCTGCCCCTGCCGGAGGCCAACCGCCTCGTCATCGAGGGCTTCCTCCAGGCGCTCGTCGAGCGCTTCGAGGAGGGGCCCGTGCGCGACCGCGTCGCGGGCGCGATCGAGCGCCGGCTCGAGGCGGTCCTCGGCCGGTAGAGGCGGGCCGCTGGCACGATCGGCGGCATCCCCGGGTTCGGGCCCGCACCGGCTCTCGGGCGGCGCCCCGCCTCCGCGCGAGCGGCCGGTGGTCGACGTCCTGCACGCGCGGCGGGCGGCGGGCGGCCGCCCGCTCGAGCGCGACGACGGCGCGCGCGTCGCCCTGATCGTGGAGGGCGGCGGGATGCGCGGCGTCGTCTCGGCCGCGATGGCGGGGATCCTCGAGCGCGAGGGCCTGACCGACGCCCTCGACCTCGTCGTGGGCACGTCGGCCGGCGCGCTCAACGGCGCGGCGCTGGTCGCCGGCGTCGCGCAGGAGTGCTGCGAGGCGTACTGGACCGCGTTCTGCTCCCGGCGGTTCATCAACCTCGCGCGGCTGGCGATCGGGCGGCCGGCGATCGACGTGGCGTGGACGCTCGACTACGCCTCCGAGCGCCTCGACGCCGATCGCCATCGCCGCACGCTGTCGAGCCCGATCGAGCTGCACTGCGTCGCGGTCGACGTCGAGACGTGCGCGGCGGTCGACCTGACCGGCATGTCGACGCGCGAGACGCTGTACTCGGCGCTGCTGGCGTCCAGCCGCCTGCCGTACGTCGGCGGCGATCCGGTCGAGCACGAGGGCCGCCGCTACCTCGACGGCGGGCTGGTCGACCCGATCCCGCTCGGCCCGGCGCTCGCCGCCGGGGCGACGCACGTGCTCGTGCTCCAGACGCGCCCGGTCGGCGTGCCGCGGTCGAGCCCGGGCGAGCTGGCCGACCGGCTCATCGTGCGGCGGCTGCGGTCCCTGAACCCCGGGCTGGTCGAGCTGTACCGCGCCCGCATCGCCGAGTACGAGCGGATCACGGCCGACCTCGCCGCGCGCGCCGCGGCCGGCGACGGGCCGCCATGGGTCCAGGTCATCCGCCCGCCGCGCGGCGCGCCGTCGGTGAGCCAGCTGGAGCGCGACGCCGCGGCGCTCGAGGCGGCGGCCGTCGCCGCGCGGACGTGCGCGGAGGCGGCGCTGGACGGCGGCGGACCGTAGGCTGGGCCGGGATGCGGCACCGCCACCACTACACGCTGGACGAGGCGCGCGACCTGCGCGGCTGGGTAGCGGACCGCGTGCGGCTCGCCCGCTCCGCCCTGGAGGTGCTCGCGCGGCCCGCCTCGCGCGCGACGCTCGGCGAGATCGACGCGAAGGACGGCGGCGGTTGGCCGGGGCGCACGGTCGCGCGCGCGACGCTCGACCTCCAGCGCGCGGTGGGCGAGCTGCAGGCCGCGGACATCGTGGTGCGGGACGTCGCGCGGGGGCTCGTCGACTTCCCGACGCTGCAGGATGGCGCGGAGGTCTACCTGTGCTGGCTCGTCGACGAGCCCGAGATCGGCTGGTGGCACGAGCTCGACGCGGGCTTCGCCGGCCGGCGCCCGCTCTGACGGCGCCGCGGCGGCGGGCTCAGTAGCCGAGGCGGTCGAGCACGTCGTCGCCGCCGGGCTTCTCGGGCGGGGGCTCGTCGCCCTTCTTGCTCCGCTGCGACTTGTCCCCGGTGACGACGATCCGGACGGTCGCGCCGACGCGCCCGTCCTGGGCCTTCTCGAGCTCGGCCCGCGAGACGCGGTCGGAGCGCCGCTCGCGGTCGGCGGCGCGCTGCGCGCGCTGCTCGTCGCGGCGCCGGGCGTTGCGCACCCGCGACTGGCGCTCGGCCGCCTCCTCCTTGGAGAGCGTGAGCGCCCACAGGTCCTCGATGTTCGACATCGAGATCTGCTGGGCGGCGATGGCCTTGCCGAGGCGCCCGGCGCCGAGCGAGCCCGCCGCGATGTTGCGTGCGCGGACACGCCAGTCGCCATCCTCGGCGACGAGCCGCGAGAGGTCCTGGCGCTCCTTCTCGGCGAGCACCGTGAACGCGTCGCGAAGCGCGCGGCGCTGGCCGAGCACGTCGCGCACCGCCTCGGCGGCCGCGCGCAGCTCGGGGAAGGGCAGCGGGCCCTTCTCGCGCGGCGGGCGGGGCCCGCGCTCGCGCGGCGGGCGGTCGCGCCGCTGCTGGCGCTGGCGCTGGCCCTTGCGGCGCTGCTGGCCGGGCCGGCCCTGCTGCGCCTCCTGCCCCGGCTGGGCCGGG
>DATAAR010000241.1:0-23352 GCA_036259975.1 Solirubrobacteraceae bacterium | reverse complement strand
GCGGCGCGCTCAGCGGCGACGGCCATTGAGCACCTCCTGGGCGTCGTCGAGCCCCCGGCCGCGGCTGTGGAGCAGCACGGTCAGGTGGTACAGGACGTCGGCCGCCTCCTCGTCGACGCGGTCGTCGGGCTCCTCGCGCGCAGCGCGGGCGACCTCCTCGGCCTCCTCCTCGACCTTGGCGCCGATGCGCGGCGGGTCGTCGAGGAGCTCGACGGTGTACGAGCCCTCGGGCCGGTTCTGCTTGCGGTCTTCGAGCGTGCGCTCGAGCGCGGGGAGCGCCTCGTGGGGCGCGATCGTCTCGACGTCACCGTTGTGGAAGCACGTACGGGCGCCGGTGTGGCACGCCGGGCCGGCGGGCTCGACGAGCGCGAGCAGCGCGTCGCCGTCGCAGTCGAGGCGCAGCGCGCGGACGCGCTGCACGTTGCCGGAGGTGGCGCCCTTGTGCCACAGCTCCTGACGCGAGCGGCTCCACAGGTGCAGCTCGCCGG
The DNA here is from genome assembly GCA_036259975.1 of Solirubrobacteraceae bacterium. Lineage (GTDB taxonomy): Bacteria > Actinomycetota > Thermoleophilia > Solirubrobacterales > Solirubrobacteraceae > JAOPZW01. Next base: position 22,864 of record DATAAR010000241.1, on the reverse strand, counting down.
TCGCGCGCGTGCGGTCCACCGCCTCGGCGTTGGCGTAGGCGAGGGTCAGGACCTCCCCCGTCCGCCAGTCCTGCACGACGACCGGGACGAGGCCGCGCTCGTCGAAGGCGATCTCCACGGCCGGGGATTCTGACAACTGGGAGCGGGTGCGGACGCCCGAGGGCCGCCGTGGCCGGGGGTGGGTCAGGTTCAGGACGGTGGTCGTCCTCGATCTGACCCAGCGGCGCGCCGGAAGCGGGTTTCCCTCGCCTCCCGACGAACGCCCACACGCCCAGAGCGAGCGAGTCGGGCGCCACCGACGAACGCGCTACTCGATCCCCAGCCGATCGAGCAGCGACTCGTCCGCGCGCCACCCGCGCCGCACGCGCACCGACAGCTCGAGGTGCACGCGACCGCCGAGCTCGCGCTCGAGCTCGCGGCGGGCGGCGGTGCCGACCGCCTTGATCATCCGCCCGCCGGCGCCGATCAGGATGCCCTTCTGCGACTCGGCCTCGACCCACGCGAGGGCGCGGACGATCGTCACCTCGCCGCGGTGCTCGATCTCGTCGACCTTGACTTCGACGGCGTGCGGGATCTCCTGGAAGGTGCGCCGCAGGATCTGCTCGCGGATGAGCTCCGCGAGCAGCACGTCGAGCGACTGGTCCGAGGCGTCCTCGGGCGGGAACAGGAACGGTCCGTCCGGCATCAGCGACGCGAGGTGGTCGCGGAGCGGGCCGAGGCCCTGGCCGGTGCGGGCGGACACCGGGAAGATCTCGTCGGCGACGTCGAGTTCGGCGGCGTCGCTCAGCGCCTGCACGGTGCGCGCCCGGTCAAGGCGATCGACCTTGTTGACCGCGATGAGCACCGGCACGCCGGCGCCCCGCAGCGCGCCGGCGATGAAGCGGTCGCCCGGGCCGACGCCCTGCTCGCCGTTGAGCACGAACAGCACGGCGTCGGAGTCGCCGAGCTCGGACTCGACGCGGTGCTGCATGCGCTCGGTGAGCGGGTCGCGCGGGCGCTGCACGCCGGGCAGGTCGACGAGCACGATCTGGTGGTCGTCGCCGGTCGCCACGCCGCGGATCGCACGACGCGTCGTCTGCGGCTTGTCGGACACGATCGCGACCTTGCGGCCGACCAGGCCGTTGACGAGCGTCGACTTGCCGACGTTGGGACGCCCCGCCAGGGCGACGAAGCCCGCGCGCGTGCCGGCCGGCTGCTCGCTCACCAGCGCAGGAGCTCCGCCTGGAGGGTGAGCATCTCGCCGTCGTCGGTCTCGTGGTCCATGCCCGTGAGATGCAGCGCGCCGTGGACCACGGCCTCGCGCAGGTCGGTGGTGTGCGCCGGGCAGATCACGATGTCGCCGAGCTCGCGCGGACCGACCACCTCGCCGCTCTCGTCGATCGGGAACGACAGCACGTCGGTGGGGCCGTCCTTGCCCCGGTGGGCGACGTTGAGCTCGGCGATCCGCGCGGGGTCGACGTACTCGACCGCGACGTGGCCGTCGTCGACGCCCGCCGACGCGAGCGCCAGCCCGACGAGCCGCTCGACCTCGGCCGCCGGCGGCGCGTCGGGCCCGCCGTCGCCGATGACCTCGACCTCCAGCACCTACGCGCGCCGGCGATCCGCCGGCGCCGGGCGCAGCTCGGGCGCGGCCCGCTCCGAGTGCTCGTTGTAGGCCTCGACGATCCGCTGCACGAGGCGGTGGCGGACCACGTCGGCGCCGCCGAAGCGCACGAACTCGACGCCCTCGACGTCGCGCAGGATGTCCGACACCACCACGAGGCCCGAGCGCTGATCGCGCGGCAGGTCGATCTGGGTGATGTCGCCGGTGATCACCATCTTCGAGTTGAACCCGAGCCGCGTGAGGAACATCTTCATCTGCTCGGGGCTCGTGTTCTGCGCCTCGTCCAGGATCACGAACGAGTCGTTCAGCGTGCGCCCGCGCATGAAGGCCAGCGGCGCGACCTCGATGACGTTGCGCTCGAGGTGCGTGGCGACCTTCTCGGGGTCGATCATGTCGTGCAGCGCGTCGAACAGCGGCCGCAGGTACGGGTCGATCTTCGCCATGAGGTCGCCGGGCAGGAAGCCCAGGCGCTCGCCGGCCTCGACCGCGGGGCGGGTGAGGATGATGCGGTTGACCTCGCGGCGGGCCAGCGCGGCGGCGGCCATCGCGACGGCCAGGAACGTCTTGCCGGTGCCGGCCGGGCCGATGCCGAACGTGATCGTGTTGCCGCGGATGGAGTCGACGTAGCGCTTCTGGTTGACAGTCTTCGGCGCGACCTTCGTGGAGCGGTGGCGCCACACGACGTCCTCGAGGATCTCGGCCGGCGAGTGGTGCTCGTCGAGCGCACGCGTGACCGCCTCGATCGTGCCCTCGGCGATCTCGTGGCCCTGCTCGATGAGCTCGGAGAGCTCGCGCACGACGACCGCCGCCTGGGCCACCGCCTCGGCGTCGCCCTCGAGCGTGACGACGTTTCCGCGCAGGAACAGGTCGCAGTCGACGTGGTCCTCGAGCGCGCGGAGGATGTGGTCGCGGGCGCCGCTCAGCGCCTGGGCCACCTCGTTGGACAGCTCGAGCTGACGGCGCATCAGCCGCGCAGCGCCTCCTGCGCGAGCGCCGAGACCCGCTTGCCGTCGGCGCGGCCGGCGACGCGCGGCATCGCGACCTTCATGACCCTGCCCATGTCCTTTGGCGACGCGGCGCCGGTCTCGGCGACGGCGGCCGAGACGATCTCGCGCAGCTCCTCGTCGGACAGCTCGGCCGGCAGGTAGCCGGAGATGATCTCGGCCTCCGCCTCCTCGCCCTCGGCGAGCTCGGAGCGGCCGCCCTCGCGGAACGCGCTCGCGGACTCCTGGCGGCGCTTGCGCTCGCGGCGCAGGACGGCGACCTCGTCGTCGCCGCCCTCCTTGGCCGCCTTCTGGAGCTCGGAGAGCACCAGGCGCAGCGTGGCGACGCGGTCCTTCTCGCCTGCCTTCATGGCGGACGTGAGGTCCTGCTTCACCCTGTCGGCGAGCGTCATCTGCCGATCAGGATACGCGCTCCTCCCGCGCCCCAGGGCGCGCCGGGCGCCCGCCCGGGAGGCCGTTGCGGGGCCCGAGGGCGGGCGTGGCGCTATCCGAGCGGCTTGAGATTGGGCTGCGGCGCGCCGTGCGCTCGCAGCAGGCCCCAGAGGCCGGCGTTCACCTGGTTGACCAGGTTGCCGTCGCGGAACAGGTAGTCGCCGCTCTGCTTCTGCAGGCCGCCCGCGCCGCCGACGAGGTCGAACACGAAGGCGTTGCCGGCGAGCACGCCGCCGCGGTTCGTGCGCGTCATCGACGCCGGATCCGTGGGCTGGTTCGGCCAGCCGTGGCCGTGCATCACGAACGAGTGCCCCCGTCCGCGATCGCCGCCCATCAGCAGACGGAACCGCACCGGATCGCCGACGTACGCCTCGAAGACGGGCGTCGCCGGGTCGCCGTGGACCTTGGAGCTCATCACCCACGCCGGCTCCGCGTTCGACGCAAGGCGCGGGGCGAAGCGCTCGGTCCGGTAGTTGATGCCGCGGTTGCCGAGCTCGTACGGGTCGTCCACCTCGTCGGCCTCGGGGATCCGCGCACCGTCCTTGTCGCGGAGGTTGAGCCCGTCCTGGAAGTCGGCCACGAACTCGCGGTACGCGCGCTTCACGCCGCTCGCGTCCGTCCACTTGATGTCCGCGGCGGCGCCGGACCTCACCGCCAGTCCGGTCTTCGGGTCGGTCCAGGTCGAGCCCTTGGGCTCGATGAGCAGGGCGCCCCACAGGCCGTGGTGACGGTGGCCGCGGCGATCGCCGAAGTCGACGAGGTTCGTCGTCGCGCCCTCGGTCTGGGGCTCCACGTACCAGGTGTAGGTCCGCGACGCGCCCGGAGCGATCGTCTGGTCGTAGTTGTAGCCGACCGTCGCACCGTCAGAGCGCGTGACGTCGTACTTCGTCAAGCTCGGATGGATCGACACGCGCGCGGACTTGCCGAACGGCGCGTCGACCGGCAGCGGCACGTCGCCGTCATGGTCGGGCAGACCGCCGGTCGGCAGCTTGTTCGTGAGCTTGAGCTTGACGCAGTCGCCCGCGTTCGCGCGGATGAACAGCGGCTCGGGATCCTTGGTGCCCGCCTTCACCGCGGCTTCGTCCGCAGCGAGGACGTACATCAGGCCGTTCGGGTCGTTATCGCCCGTCTTCTTGTTGTAGACGATCTTGTGCCGCATCGCCACGACGTCGTAGCTGCGCACGAACGCGGTCGACGGGCACGGCGTGACCTCGCCGGTCGTCGGCGGCGGAGCGACGGCCGCACCCGGCTTCAGCGCCGGCCACGGGCTCGCCGACGCCAGCGGTGCCGGGCGGTCGGGCAGCGGCTTCAGGTCCGAGACCGTGCCCTTCGGCACGCGGAACAGACCCCACAGTCCGAGCCACTGGTCGTCCAGCGGCTGGGAGCCGTACAGGTAGTCCCCCGGCCGCCCCGCGCCGCCCGCGATCAGGTTCGGCACGCCGTTCTCGGAGCCGTTCATGGCCCAGCCGAGCGTCTCCTGGGTCGTGCGGTCGAGCTTGACCATCCCCGAGCCCTGGAACTCGTAGTTGGCGAACTCCGCGAGGCTGAGCGTCTGGGAGTCGGTCTGCTCGGACTTCGGGTTGTCCGGCTCGGCGAGCCAGCGGTGCCCGTGGACGTTGAACGTGTGCACCTCCTCGTGGGAGCCCACGACGTTGCGCACCACCACCGGGTCCTTCTCGTACGCGCGGAACACCGGCGTCGAGGGATCGCCGTGGACGGCCGAGGAGTAGATGTACGCGGGGTCGTTCTTCGGCGCCGGCTTGGTCGGCGACGAGCGGATCTGGAACGGCTCGTTGCGGTAGTTGAACGCGTAGCCGCCCTGGTCCTCGCCGTAGTCGTCCGGCTCGCCCGGCGGCTGCACCGGCCGGCCGTCGGCCCGCCACATCGGCGCGCGATCCTGGTGGAACACGGTGAACTCGCGGAAGTCAGGCCCGGACGCGGTGCGGATGTCCGCCACCGTTCCGGTCCCGTCCGTGGCTGCGCCCGTCTTCGGGTCGTGCCACGTGGCGTCCTTCGGCTCGACGTTCATGGCGGCGAACAGGCCCTTCTGCTGGTGCAGGTTGGCGTACTGGTGGTCATGGAAGAAGATCGTGCGCAGGGGCTGGTCGACGAACCAGCGGTAGCCGTAGGTCTGGCCCGGCAGGGCGGCCTGCACGTAGTTCCAGCCCACCGACGTGCCGTCGGAGGCCAGCTGGTCGAACTTGACGAGGTGCACGTGCGTCGAGACCTCCGTCGTCTGGGTCTCGTGCATGAACACGCCGTCCTTCTTGTTCAGGTGGTCGACCGGCACGTTCGGGTCGTCGTCCTTGTGCAGGTCGTTCGTCGTCTGCAGGAGCACGCATTCACCGACGCGCGCGCGGATCGTGTACGGCTCGGGCGCCTTCTGTCCCGACCGCACGGCGTCGGCCTGGCCCTCCTCCACGTACATCCGCGCCTCGGGGTCCTTCCAGCCGGCCGAGTTGTACGTGATCGGCGCGTCGATGGCGTGCGGCTTGTACGTGCGCGTCGGCGCGCCGGCCGGGCAGGGATCGACGTACCCCGCGCCCGGCTTGGTCTTGTCGAGCGCCGGCAGGTTGTCGCGCTCGATCGCCGTGGGCTCGCGCGGGGCGTCGCCCGGGCGGCGGATCCCAGCGAAGTCGTCCTTGATGACCCCGTGCGGCGGCCGGTACGCGCGCTGGCCCAGGTCACCCTTGACGAACAGCGGGAAGCCGGGATGCGCGGCGTCCGTGCCGGGCGTCTGGCCGGCGCGGTCGGGCAGCTCCCTGAGCGCCTCGAGCTCGGTGCCGTCGGGGTACTTCTGGCTGCCGTCGCGCGTGCGGTCGTAGATGCGCAGGTGGCCCCAGAAGCCCTGGGCGAAGTGCGGGTACAGGTGGCAGTGGAAGATCGAGTCGCCGATCGTGCCCGTCACCGAGCCGGCACCGCCCTCGATGTCGAGCTCGCGGGACTCGCCGGGCCCGACGGACTGCACGTCGTTGCGCGACGACTTCGTGTTCTTGGGATCGGCGAACCAGCGCTGGGTGTGCTGGTGCCAGGGGTGCGTCTCGCGCGCCCCGGGGTGGATCACGTGGAACTTGACCGGGTCGCCCTTGTACGCCTTCGGGATCAGGCTGTCGGTGTCCGTGACGATCTTGCCGTCGACCTCACGGGTCAGCTTGCCCTCGTCGCCGAAGATCCACGACTGCAGGTGCGACTCCTCGGACATGCACTTGGCGCCCGGGTCCTCGACGATCTTGTCGAGCTCCGGCACGTAGCCGTCGCAGAAGTGGTCCTCGGGCTTGATCACGCGGCCGCTGGGGAGCGTGACGGTCTTCTTCACGCCGTCCGGGTTCTCGGGCGTCTTGGTGCCCCGGTGCTCGAGGATCGCTCGCAGCCGGTTGCGCAGCGGCTCCGAGCGGTAGTTGATGCCGAACGTCGAGTCGGCGAGCCCGGTGGTCGGGAACGTCGGCTGCTGGCCGTTGCGGTCCTTCACGTCCTCGTTCTCGTCCATGAAGACCATCGCGTACGAGCGGTAGTCCTTGCCGTCGGGCACGCGGACGTCGGCGAAGACCTGGGTCTCGACGGCGAGCCCGCCGCTCAGAAGGTCGTCCCCCGTCGTCGGGTTGTGCCACGTCGAGCCCTTGGGGTGCACGACGACCGCGCCGTAGAGCCCGCGCTGGATCGAGCTGTGCGCCTGCTGCGCGCTGTCGACGTTCGCCGCGTCGACGAGCGGGGCCTCACCCTCGCGGTCGGCGTACCAGGTGTAGGAGATCTCCTCATTCTCGGCGACCGTCGTGTCCGGGTTGTTGCCGATCCGCGCGCCGTCGGAGTCCTTCGGGTCGTGCCGCACGAGGCCGTCGACGTGCATGCCCACGCGGCGGTCGCCGATGTCGTTGCGCAGCTTGACCGTCACGCAGTCGCCGACGTTCGCGCGGACGACGAGCGGCTGGGTCAGGTTCGGGTTGGCGGTCATCTGCTGCTTGCCGACGCGGGCGTCGGGATTGCGAAGCGCGTAGATGAGGCCGTCCGGGATGTGGTCGCCCCAGCCGTTCAGGGGGATGACGTTCTGGAACGCGGAGACCTCGTACGTGATCTGGCGCGCGCCGGTCGGGCACAGGCCGGAATCCCCGATCGCGGACTGCACGCCGACCAGCGCGCCCGGACCGGCGACCGCCATGGCCACGCCGACCGGGGCGACGGACGCCGTCACCGCGACCCAGCGCGGGTTGGTCGCCGCGCGCGCCGACCGCACCAGCGCGATCGCATGCGCGGGCAGGCGGCGCAGGCCCGCGAGGCCGACCAGGACCGCGAAGCTGCTGATCCCGACGACGCTCGCCTCGAAGCCGAGGTGCTCGACGAAGCCCATGCCGGAGTGCTGGGCGCCGAACGCCGACCCGTGCGCGACGCTGCCGGGAACGCAGGCCAGCGCATATGCGGCGCTCCCGAGCAGCGCCTGCGACAGCTCGCCGAGCGCGCTTCGCTGCGAGACCCCGGCCCACGCGAGGATCCGGCCCGCGAGGCGAGCGACGAGCCACACCGTGGCGATGGCGCCCGGCACGGCGAGCGACGAGTCGCGCAGCCAGTGGAGTACCGGCGCCACCTCGTGCGCCTCGTGCTGACCGGAATGCACGAAGTGCAGCGCGGCGCCGACGGCGTAGGCGAGGACAAGGCTTTCGATGAGCGTCGGAAGGAGGCGCGGGGCGCGCCCGACGCGCGGGGAACGGTCGGATGGGAGCGGCATGACAGCGAGGCTAAGAACGCCTCGCCGTCTCCAAAACTGGGGGACATGCAGTGTCTGCTACGGAGATCCCGCGCCGTGCGTGCGCGCGTTGTCCCGGCCGTCGTCCGTAGTTCTGCTTACACGAGAGTGTTGTCCGAGGCCCACGTCGCGAGCTCGGCCCGGCGGCGCGCGCCGGTCTTCTCGCGGATGCGCGTGAGGTGGGTCTGCACGGTGCGGGGAGACAGGTGGAGCGCGCGGCCGATCTCCTTGTCAGTGTGGCCTTGCGCGACCAGCCGGAGCACATCCTGCTCGCGGCGCGTCAGCGTCGATCGACGATCGGTCGCCCCGCTCGCGCGGCCCGCATAGGCGTGGAGCAGATGCCCGGCCAGCTCGGGCGTGATCACGGAGTTGCCGCTGTGGACGGAGACGATCGCCTCGCGGAGCTCCTCGGGGCTGGCGCGCTTGGTCAGGTAGCCGGCCGCGCCGGCGGCCACCGCATCGAGCAGGCTCTGAGGCGCCTCGCTCGCGGTGACGATGAGGGTGCGCACCTCCGGGAGCTGCTCGCGGAGGCGCTCGAGGACCATCTGCCCGCCGATCTCCGGCATGTGCAGGTCGAGCAGCACCACGTCGGGTCGCAGCTCGTGCGCGAGCCGCAGCGCCTCGTGGGCGTCGCCGGCGGTGGCGACAAGCGTGATGTCGGGCTCGCCCTCGAGCGAGCGCGCGAGGCCCACGCGCATCAGCGGGGAGTCGTCCACGATGAGCACTCGGATCTGCACGTCAGCCTCCTTGGCCGGCCGCGACCGTGACGATCGCGCCGAGGTCCTCGCTCTTGGTCGGAAGTCCGCGCTCCGCGATGAGCGTCAGCCGGTACGACCCCGGATCGGGCAGGCGCAGCGTCGCCTCGTACGAGGTCCCGCCGATGTGACGCGCCGCCGCGCGGGCCTGGCGGATGGCGCCGGAGCTGTACGCGAGCACCTGGGCGCTCGCCGGGCGTGCGCCGGTGACGTCGAAGCGCACGGTCAGCGGCTCGCCGGGCCGGGCCCGGAGCCGGTTGCGCGCGGACCGCGCCCGGACGGTCGCGTCCGCCGACTCGACGGCGAGATCGAAGCGGACCCGCTCACTGCCGGGCAGCCGCACAGTCAGGCGGTAGCGGCCCGGATCGGCGATGAGCGTCCGCAGCTCGTATCGGCCCCCGCCGGTGCGCTCGAGCCCGCCCTTGGACGTCACGCCGGCGTCCGCGCGCGCCGGATTGGGGATCTGGCCCATGACCATCGGCCGGCCATGCATGGCGTGCAACCGGTACAGCTGACGGTCGGCGGCGCTCGGGACGAGCACCTCGTCCCCGGTCACGTCGGCGAACAGGCCGCGCCCCGGGACGCTGCCGACCCGGATGTTGTTGGAGCGGCTGGGGACGTCGAGGTCGACCCACGTCACCTCGGGGCTGCGAGCGTTTCGCACCAGCGCGAAATGGTCCAGGAACGCGACCTCGGCCGGCCCCGCGCCCGCCTCGGCCGTCTGGACCAGCCGCCGCCGCACGACGTCGACGACGGCGATCGTGCCCGCGCGCGCGTTGAGCGCGACCGCGGTCCGGCCGTCGGGCGCGACGCGCACTGTTCCGGTGCCGCCTGTGGCCGGCCCGACACGGATGGACCTCGGGCGGCCCAGCTCGCCGCCGGCGAGCGGCAGCGTCGTGAGCCGGCCGTCCGCGTGCGCGATGACGAACGCGTGTGCCTTGCGCACGAATGCCGCTGCCGCGGGAGGCGCGTCCAGCGACACGGTGCCGACCACGCGATGGCGGCGGGCATCTACGAGCGTGGCCGTGCCGCCGTCGGCCGCGGACGTCACCAGCGCGCGGTCGCGACCGGCGAAGACGATCGCCTGTGCGCGCCCGGGGACGCGAACGCGCGCGATCGTGCGCCGCGCCGCCAGATCGATGGCCGAGAGGCGATCCCCGGCGGCGTCGGCGACCCAGAGCCGGTCGCCGGCGGCCTCCATCGCCGCGGCGGCGCGGCCGGTGTCGATCGTGCCCGCGCGCGCGTGGCGCAGCATGTCCACGACCTCGACCCGGCCGGCGCGGGGATAGCCGACGAGCACGTACCGTCCCCGCTCGTCGGCGCGGGCCCACGCGGCGCCGGGCGGGACCTTCGTCGCCCAGGCGTAGCCGCCTCCGGGGCTGAGCTGCGCGAGTCCCGCGCCCGGCTGGCCGCCGTGCGAGTGGTCGGTGGACCCGGCCTCGCCGGACGGGATGACGAGGTTGCCGGTGCGGCGGTTCAGCAGGAACAGCTCGCTGCGCTCCAGCGGGACGCGGGGGCCGGCGGTCGCCGACTGCCCGCCGTTGGCGGGGAGGCGGCGGGCGCTCACGCGCGGCGTACCGACGGGGCGACCGGCGATCGTGAAGACGAGGCGCAGGGGCGCACCCGCCGGCACCGCCGCCGGCGAGCGGCGAGCCTTCGGCGGGACCTCGGCGGTGACGCCGAGGCGGACGGTTCGGCCGCGCGCGGTGCGCTCGACGAGTGGGCGGCCGACTCGCCGCGTCACCACCTGCTCCGGGCCGCGGTCCGGCCCGTGTGCGTGGCGAGCGGGCGGCGCCTCGCCCGCGCGGAGCGCGAACCACCCCGCCGCGATGAGCACGAGGACGCCGCCGGCCACGACGCCGATCAGCAGCCGCCGTGCGCGCTCGGGGGGCGGCGGTCCGGGCGTCATCGCGCTCCGCGTGCAGCCTCGCGTGCCGCGCGCGGCCGCTTCGCGCGCGCGTGCTCGGCGCCGGCGCTGTCCGGGGCGGGATGCTCGAGCGTGACGAGCATGCCCTCACCCGGGGCAGACGCGAGGCGGGCGCTTCCGCCCACGCGGGCCATGCGGGCGATGACCGAACGGCGCAGGCCGAGGCCGAGCTTGAGCCGGTCCAGGTCCACGCCGACGCCGTCGTCCTTGATCGTCACGAGGGCGCGCCCGTCGCCCACTTCCAGGTACACCGTGACGGTGCGCGCAGCGGCGTGCTTGCGCGCGTTGGTCAGGACTTCGCGCACCGCCGCCGCCAGCTCGGCGACCTGCGGACCCTCGACGGAGTCGTCGGTCGGCCCGACGATGAACCGGATCTCGTGGTCGGCGAGGAGGCGCGCTTCCTCGACGATCCGCCGCACCTCGCGCTCGAGCGCGCAGATCGGCTCCGACGAGCCCTCCAGCAGCTCGCGCAGCGCCGTTGCCTCCCGCGACGCCAGCACGCGCACCTCGCGGCCGAACATCGCCTCGTCGACGTCGCCGCGGCGGGCGATGTACTCGAGGAGCTGGAGCGTCGTGTCGTGCAGCCGCGCGAGCAGCGCCTCGTACGCCTCGGACGTGCCGGGCCGGTCCGCCTCGGCGGGCGGCGGGCCGCCACGGCTCTCCCGACGGAACCGCGGCGCGCTCGCGTGCGCATTGGGGAATTCGGCGCTCACGGCTGCCCCTGCGTCGACTACCCCTGCTTGGGCTGCTGCTGCTTCGACTGCTTTTGCTTCGACTGCTGTTGCTGCTCCTGCTTCGGCTGCTGCTGCTGTTGCGGCTGCTCCTGCTTGGGCTGCTGCTCCTGCTTGGGCTGCTGCTGCTCCTGCTTGGGCTGCTGCTGCTCCTGCTTGGGCTGCTGCTGCTCCGGCTGCTGCTTCGGCTGGCCCTGCTTCGGCTGATCCGCCTTGGGCTTCTGGTCGACCTTCGCGCTCACGGCGCGCGTCTCGGTCGCCCGCGCGCGCTCGACGTTGGCGACTTTCGCGTCGCCCGCCTGATTGCGGCCTGCGCCCTGCTGGTTGGTCACCGGCAGCGCGTCCTGCGTCGCCTGGGCGGTGGCCTGGGCTGCGGGCGTCGTCGTCGAGCTCTGGTTCGCGTCCTGCCTCTTGGCGTCCCTCTGCTCGGCCCGCTGCTTCGTCGAAGCCCGCGCGTCCGCCATCGCCTTGGCGGCGTTGACGAACCTCTGGTCTCCGGCGCGGTTGTCGCCCGTCCCGTTCTGCTGATCGGTGAAGTTGACCGCGGTCTGTGTCGCGGACGCGGCCGACTGGGCCTGGGCGGCGGTGTTCGCGGCCTGGCGGCTTTGCTGCGTTCGAGCCTTCGACTGACGGGTGCGCTGATCGGTGGCCGCCTTCGCGGCGCTGTCCGCGGCGGCCACGTTGACGGTGGTCTGATCGCCGGCACGGTTGTTCCCGGCCGTGTTGCCCTGGATGCGCGAGTTGACGGCGTCGGTCTGATCGGCGGTCGCGTTGGAGGCGCTGCGCGCGCTGGTGGTCGCCGACTGCGACGCGCTCTGCTCGCCGGCCTTCGTCTGGTCGACCGACTGCGTGGTCCGTGCGTCGCTGCCGCTCCGGGAACCCGCGGCGTTGACGATGGTCTGGTCACCCGCGCGGTTGTCGCCGGTCGTGTTGGACTGCTCGGTCTGGTTCGCCGGAACGAGCTGGGTCGCCGTGGCCCGCGCGGTCGAGTCCGCCTCCGTCGTGGCCGTCTGCGTCGCCCGCTGGCTCTGGCCCCCGGACTGCGCTGCGGCCTGCCGCGACTCCGCGCGCCCGTCCGACCGGGCGGCGGCGGTGTCCGTGATGCGCTGGTCGCCGGCGCGGTTGTCGCCCTGCTCGGTTCGCTGGATGTTGAGGTTCTCCGGCGTGACCTGGTTGTCGAAGACCGTCGGGTCCTCGCCGACGGTGGGCGCGCCCTGAGCGGTCGCCTCCGAAGTGGCCCTCGTGGTTGCCGACTGCTCGCTGGCGCCCGAACCGGACTGCGCCGCCTGCTGGCGCGTCGACGCGGTGGCCTTCGAGTCGGCGTCCGAGCTGTTGGCCAGACTCTGGTCGCCTGCCTCGTTGTCCCCCGCCCGATTGATCTGCGCGTTCGTGTTGATCGGGTCGAACTGCGAGGCGCCCGCGGTGGCGGCGGAGGTCGCCTCCGTCGTGGCGTCCTGGCGCGCGGTGCCGCTCCCGGTCTGGCGCGCGCTCTGGACGGTCTCGGCCGTGGCCGTCGACCGCGCGGTGGCCGCGTTGGTGCTCTGCTGATCGCCGGCGCGGTTGTCGCCGCTGTCGTTCGTCTGGACGCGGAGGTTCTGCGCGACGTCCTGCCGCGCGGTGGCCGTGGCCGTCGAGTCGGACGTCGTCGTCGCGCTCTGGTCGATCTGACCGCCACGCTGCTTCGCCGTCTGGGTCGAGCGCGCGGCGCTGCTCGAGGTCGCGGTCGCCGCATTGGCGTTGCGCTGATCGCCCGCGCGGTTGTCGCCCAGCACGCTCTCCTGGAAGCTCACGTTGAACGGCTCGACCTGGTCGGCCGTGGCCGTCGCGGTCGACTCCGACGCGGTGGTCTGGCTGCTGTTCGGCGCCGTGTCGCGCTGCGCCGCCGAGTCGGAGCTGCGGGCGCTCGCCGAGTTCTCGTTCGTCTGATCGCCCGCCGTGTTGCGGCCGAAGACGGTGATCTGGCTGTTGACGTTCTGCGGGGCGATCTGAATCGCCACCGCGTCGGAGCTCGCGCCGGCACCGGCGCTCTGATCGCTCGACTGCGCGGTGTTGCTGTTCGTCTGGTCGCCGGTGCGGTTGTCGCCGTAGACGTTGACCTGCGTGTTGACGTTCATCGGCGACGTCTGGGTCGCGGTCGCGCTGCCCGACTCATCGGTCGCCCGGTTCGAGTTGGTCTGATCGCCGCTGACGTTGTCGCCGAACGTGTTGACCTGCGTGTTGATGTTCGGCATCGGCGCCTGGGCGGCCAGCCCGGACTGCTCGTTGGTCTGCGTCTGGTCCCCGTGGACGTTGTCCTCAGTGATGCTGACCTGCGAGTTCGGGGTCGCCGGGTCCGGCGTTCCGGCATCCACCGTGGGGACCGCGCCGAACGCGGGCGGCACCGCGGTGCCCACACTCATCGCCGCCACCCACGCCGCCGTCGCGCGGCGGACGTAGCGGCACGTCCGCTGGGACATCCCAACCATCAACCCTCCCGTGTTCGGATGAACGATCCGCCCGGAGTCGACGGCGCACGCGGCATCGCCGGACCGTGGCGGCCGCGTCGCATCGAACACCGGGACGCGCGGCCCGCTGCCGGCGGGGCTGATCTGGCGTTTGGTGGACGAGCGCCGACGCGCCGCCTGGCGTCGCGTCAGCGTCAAGACGTCCCGGACGCCTGGCGTCCAAGCTTCCCCCCACTATGGGCGCTGTCCCGCGCTCTCTTGCCCCACCCCAGTGCGGGTGTGGTGCTGGAGTTCTTCTGACTACGGATGCCCCACCGCCAGGCACAATTAACCGGGGTGTCAGGTTCCGTACATAATCCATAGGTCGAATCCGCCGATCAGCGGCGCGACACGGACGCTCAACGGACGATGTGCAGGCCGAGGCGGGCGGGGAGCGCCGCCACTGCGCGCGTCATCGGGCCCGGGCGCGCGCCATCCTGCTCTGTCGCCTCCTTGGCGACGAGCGCCCGACGGATGAGCGCCGCGCCGGCCACGCGCAGCGGCTCGGGCGGGACGCGCCGCAGCGGCGAGCCGACGATGGGAAGCGCAGCCACCTCGTCGCGGCGCCCGAGCGCGAGCGCGGCCAGCGCGCGCCCGGCCAGGTGCGACGGACCGACGCCGTTGCCGGTGAAGCCACACGCCGCGTGCGCACGCCCGCCCGGCAGGGCGACCACGAACGGCAGGTGCGTCGGCGAGACGTCGATCGGCCCGCCCCACGCGTGCTCGACCGCGCGGCCGGCGAGTACCGGGAAGAACCGCACGAGGTCCGCGCGCACGCGAGCGACGACCTCCGCGTCGACCTCCATGCGCGCGCCGGTGCGTGCCCCGGCGGCCATCCGGCCGCCCGCCCACCCGAACGCGATCCGCCCGTCCGGGGTCGTGCGCAGGTAGTGCAGCAGCGTACGCCCGTCGCTGATCGCCTCGCCTCCCGTCCAGCCGAGCGCCTCGACCACGTCCGGCACCGGCTCGGTCAGGACGATGTGGCTGGACGACACGGTCAGCCGGTCGCGCAGCGGCGGCACCGCCCCGCTCGCCGCTCCCGCGGCGACGATCGCGGCGCGCGCCCGCACGCTGCCGCCGCCCGTGCGGGCCGTCGCGCCCTCGAGCGCCGCCACACGCGAGCGCTCGAAGATCCGGACCCCGCGCTCGCGCAACCGCTCGCGCAGGCCGAACGCCAGCCGCGCGGGCTGCACGGTCGCGCCGACCGTCACCTCGACGCCGCGGCGGAACAGCGGCGAGGCGCAGCGCGCGCGCACCTCCTCGCCGCTCAACGCGACGACACGCTCGCCGTCGACCGCGGCCCTGCCCACGCCGTCCTGGACCGGTGCGGCGGAGACCACCAAGTGCGGCGCGGCGCGGTACCAGGCGTCGACGCGCTGCGCCGCGCACCAGGCGCCGATCGCGCGGACCGAGTCCTCCGACGCGGCGATGAGCGCCTCCGCCGCCGGGCCCCCGTAGCGCTTGCGGAGGGCGGAAACGCTCACGCCGAACGACTGGACGAAGCCGCCGTTGCGTCCGCTCGGCCCGAACCCGCAGCGGTCGTCCTCGAGCACGACGACGCGCGCGTCCGGGTCGTCGTCGAGGACGTGCCACGCCGCCCACATCCCGGTGTAGCCGCCGCCGATCACGACCACATCGGCCTCGAGGTCGCCGGCGAGCGCGGGCAGGAGCGGCGGCGGACCAGCCTCGGCGATCCACCACCCGCGGGCGTCGTGGACCATCAGGGCGCGGCGACCTTCTCCTCGACCGGCGTGCCGCCGGCGGAGATGGGCTCCGACAGCGTCGGCGGGTGCCCCAGGCGACCGAGCTCGGACAGGTCGCGCCCGAACAGGAGCTGCACGTTCCAGTCGATCAGCAACCGCGACTTGCGCCTGAGGCCGGGCATCATCGCGAGGTGGTAGGTGCGCGCCAGCAGCCACGCCGGGCGGCCGCGCCACTTGATGCCGAGCGTGCTGGCGACCGCCTCGCCCTGGCCCATGTCGACGAACACGCCCTTCGTCTTGTAGGTGAACGGCCGCGGGCGGCCCGTGCCGAGCACCGCGGCGATGTTGCGACCCACGCGCTTGCCCTGCCGGATCGCGTGCTGCGCGGTCGGCGGCGTTGGCGACTGCCCCTTCTTCGCCGGGTCCGGCACCGCCGCCGCGTCCCCGATCGCCCACACGTTCGGGTGCTCTGGCACCCGCAGCGTGCGGTCGACCTTGATCCGCTTGCTGCCGTCGACGGGCAGCCCGAGGTTCTCGATGACCGGGTGCGGTCGCACGCCGGCCGTCCACACGCACGTACGCGTGGGCACCGTCTCGCCGTCGCTCAGGCGCGCGGTCGAGTCGGTGAGCTCTTCGAGCGTCGTGTTCGTGCGGATCTCGATCCCCCGCCCGCGCAGCTCGCGGACGGCGAACTCCGCCAGGTCCGCGGAGATCTCGGGCATCACCCGGTCGCGCGCCTCGACGAGGATCCAGCGCATGCCCTGCGTCCGGCAGCGCGGGTAGAACTCGATCGCGTCGGCGGCGAAGTCCTGGAGCTCCGCGAGCCCCTCGAGGCCGGCATAGCCGGCGCCCACGAAGACGTAGCTGAGCCACGCCTCGCGGTCGGCGGGGTTCGACAGCGTCTCCGCCGCCTCGAGCGTCCGGATCACGCGGTTGCGCAGCTCGATCGCCTCCGGCAGCGACTTGAAGCCGATGCCGTGCCGCGCGAGCCCCGGGACCGGCAGCGTGCGCGACACCGATCCGAGCGCGACGACGAGGTGGTCGTATCGCAGCTCCTCGCCGTGCCCCTCGAGCGACTGGACGTGGAGGAGGTTCTCGGCCGGCCGCGCGTCGACCACGGTGCCGATCCGCAGGTCGGTCGGGCCGAGCACCTCGCGCAGCGGCACGACGACGTGGCGCGGCTCGAGCGTGCCCGCCGCCGCACCGGGCAGGAGCGGCGTGTAGAGCATGAAGTTGACGTCGTTGACGAGCGTGATCCGCGTGCTCTGTCGCGGGAGCGCGCGCTCGAGCGTGCGGGCGGCGTAGAAGCCCCCGAAGCCGCCTCCGGCGATGACGACGTGCCAGGCCATGCTCCGAACCTACCGACGACGTTCGAGCGTCGCTGCGCCGCCTCGCAGCGCACCGACGCCAACTCCGCGTTCCGCACCGAACAGGGGCTCATACCGGTGCAGGACCGCGGGAAGCGCCCGGGCCGACACCTGACCGCAGGCAACCAACAAGGAGGCACGGTATGGCGACGATGCAGGAGATCGAGACCTGGCGCGGGCGAACGCTGTACGACCGCGACGGCGACAAGATCGGCACGATCGAGGACGTCTACCTCGACCGCAACAGCGGTGACCCCGAGTGGCTCGCCGTCAAGACGGGGCTGTTCGGGTCCAACGTGAGCTTCGTCCCGATCCGCGACGCCGCCGCCCATGGCGATGACGTCCGCGTGCAGCACGAGAAGGACCTCGTCAAGGACGCGCCCAACGTCGAGGCCGACGGCCAGCTCTCGCCCGAGGAGGAGCGCCGCCTCTACCAGCACTACGGCCGCAGCGACTACGACGAGTGGACGGACACCTCGGAGGACCGCACCGAGGCGCTGTTCGGCCGCGACGAGAGCGACCGCTTCGCCGCGGGCCGCACCGGCGACGGCGACCGCGACCTCGACAGTGAGGGCGACGCGCGCGGGACGGTCGGCCACGACACCTCCGGGCCGACGACCGACGACGCGATGACCCGCTCCGAGGAGGAGGTCGACATCGGCACGCAGCGCCGCGAGACCGGTCGCGCGCGCCTGCGCAAGTACGTCACGACCGAGAACGTAGAGCGCACGGTGCCGGTCCAGCGCGAGGACGTCCGCGTCGACCGCGAGCCGATCACCGACGCCAACCGCGATGCGGCGCTCGACGGGCCGGAGATCTCCGAGGAGGAGCACGAGGTCACGCTCCACACCGAGGAGCCCGTCGTCGAGAAGCGCGCCGTCCCCAAGGAGCGCGTCCGCCTCGACAAGGAGGTGCACACCGACGAGGAGACGGTGAGCGAGGAGGTCCGCAAGGAGCACATCGAGGCCGAGGGCGCCGCGAAGGACCGCCTGTAGGACGTCCGGGCGGCGCTACTGGACGAGCAGCAGCGCCGCCCACTCGCCGTCCGCCCGCCTGGTGCGCTCGCGCAGCCCCCGGCGGGCGAACGCGGCGGCGACGGCGTCGCCCTCCGCGGCCAGCAGTCCGCTCGCGATGAGCGCGCGCGGCGCCGCGGAGCCGGCGTCGGGGGCGAACCCCTCCGCCGCGAGACGCCGCAGCAGCGGGCCGACCAGGTTGGCCAGCACGAGCGGCGCCGCCGGCGCCGGGCCGTCGCGCATCAGGTCGTAGGCCCGCACCGCGACCCGCACGCCGTTCGCGGCGGCGTTCTGCGCGGTCGCGTCGAGCGCCAGCGGGTCGTGGTCGACGGCGAGCACCGGGCCGTGGCCGAGCTTCGCCGCGGCGATCGCGAGGACGCCCGAGCCGCACCCGAGGTCGACCGCCCCGGCGCGCTCCTCGCCGAGCTCGAGCAGCAGCTCGAGGCACAGCCGCGTCGTCGCGTGCGCCCCGGTGCCGAACGCCTGCCCGGGTTCGATGACGACGTCGTGCGCGCCCGGCGGCCCGGCCGCATGCCACGGCGCGCGCACGTGCAGGCGCCCGCCGACCGTCACGGGCGCGTGGAAGGCGCGCCAGCGATCGGCCCAGTCGTCGGCCACCTCGGTCGTCACCACGTCGACGAACGCGTCGCCGGCGGCGGCGCGCAGCTGGGGCAGGGCGGGCAGCTCGCCCGGGGTGCCGTACACGGCGTACTCGACGACGCCCGCGCCGAGGTCGGCCTCCTCCACGCCCTCGGGCGCGAGCGACAGCAGCTCGGCCAGGACGATCTCGGCATCCGCGCGGCGCACGCGCAGCGCCAGGCGGATCACGCCGCGCCGATGAGCCGCTTCAGCTTGCCGACGAGCGACTCGTCGGTGCGGACGTTCTCGTCGGTCATCGAGTCGGCGAGCTTCTCGACCAGCTTGCGCTGCTCGCGCGTCAGCCGCCGTGGCACGACGACGTTGACGACCACGCGGAGGTCGCCGCGGCGAGAGCGCCGCAGCCGCGGCATCCCGTGGCCCCGCACGACGAACACGTCGCCCGGCTGCGTGCCGGCCGGGATGTCGACCTCCACCTCGCCGTCGAGCGACGGAGCCACCATCGTCGCGCCCAGCGCGGCGCGCGGCGCGGAGACGTCCAGCACGGTCACGAGGTCGTCGCCGTCGCGCAGGAAGCGCTCGTCGGGCGCGATCCGCACGAGGACGTACAGGTCACCGGGCGGACCGCCGCGCTCGCCGGCGTGGCCGCGCCCGCTGAGCCGGATGCGCTGACCGTCGGTGATCCCGGCGGGCACGTCGACGCGCAGGGTGCGCCGGCGCACCTCGCGCCCGCGGCCGTCGCAGCGCTCGCACGGCTCCGACGGCACGCGCCCGTCGCCGCCGCACACGTCGCACGCCATCTGGCGCATCACCTGGCCGAAGGGCGACCGCGTCACCGCCTGCAGGAGACCCGCGCCACCGCAGCGCTCGCAGGTGACGATCGGCGTCCCGGGCCGGGCGCCGTTGCCGTGGCAGACCTCGCATGCGTCGACCGCCTCGAAACTCAGCTCGACGCTCGTGCCCTTCGCCGCCTCGGCGAGCGTGATCTCGGCGCCGACGGCGATGTCGCGGCCCTGCGCCGGACCCGCCGCGCGGCCGCCCATACCGCCGCCGCCGCCGAAGCCGCCGAAGAAGGCGTCGAACAGGTCGGAGATCGAGCCGAAGCCCTCGAAGTTCGGGGCGTAACCGCCTGAGCGCAGGCCGTCGTGGCCGTAGCGGTCGTACAGCGCGCGGCGCTCTGAGTCGTTGAGGATCTCGTAGGCCTCGGCGGCCTCCTTGAACTTCTCCTCGGCGTCGGGATCGTGGCGGTTGACGTCGGGATGCAGCTCGCGGGCGAGCCTGCGGAACGCCTTCTTGATCGTGGACTCGTCGGCGTCGCGCGGGACGCCGAGGACCTCGTAGGGGTCGCGGGCACTGGTCGCCATCTCGCGTCGCGGCCGGGCGCCGGCCTAGCCCTCGTAGACCTCTTCGATGAACCGGGAGAGCTGGACCGCCGCCTCCCGTACGGTGCGAATCGCGCCCGCGTAGTCCATGCGCACCGGGCCGATCAGCGACACGGTGCCGAGCTTCCGCGCGGGCAACCCGTACCCCGCCGCCACGAGCGCGAGCGAGTGCAGCGCGGGCAGCTCGTTCTCGCTGCCGATCCGGACGAGGACGTCGCGCTCCGACAGCGCCGAGCGCAGCAGGTCGAGCAGCAGCACGCGGCGCTCGAGCATGCTCATCAGCTCGTTGATCTGCGACAGGTCCTGGAAGCGGTGCTCGGACAGCAGGCGGGCGGCGCCGTCCACGTACAGGGTGTCCTCGGCGGTCTCGACGAGCTCGGTGAACGCCGGCGCGAGACGGTCGAGGAACGCCTGCTCGGTCGCCCCGAGCGAGGCGTCGGCCAGGCGCGAGTGCAGCATCCGGGCGCCGAGGCCCATGCCGGTGAGGCGCTCGTTGAGGTACTCGGCCGCCCACTGCGCCAGCCCCGGGTCGACCGGCGCGTCGAAGGTGAACACGCGCTTCGTGACGCCGCCGGTCGACGTGATCACGACGACCATGAGCACCTGCGGCTGGAGCGCCAGCACCTCGACGTGGCGGATCGTGGCCGTGTCGAGCGGCGGCGCGGAGACGATCGCGAGCAGGTTCGTCACCTGAGAGAGCGTCTCCGTCGTCGCGCGCATCGCCTCGTCGACCTCGCGCCGGACGAGCTGCAGGTCGAGCCGGTGCTCACGGCGCGCGAGCGCGCGCTCGCCGCCGAGGAGGCGGTCGACGTAGAAGCGATGGCCGGCATCGGTCGGCACGCGGCCGGCGCTGGTGTGCGGGTGAGCGAGCAGTCCCTGCTCCTCCAGCATCGCGAGCTCGTTGCGGACCGTCGAGGGGCCCGCCTCGATGTCGGGGTCGGCGGCGAGCGCCTTCGATCCGACCGGGATCCCGGTGGCCGTGTAGGCCTCGACGACCTTGCGCAGGATCAGCTCTTGGCGGGGGGTGAGCACCGCCCTCGATTGTAGGAGGCGCTCGGAGCGCGCCCGGACCTACCCGACCTCGAGCCGCGCCTCCGCGTTGCGGATGATGGCCTTGCCGTCCTGCTCGGCGACGGTGTGGACGACCGCGATCCCGTCACGAACCTCCTGGACCGTGCTCGTCACCGTGATCTCGCGCTCCGGGAGCCCGACGCCGCGGAACTGGACGTCGAGGCGCTTGAGCGCGTGCGGCCCGCCGGCGGCCTCGGTCTGCGCGCGCGCGACCTGCGCCATCATCCACAGCCCGTGCAGGATCTTGCCCGGCAGGCCGACCTGCCTGGCGAAGTCGTCGTCGATGTGGATCGGGTTGAAGTCGCCCGACGCGCCCGCGTAGCGGACGGTGAGGTAGCGGTCGGGCGTGACCTTCAGCTCGGGGAGCTCGTCGCCGGGCTGCATCACGCGCCCCGCACGATGTTGGTCCAGGTCCCGACGCACACGGTGTCGCCGTCCTGGTTGACGGACCGCGACTCGAACGTGAAGAACCCGAGCGGCCCTCGCGACGAGACCTCCTTGACCGACACCGTGGTCGTGATCTCGTCGCCGGCGACCACCAGCGGCCCCCATTCGAACCGCTGGCCGCCGTGCACGAGCCGCGCGAAGTCGATGCCGAGCTCGGGGTCGAACAGCGCCGGGCCGAGCGCGGGACCGCAGTACACGACGCAGAACATGGGCGGCGCGACGACGTCGCGATGGCCGGCCTCGCGGGCAGCGTCGACGTCGAGGTGCAGCGG
Organism: Solirubrobacteraceae bacterium; assembly: GCA_036259975.1. Taxonomy (GTDB): domain Bacteria; phylum Actinomycetota; class Thermoleophilia; order Solirubrobacterales; family Solirubrobacteraceae; genus JAOPZW01. The sequence continues at coordinate 1,342 of DATAAR010000241.1, read as the reverse complement.
GTTGGTCTCGCCGACCGCGACCGCGTACTCGCGGATCTTCTCGCGCCCCACCGCGTAGGTGAGCGGCGGGTACGTCTTGCCGATCGCGGCGGTCTCGGCCTGGGTCGCCATGGCGGCGGATCCTACGCGCGGGGCCGCGCCGGGCGCCGCCCGGGGCGGCACGCTCAGACGATGATCGCGACGGCGCCGCCGTCGACCGACCACGCCGCGCCGGTCACCGTGCTCGCGCGGGCGCTGCACAGGAACGCGATCACGTCGGCCACCTCGCCCGGCTCGGCGAAGCGCCCGAGCGGCACCTTGTCGGCCTGCGCCTGCAGCGCCTCCTCGCGCGAGAGGCCCTTCGCCGCGCCGGTCTGCTCGGCCAGGCCGCCGGAATCGGTCCACAGCGGCGAGGACACCGGTCCGGGCGTCACGGCGTTGACGAGCACGCCCTGCGCGGCGAACGCGTCGGCGAACACCCGCGACAGCGAGAGCTGCGCGGCCTTCGTGACCGAGTAGGCCGCATTCGTCAGCGACGGGCGCTTGCCCGCGCTTGAGCAGACGTTGACGATCCGCCCGCCGCCGCGGCCGGCCATGCGCGGCGCCGCCGCACGCATGAGGCGCATCGGGCCCATGACGTGCAGCTCCCACTGGCCCTGCCAGTCGGCGTCGGTGAGCTCGTCGAGCGGCCGCGCGAAGCTCGTGCCCGCGTTGTTGACGAGCACGTCGATGCCGCCCATCTGCTCAGCGCACGTGGCGATCACGCGCTCGTCCGCCTCGGCGTCGGTCACGTCGACGGCCAGGAACTCCGCGTCCAGGTCGCTCGCGGCCGCCTCCAGTCGCTCGGCGTCGCGGGCGACCATGAGCACGTTGGCGCCCTCGGCGCTCAGACGACGCGCGGTCTCGAGGCCGATACCGCTGCTCGCGCCGGTCACGACGCAGACGTGGTCGCGCAGCTCGAGGTCCATGGGCGCGCATCATGGCGACTCCGCGCGGCGCGCGGCGGCGTGGACGCCGCCGACCACGCGTTCGTGGCCGCTCGCCGGGCCCGGCCGCTGCGATGCTCCGCGCCATGCGCTCGCACACCGCCTACATGACCTTCGAGACCCCGGAGCGCCGCCAGTTCTTGCGGATCACCGAGGACGTCCAGCGGGCCGTCGACGACTCCGGCGTCGCCGAGGGCCTCGTCCTCGTCTCCGCGATGCACATCACCGCCGGAGTATGGGTCAACGACGACGAGCCCGGGATCCTCGAGGACACGCTCGAATGGCTCGACAAGCTCGCGCCGCCGTCGTGGCGGCCGCCCGCCAACGACGTCGCCGCGGCGCTCGGGCCCGACCCCGGCGACTTCCGCCACCACCGC
>DATAAR010000240.1:0-14694 GCA_036259975.1 Solirubrobacteraceae bacterium | reverse complement strand
CGCTCGAGCATGGCCGGCACCTCGCTCGCCACCGATCGCGGCGCCCGCTCGAAGACGAGCGAGAGGTCGCGACGCAGCGGACGGCCGTCCTTCACCGCCGTGGACGTGCGCGCGGCGAGGTCCACGTCGCCGTACACGCCGACGCGGCCGGGGCCGCGGTTCTCGACGCACACCGTGACCCTCTGCGAGGCGTCGACGGTGCGGTCGAGACGCACGCGGGCGACCGGCCGACGCGCCACGTCGGCGTAGCCGCCCGCGAGGGCGCCCGAGGCGAGCACGCCGCCGCCGGTCGCCGCCCGGACGGTGAGCCGCAGCGGCGGCCCCGGGCGCCCGGAGGTCCCGACGCCGAGCGCGACGCGGTCGAAGGCGGCGCCGGCCGGGACGTCGATCGGCCGCTGGCACGCCTGCTCTCCGGGACCGAGCCGGGCGACCGCCGCGGCGGGCGCGACGCCGAGCGTGAACGCCAGGGACGTGCGCTGCGCCACCGCGACCACCGCCAGCGCGAGGATCGCCGCGGCGGTCATGCCAACGATGACGATTCGCGCGCTACGCATAGAACCGCTCCATCATCAGCCCGAACGAGCACAGGTTGAGCGCGAAGAGGCCGCCGAGCGCCGTCGCGACCGCGACCGGCCGACGCCCCACCGGCGCGACCCGCACCGCAAGGGCGACGGCCAGGCCGGCGATCCCGGCGAGGGGCAGCAGGTAGCGACCGGCGTTGAACGGGCCCTGCCCGCTCGTGAGCATCTTGAACTCCGTCCAGTGCAGGCCCGCGACCAGCGTGACGGCGACGAGCGCGAGGAATGCGAGGACGGCGGGATCGACGCGCCGGCGCGCGCGCCAAAGCTCGCGGAGCGCGAGGAACGCGATCGCCAGCGTGCCGGCCGTGAGCAGGACGTACATCCATTCCGGGAACCGCACCTCCAGCCATCCGAACCCCGCCCAGCCGGTCTTCACCCACACGTCGTAGACGGGCAGGTGGTCGCCGGGGATCGAGAACGGCCGCTGGAACGGCAGCTTCGGCAGGTAGTACTGCCATAGGTACGAGCCGAAGTCGCGCACCTGGAAGCCGGTCGCGCCGGCGGCCTGCGCGACCTGGGCCGCGGCCGCGCGATCCGAGAGCCGCGCGATCACGACCCAGGTGCCGAGCGTGAGCCCGAGCGCCGCGCCGGCACCAATCACCGCCGCCGCGCGTGGGGCCAGCGCCGTAGCGCGTTCGCGGCGGAGGGCGACCGCCAGGACGAACAGCGCGGCGGGGACGAGCGCGTAGCTCGTCGCCTTGACCAGGCACGCGAGGCCGACGACCGCGAAGAACGCGACAGCCCCGCGAACGGTCAGCCCCCGCCGCAGCAGCCGCACCCCGAGCCACAGCGCGAACGACCACGCCGCGTACAGCATCGCGTCCGGATTCACCGAGGCCGAGACGAACCCCACCATCGGCAGCAGGGCGGCGGTCCCGGCGGCCGTGAGCTGAAGCAGGCGGTCGCGCCCGAGCAGCTCGCCGGCCAGGAGCCAGACGCCGACCGCGGTGAGCAGCATCCAGACGACCGAGGCCAGGCGCGCGAGGTGCAGGCGGGTGAACAGGTCCCCGTCCTCCGCCAGGCGATAGGGAACCGCCTCGTAGAGGTAGTAGAGCGGCGGGTTGGAGGCCGCCGGGTTGGCCCCGCCGCCGTCCGTCCGCGCGCCCGGCGGCAGCGCCGCGGCCGCATCCCGCCAGCGCTCGTACACGGCGTCGCTCCACTGCATGCGCACGCCGAGCTGCTGGGCGGTCTGGTCGGAGTTCGAGAGGCTGCCCGCGAGCGCCTGCTCGGAGGAGACGGGCGGACGCCCGGCCTGGCCGGGCAGCTCGACGCTCTCGGCGAGCGTCTGGACGTAGCCGAAGTGCGCGGGCTCGTCGGGCGCCTGGAAGGCCGGCGTCACGAACGCCCACGCGACGCCGACGAGCGCGGTGAGGACGACCAGCGCAGCCAGCGGACGCGGCACCGCGAGCGCCCGCCGCGGGCGGCCATGCGAGACGGGGGCCGGACGTGCCGGCCGCTGGGCGCGGGCCATGGACCTGGACATCTGGGCGCGGCGCGAACTCGCAGCCGCGCGACGGGCGCCGGCCACTGCGCCGGCGGCCAAGGGTAGCCGACCGCCCCCGGCCGCCGGTCAGGTCCGGCGGACCCAGAAGGCCGCGCCGACGCGCTCGCCGACCGCCGCCGGCAGCAGCTCGCGCATCGCGCCGGACCGCTGGCGCTGCAACGCGTGGACCGCCACGAGGACCTCGTAGCCGGAGCTGAACGCGAGGAACGCCTGCACGAGGTACTGCTCGGACCAGTACAGGCCGTACCGCTCCGGCCACACCCGCGGGTACTCGAACGGCAGGAAGATGTCATGCAGGTGGACGATCACGCCGGGGCGCAGGCGCGGCAGCACCTCGAGCACGATGTGGTTGACGTCGCTTCCGAGCTTGACGGTGTGGGTCGTGTCGACGAACAGCACGTCGCCGGGGCCGAGCGCCTCGAACGCCGCCGGCGGCACCTCCTGGGCGGGCACGCGCTCGAGCGCCGCGAGGCCCGGGAGCGGCGGCTGCGCGACCCCGGGATAGGGGTCGAACGACTCGAGGACCAGCGGATGCCCATCCGCCGCGTTCTCCTGCGCGGCGCGCGCCATGAGGAGCGTCGACTGGCCGGAGCCGAGCTCGACCACGCGGCTCGGCCCGAGGCCGCGCATCATCCCGTACAGGATCGCCGCGTCGGCGGCGTTGTAGGACGAGTCGGGGTCGTAGCCGGGCGCGCCGAGCGGACCGCCGGGCGGGTCGAAGCCGGCCATCGCCGGGGCGATCCGCGACCGCACGAACTCGAGCTGCGCGTCGAGGTCCCACGCGATGCCGGGCAGCGCGGAGACGCGGTCGAAGGTGCCGGGCGCGAGCCGGTCCAGGTCGGGGACCGGCGAGTAGAACGTCCGCGCGACCACGTCGAGGCCGATGCGCGCGGCCCCGTGCCGCAGGCCCCGGTACGCGGCCGTCGCCGCACCGCTCTCGTAGACGCGCCGGTCGCGGACCGCACTCGCCAGGCGCGACAGCGAACGTGCTCGGAGGCCGGCCACGGCGCGCCACGATAGCCGCGCGAGGGTCAGCGCAGCGCGGCGCGCACCGCCCGCCAGTACGCCGCCTGGGCCGCGCGCAGCCCGGGCACCCGCCCGGCGGCCGCGAGGTACGGCGAGTCGAGCGACGCCGTCAGCGCGGCGGCGAAGTCCGCCTCGGGGACGCGCCGCGTCGCCTGGACGAGGCGCCGCCGGCGAAGCATCGCCGGCAGGAGCCGTACGACCGCCGCCTGCGCCCGCAGCTTCGCCGCAAGCCAGCCGCCCCGCCACGCGACGGGCAGCAGGGCAAGCTCGAAGCACAGAAGGGCGGGCGCGAGCAGCGCGAGCAGGCGGGCCGGATAGGCGGCGAGGATCGTCCACCAGCGGTTGCGCTCGAGGTAGAACCACTTGTAGGCGCCCTTGTGGAACTCGTAGTCGTGCTCGACGACCGCCCGCGGCTCGATCCCGATCCCCCACCCCGCGAGGCGCAAGCGCAGGCAGAGGTCGAGGTCCTCGCCGTACATGAAGTAGCGGTCGTCGAAGCCGCCGGCGGCGTCCCAGGCCTCGCGCCGCACGACGAGCGCCGCGCCGGAGGCGAACCCGACCTCGGCCGTGTCGGCCGCGGCGACGACGGCCTCCCCGCAGCGCCCGGCCCACCCGAAGCCGAGGTAGTGGACCTCGTTGCCGGCCGTGTTGACCAGCCGCCCCTCCGCCATGGTGACGAGCGCCTGCCACGCGCCCCACTCGGGCCGCCGCTGCGCGCAGTCGCGCAGGGCCTCGATGCAGCCCGGCGCCGGCACCGCATCGGGGTTGAGGAACAGCAACAGCGGCGCCCTCGACGCGCGCGCCCCCGTGTTGCACCCCCCGGCGAACCCGAGGTTCGCGCCGGTCTCGATCACCGTGGCCGCCGGCGCGAGCGCCCGCGCCGCCGCCGGCGTGCCGTCGGCGGACGCGTTGTCCACGACGACGAGCTCGTCGCCGGGACGAAGCTGGGCGGTCAGCGCGGGCAGCGTCGCGGCGAGGTCGCGGGCGCTGTCGTGGCAGACCACGACCACCGCGACCGCGGGAGCCGCCATCTCAGCTGACGCGCGTCAGCCGCTCGTCCTCGTCCTCGACGCGCGCCTCCGCCGCGCGCCCCTCGACGAGGTCGAGGCGCTGCTGGAGCAGCCCGACGCGCTGCGCGAGGACCTTCGTCTGATCGGACAGGCGCGAGATGACGAGGGAGAAGTGCAGCAGGATCACGAGGATGAACCCGAACGCGACCACGAACAGCGCCGACGGCGCGTAGAAGATCCCGATCGCGGTGGCGACCTGCTCGAGGAGGTCCTTCCACAGGGCCAGGCCGAGGAGCACGACCGTGGAGAACAGCCACAGCAGCGCGTAGCGCTCCATCAGGCGCCGCCGTCGCACGAGCTCGAAGACGAGCAGGAACAGCGCGAGCGTCGCGCCGATCGAGACGATCTGAAGGCGCAGCTCCATGGCTAGATCGTAAGCTCGGCGGCGACGGGAGCGTCGTCACCCGCCTCGACGGTGGGCCTGGCACGGAGCATCCCGACGAACACGGCGAGGACGACCTTCAGCATGTAGTAGGCCGACTGGGTCGAGTTGATCGACGACTTTCCGCTGCGCCGCGGGCGCATCTCGACCGGGACCTCGTGCGCGACGAGCCGGTGGGCGTGGACCATCAGCACCGCCTCGACCTCGGGGTAGTCGTGCGGGTAGTCGCGGGCGAAGAGCTCGATCCCGCGCCGGTCGGTCATGCGGAAGCCCGAGGTCGGATCGGTCACCGAGCGGCGCGTGAGGAGCGACAGGACGCCGGCGAAGAAGCGGATTCCCAGGCGACGGCACGCCGACGAGCGATAGCCGGCGCCATCGCGCGAGAGGAAGCGCGAGCCGGTCACCATGTTCACGTCTGGATGCGAACGGAGATGCGCGAGGAGGTCGGCGATGTGGCGAGCGTCGTGCTGGCCGTCGCCGTCGACCTGCACGGCGAGCTCGTAGCCGCGGTCGAGCGCGTACTGATAGCCGGTCTGCATCGCGCCGCCGATGCCGAGGTTGAAGGGCAGCCGGATGACGTGCGCTCCCGCAGCCGTCGCGACGCGCGCGGTGCCGTCGGTGGAGCCGTCGTCGACGACGACGACGTCGAAGTCGGGTGCGTGGGTGCGGACGTCGGCGATCGTGCCGGCGACCGCGCCGGCCTCGTTGTATGCAGGGACGATGGCCAGGAGTCTGCTCACGATGAAGCGGCGTGCCGGCGGGACGCCCGCTCGACAGGGAACGCGGCACGGCCCGCAAGGTTGCGGCGCGTCACCGGAGAGAGGCTAGCGGCTGCCCGCGACGCCGCCTTGAGCGTCGCGTTGCGGCGACGCGTCCCGCAGCGCGGCGACGACACGCTCGATGCCCGCCTCGAGCGACTCGCGCGGCGCCCACCCGACCTCGTCGCGCAGCCGCCGCACGTCGGCGACGATGCTCGGCGGGTCTCCGGGCCGCGCCGGCAGCGCCCCGTAGCGGATGCGGTCCTCGGCGCCGAGCGCCCGGCCGACCATCCCGACCACCTCCCGCACGGGCACCGCGCGCCCGGACGCCACGTTGACGGCGCCCTCGACGTCGCTCTCGAGCATGGCGGCGAAGGCACCGCCGAGCTCCTCGATCGCCAGGAAGTCGCGGACCTGCTCCCCCGCGGTGACGGCCGCCTCCTCGCCGCGCAGCAGCGCGCCGGCGACCGAGGGGATCAGGCGGCCCGGCGCCTCGCCCGGGCCGAACAGGAAGAAGATCCGCCCCCACGCCAGCCCCAGCCCCTCCTGGCGGGCGTACGCCTCCGCAGCGACGTGGGTCGCGCGCTTCGCCGCGCCGTAGAGCGTCGAGGGTCGCAGCGGCGTGCCCTCCTCCTCGAGCGGCCCCTCCCCGTCCCAGGCGTACTCGGCGCACGTCCCGGCCACGACCGCGCGCCGGCCGCCGCCCTCGCGGAACGCGCGCAGCAGGCGAAGCGTCGCGCCGATCCAGTCGAGGTTCTCCAGCGCGGTCCAGAAGCGGCCGTGCTCGGCGTACCAGGCGAGGTGCAGGAGGTGGCTCGCGCCGGCGTCGGCGACGAGCGCGTCGTGGCCGTCGCCGTCGAGCAGGTCGGCCACCAGCGTCCGGGCGGCTCCGTCCACCGGCGCGCCCGAGCGCGACCTGACCGCGACCACCTCGTGGCCGCGCGAGCGCAGGGCGGCGACCGCGTGGCGCCCGACGAACCCCGTCGCGCCGGTGACGAGGACCGTGCTCACGGGGCGAAGTCCGGCCAGGTGCGGTCGCGCTCGGACATCGTCCGCCCGCCCGGCGGCGGCTCGGGCCACTCGATGCCGAACGCGGGGTCGTCCCAGCGCACCCCCCACCCGGCGCCAGGGACGTACGGCGTCGACATGACGTAGAGCACCTCGGCGGCGTCGGCGAGCGTCGCGAAGCCGTGGGCGCACCCGCCGGGGATGTAGTACGCGCGGCCCTCGTCCTCGTCGAGCCGCACACCGTGCCAGCGGAGGTAGGTCGACGAGTCTGGGCGCAGGTCGACCGCCACGTCCCAGATCGCGCCGCGCGTGGCGCGCACGAGCTTCGCCTCCTCGTGCGGCGCCGCCTGGAGGTGCAGCCCGCGGAGCGTCCCCGCCCGGGCGTTGAACGAGGTGTTCATGTGGGCGACCCGGACGTCGAGGCCGCGCTCGGCGAGCTCCTCGGCCGCCCACGTGCGCGCGAAGAACCCGCGCTCGTCGGCGTGGCGCTCCTGCTCGACGACGTACGCGCCGTCGACGGGCGTGGCGTGGAAGATCACGGCAGGAGGCGCAGCTCCGGGGAGCGCGCCGCGAACCGACCGCCCCACTCCCGGATGTACGCGTGCTGCTCGACGATCTCGTCGCGCAGGTTCCACGGCAGGATCACGACGACGTCCGGGCGCGTCTCGCGCAGCGCCTCGACCGGCCGGATCGGCACGTGGCTTCCGGGCAGCAGGTGGCCCTGCTTGTGCGGGTTGAGGTCGACGGTGTAGTCGAGGAAGTCGGTTCCGATCCCGCAGTAGTTGAGCAGCGTGTTGCCCTTGGCCGGCGCGCCGTAGCCGACGATCGACCGGCCGTCGCGCTTGAGGCGGATGAGGAACTCGAGGGTGTCGCGCTTGTCCGTCTGGACGCGCGCGGCGTAGGCGCGGTAGGTCTCGATGTCGCCGAGCCCGGCGGCCTGCTCGCGCGCGAGCAGCTCGCGCGCCCGGTCGGTCTCGGGCTTGGTGTCGTCCTCGATGTGCGCGCCGTAGATCCGCAGCGAGCCGCCGTGCGTGTCGAGCTCCTCCACGTCGAACAGCCGCATCCCGTGGGCGGCGAACACCTGGCGCACGGTGAGGAACGAGAAGTACGAGAAGTGCTCGTGGTAGATCGTGTCGTACTGGTTGTCCTCGATCAGGCGCAGGAGGTGCGGGAACTCCATCGTCACGACGCCGCGCTCGGCGAGGAGCAGCTTCATCCCACCGACGAAGTCGTTGAGGTCGGGCACGTGGGCCAGGACGTTGTTGCCGAGCAGGAGGTCCGCGCGGCGGTGCGCCGCCAGGTTCTCGGCCGTCTGCACGCCGAAGAACTCGACGAGCGTCGGCACGCCCTTCTGCACCGCCACCTCGGCGACGTTGGCGGCGGGCTCGATGCCGAGCACCGGCACGCCGCGCTCGACGAAGTACTGCAGCAGGTAGCCGTCGTTCGACGCGAGCTCGACGACCTGGCTCGAGCCGTCCAGCCCCCAGCGCTCGATCATCTCCTCGACGTAGCGGCGCGAGTGCTCCAGCCACGTCGTCGAGTACGACGAGAAGTACGCGTAGTCGGAGAAGATGGCCTCGGCGCTCTCGAACTCCTCGAGCTGCACGAGCAGGCACTCCCGGCACACGAGCGCGCGCAGCGGATAGAACGGCTCCATCGCGTTCGCGCGCTCGGGGGGCACGTAGGAGTTCGCCAGCGGCGACATGCCGAGGTCGGCGAACACCACGTCGAGGGGGGACCCGCAGAAGCGGCAGGAGGCGGACGTCATGGTCGCTGAGGGTAGAAGGGTGTCGCCGGTTCGCGGCCGCCGCTCACGCCGCGGGGCGCCGCAGCGCGACCGTGTACGTCGTTCCGCGCCGCCCGCGGCGCTCCACCGGGTCGGCGATCGCGGCCGGGACGCGGCCGAGCAGGCGCAGCGCGTGGGCGGCGTACCGGTTGCGGACCGAGTGGGCCAGCGTCTCGCTCCACCCGAAGCGATTCCAGCCGAGCGTGCCGGGGTCCGTCGTAGTCGCGGCGACGAGCTCGAGGCCGGCGGCGCGCGCCGCGTCGGCGAGCGCATCGATCGGGATGAGGAAGAGGTGGCGCGGCGCGTCGAGGTGCGTCCAGCGCGCCCCGAAGAGGCGCAGCTGGAGCGCCTCCGGGTTCGGGGCGGCGATGACCGCGACGCCCCCGGGCACGAGCGCGTCCGCGACGGCGCGCAGGGTCGCGAACGGGTCGGGGAGGTGCTCGATGACATGCCACATCGCGACGACGTCGAACGGGCCGTCGCGGCGGAGCGCCGCGGCCGCGTCCTCGCTGTGGTGCACCGCGACGCCGACCTCGCGGTCGAGGAACCGGCAGGCCCGGGCGTCCATCTCGATCACCGAGACGTCGTAGCCGGCGTCCTGGGCCAGCGCCGCGAACCCGCCGATGCCGGGGCCCACCTCGACGAGCCGGCGACCGCGCGCGAGGCCGTCGACGAGCTGCACCTTGTAGGCGTCGTGCGGCCGCGAGGCGCTGACCAGCGCCTGTCGCGACGGGGGCAGCGCGTAGTAGTCGGGCGGGTAGAAGCGGCCGATCTCGGCGGGCACGGGCCAGAGGAAGATCACGCCGCACCGCTCGCACTCCCAGTACGGGAAGCGCTCCTCCGAGAGCCGGCGGTTGCGGTCGACCGCGGTGAAGCGCGCGTGCGCGGGCGCGCCGCAGTGCGGGCAGTGGGGCGCGGTCACGCGCTGGCCGGGACTGTCGGTCGCGGCGGCTCAAAGCGGTCGAGCACCTCGCGCATGTCGCGATAGTCGCCGCGGTCGCGCCCCGGCCGCCAGTACGGCGTCTGACGCTGGGCGAGCGCGAACGCGTGGCGTGCCGCGCGGCGGGCGACCGGGGGCAGGACGCGGGCGACAGCGGCCGCGACCGCGAACGCGGCGTCGTAGACCAGCCGCTCGCGCCGGTGCAGCCGCGCGCGCAGCTCGTCGAGCTGCTCGCGCGTGATCGATCCGAAGTGGTGGTGCTCGTAGACGTAGAGCGCCTGGAGCATCCGGTAGCGGCGGCGGTTCGGGCGGAGCTCCGGGTCGTCCGCCGCGCGGCTGACCGCCTCCATCGCGAGCAGCCAGCCGTTGTTGATGTTCGTCCCGGGCAGGAGGCCGCCGCCGTCGCGCCGGTCGCCGTCGTCGCCCTCGAGGAACGAGCGCGCCTCGCGCTCGAGCTGGTTGGCGTGGAAGAAGCCGTACGACCGCGGGGTCACCCCGATGACGACGCGCGGCTGCGGATCGACGAGCAGCGGCGCCGCGCGCAGCATGACCATGTTCATCGCGAAGTAGTCGGGGAACGGCGACCGGAAGAAGGCGCCCTCGCCGGCAATGCGGTCGGCGAGCCGGCGCGAGACGAGCGCGAACTGCATGTTGAAGCCGTAGCGGACGCGGAAGTCCATCGCCTGGCGGACGGCGCGGCGCGCGACCGCGCGGTCGAGGACGAACGGCTCCGTCGCGCCGCGCAGGAAGCTCGCGTACCCGTAGGGCTGCAGGTACCCCTTCGGCGCCGCGGGGTCGACGCCCGGGTAGGCGTACAGCATCGCGCTCGTGTAGATCGCCTCGGGCCCGCCGAAGCGCTCGATGTGCCGGCGCATCGCCGAGAAGTAGCCCGGAAGCAGCGCGTCGTCGTCGCCGAGCATCACGAAGTACTCGCCGGTGCTGTGGCGCAGCGCGTTGTTCCAGTTCTCCGTGACCGGGACGAAGGCGTCCGTGCGCACGTACCGTACGCGGTCGTCGCCCAGCGACGCGACGTAGCCGGCGATGTCGTCCTCGGAGTCGTTGTCGGAGATCACGAGCTCCCAGCCGGGGGCGTCCTGGCGCAGGACCGACTCGACGGCGAAGCGCAGGTACTCCAGGCGGTTGCGCGTGGGCAGGAGGGCCGAGAACCTCATCGGCGCTCGATTCTGGCAGGCGTTCGCGCCTCGCCCGGCCGTAGCATCAGGGTGATCTCCACGTCCGAGCCCCAAGCGACCGCCGTCCCCGCGGCGCCGGAGCCTGAGCTCCTCGACACGCCGCAGGCCGGCGCGGTGGCCGTGCGGGGCAGCGTGCTGCGCGCGGGCGCGTACACGGCGAGCGTGCTGCTTGCCCTGCTCTCGGCTCCCCTGCTGATCCGCCACCTCGGCATCTCGACGTTCGGCGGCTATGTCGCGGTGCTGTCGCTCGTGACGATCGTGAGCGGGCTCACCGAGGCCGGGCTCAACGCGATCGCGGTGCGCGAGTACGCGACGATGCAGGCCGCCGAGCGCGCTCGGCTGATGGCCAACCTCCTGGGCGTCCGGCTGGCGCTGGGCCTCGTCGGGGTCGCGTTCGCGGTCGCGTTCGCCGCCGTGGCCGGCTACGACGGACGCCTCGTGGCGGGCACCGCCCTGGCCGGTATCGGGATGGTGCTCCTCATGGGCCAGTCGCTGCTCACCGTGCCGCTCCAGGTCGAGCTGCGCCTCGGCTGGGTGTCGCTTCTCGAGCTCCTGCGCCAGCTCGTCGCCGTGGCGGTCATCGTGGCGCTGGTGCTGGCCGGGGCCGGGGTCACGCCGTTCCTGGCGACGAACATCCCCGCCGGCGTCGTGGCCCTCGTCATCACCGCGGTCCTCGTGCGCCGGCGCGCGACGCCGTGGCCGGCCTTCGAGGTGCGCACGTGGTGGCGGCTGCTGCGCGACACGGTCCCGTACGCCATGGCGATCGCGCTGAACGCGATGTACCTGCGACTCGCGATCGTCGTCATGTCGATCATCGCCACCCCGCTGGCGACGGGCTACTTCGCCACGTCCTTCCGCATCATCGAGGCGCTCATCGGCATTCCGGCCCTCCTCATCGGAGCGGGCTTCCCGATCCTCGTGCGCGCGGTGCGCGACGACCACGATCGCTTCGCCGCCGCCGCGGCACGCACGTTCGAGCTGGCGCTCATCGCCGGGTCCTGGATGGTCCTGTGCCTGGTGATCGGCGCCGAGACCGCGATCCGGATCATCGGCGGCGAGGCCGCCGAGCCCGCCGTGCCGGTCCTGCGCATCCAGGCGTTCGCGCTCGTGGCGACGTTCGTGATCGTCGCGTGCGGCTTCCCGCTGCTCGCGGAGCGGCGCTACCGGGAGGTGCTCGTGGCCAACGTCGTCGGCGTCGTGGCCAGCCTCGCGCTCACGCTCGTGCTCGTCCCGCTGCTCGACGCCGAGGGTGCTGCCATCGCGACCGTCGGCGCGGAGCTGGCGCTCGCGGCCGCGGTGGCGTTCCTGCTCGCGCGCTCGCACCGCGGCGTCCGCCTTCCCTGGGCGTCCGTGCCGCGCATCCTCGTGGCCGCCGCCGGCGCCGCCGCGGCCGGGCTGGCCGCACCGGTGCCGCCCGTCGCCCAGGCGATTCTCGCCACGGCGGTCTACGGCCTCCTGCTCCTGCTCGTCGGGCGCTTCCCGCCCGAGCTCCGCAACGCGCTCACGGCGCCGCGCCGCGCGCGCGCCGGGCACTAGGCGGCCGCGTGGCCGAGGTGGTCGTCGTGCACCTCGTCTGGGCGCCGCTGGGTCCGGCGGCCCTGCAGCGCTTCGGCGCGTCCTATCGCGCGCATCCCGGCGGCGCGGACCACCGCCTCGCGATCGTCTTCAAGGGCTTCGGCGACACGGGCCCGGGCGCGGCGCATTTGGCGGCGCTCGACGGGCTCGAGCACGAGACGCTGCGCTACGACGCCCCGACGCTCGACCTCCCCGCGTACGCCGCGTGCGCGGAGGCGCTCGACGCCTCGCACCTGTGCTTCCTCAACTCCGAGAGCGTCCTGCTCGCCGACGGCTGGCTCGCGGCACTGCTGGAGCAGCTGCGCGCGCCGGGCGTCGGCGCGGTCGGGGCGACCGGGTCCTACGAGAGCCCGCGCTCGCTCAACCCGCTCCGGCGGCGCCGCTGGCCGTCGTTCCCCAACCCCCACCTGCGCACGAACGCCTTCATGCTCTCGCGAGCGCTCATGCGCGACCTGCGCTGGCCCGCGGTGCGGACGAAGCCGGCCGCCTGGGAGCTCGAGAGCGGCCGCGACGGCTTCACGCGCCAGGTCTGGTCGCGCGGCCTGCGCACGCTCGTCGTCGGCCGCGATGGGCGCGGCCACCCGCCCGAGGACTGGCATCGAAGTGCGACGTTCCGCAGCGGCGGCCAGGCCAACCTGCTCGTCGCGGACAACCGTACGCGGCAGTGGGAGGAGGCGGATGCCGCCCGACGCGCGCGGCTGACGCGCATGGCGTGGGGGGCGGACCCGGACGCGGCTGCGGCGCGCGTGCAGGCGCTGCTGCCGGTGTCCGCCGCCGACGCTCAGGCGAGGTCGGGGCCGGGTGGTCGCACCGGCGGGCCCATGCGGGCCAGCGGCGCGTAGACCACCATCCGCCCGCGCCGCACCGCGAGCGCCCGCGCGAGCTGTGCGCGCGCCAGCGCCGGCAGGCGGAGCCCGAAGCGGGCGAGGACCCGCGCCCACGAGACGTGACGCGACGTGAACGCGAGGATCCGGCGCGCCGCCCCCGGACGACCCGCGAGCAGGTGCGCGACGACGTAGAGCAGGCTGCGCTCGGCCTCGGCGCCGACCGCGCGCGCCACGAGCGCCGGGTCGATCGGCGGCCCGACCTCACGGCCGAGCGCCTCCCAGGCCAGGAACGTCGACTCGCTCGGGTCCAGGCCGTAGTCGTGCGCCTTGCTGGCGTGGATGCGCAGGTAGCAGCGCGGCCGCGCGAGCCACGCGAGGTCGTGGGCGGCGAGGAGCTTGCCCCACAGGTGGACGTCGGCCGCGGGCGCGAAGCGCTCCTCGAAGCCGCCGGCCGCCTCGACGGCGGCCCGCCGCAGCAGCGTGTTGCTCGGCATCCCGATCACGTTCAGGAGGTCGGCCTGCGCGCGCAGCGCCACCGGGCCGGGCACCAAGCCCGGCTCGAACACGCCGGTGGTTCCCATCCCGTAGAGGCGGCCGTCGCCGTCGACGTAGAACCCGGGGCCCGACACGATCGCCGCGCTCGGGTGGCGGTCCATCAGCGCGACCGCCTCGGCCAGGTACGCCGGGTGCAGCCAGTCGTCGGCGGCGAGGAACTTCACGAGCCCGCCGCGCGCGAGCTCGAGGCAGCGGGCGAAGTTGCCGAACAGGCCGACGTTCGTCTCGTTGCGATGCGCGCGTAAGCGCTGCCCGTAGCGCGCGAGGACGGCGGGCGTCTCGTCCTGCGAGGCGTTGTCCACGACGATGAGCTCGTAGTCGCCGAACTCCTGCGCGAGGACGCTGTCGATCGCGGCCGGCAGGTAGCGCGCGTAGTTGTAGGTCGGGATGCAGACGCTGACCCGCGGCGTCATCGGCGCTCCGGCGCTCGGGCGGCGTCCGCCATCGCGCGCTCGTAGCTGGCCCATGCGGCGTGCGCCGTGCGGTCCCACCCGAACTGCGCGGCCCGCCCGGGGCCGCGCGCCGCGAGGTCCGCGGCGAGCGCCGGGTCGTGCAGCAGCGCGCGCAGCGCGCCGGCGATCGCGTCCTCGGAGCGCGGGTCGAACATCAGCGCGGCGTCGCCGGCGACCTCGGGCAGCGACGTCGCGTCGGCGCACGCCGTCGGCACGCCGCGTCGCATCGCCTCGAGGACCGGCATGCCGAAGCCCTCGTGCAGCGACGGGTACACGAACGCGGCCGCGGCCGCGTAGAAGCCCTCGACGTCCTCGTCGGCCACCCACCCGGTGAGGCGCACCCGCTCCGCGACGCCGCACTCGACGGCGAGCGCGCGCAGGCGCTCGGTCTCGCGGCCGGCGTGGCCGACCAGGACGAGCCGCGCGTCAGCCTCGCCGAGCGCGCCGAACGCGCGCACGAGCCGGTCGAGGTTCTTGTGCGGCAGGGCGGCGGCGACGCTGAGGAGGATCGGGCCGTCGCCGAGCTCGAAGCGCCGGCGCAGCTCCTCCGCGGGCGTCGGGCCGACGACCCTTCGCATGCCGAGCCCGAGCGGCACGACGTCGATCTTCTCGGCGGGCAGCCCGAACCGCTCCCGCACCTCCGCCCGCGTCGCCTCGGAGGAGACCTGGACCCGCCGTGCGCGGCGGGCCCCGGCCGGGACGAGCACCTTCAGCCCGTAGCGCGCCGCGGTCGGGAACGCACCGGGGTACCAGTCGTAGATGAGGTCGTGCACCGTCACGACGCGCACGCCGCAGCCGTGCAGCGGCGTCGTCGTGCCGAGGCTGTGCATGAGCTCGATCCCGGCGCGACGGGCCGCCCCGGGGAGGAGGGCGAGCTCGGCCGCGACGCGCAGCGGCTTGACCCGGCAGCGCACGGGCAGCGCGTGACGCGGACGTTGCGCGGCCAGCCCGCCGCGCGCAGGCTTGGCGCCGCCTCGACGCCGGCGAAGACGGTGAACCCGACGTCGGGATGCTGGCCGGCCAGCGCGCGGACGAGC
>DATAAR010000239.1:0-11058 GCA_036259975.1 Solirubrobacteraceae bacterium | reverse complement strand
CGCCCGCCCGGCGCGACCGTGCGATGACCGTCGTCAACGCCGGGACCGGCTTCGGCGTGCTGGCGTGCGCGCCGGCGGCGCTCGCCGCACCGGATGGCTGGCGGCCGGCGTTCGCGGTGTTCGGCGCGCTCAGCGTGGCCGTGACCGCCGCGGTGGCGGCGGCGACGGCGGGCCGCTCCGCCACGGTCGATGACGCGCCGTGGCAATGCGCGGCCGGCCCGCCCGACCGCCCCGCGCGCGACCGCCTCCCGCTCGCTCTGAGCGCGTTCGGTCTCGGCGCCGCGGGCGTGGCGTACTGGACGTTCGGGCGCGACCTGCTCGCCGCGGCCGGCGCGGGCGCCAACGGCCCGGCGCTGTGGACCGCGCTCGGGGCGGCGAGCATCCTCGGCGCGTTCGCCGGCGACGCCGTGGCCCGCGGCCGGGCCGGCGCGCTGTGGGCGGGGCTGGCGGTCGCGCTCGCCGCGAGCACCGCGGGGCTGGCGATCGCGCCGGCGTCTCTGCCCCTCGCCCTGGGCAGCGCGGTCGTCTTCGGAGCGAGCTTCGTCGCGCTCACCGGGATCATCACCCTGTGGGCGACGCGCCTCGACGAGCACCGTCCCGCGGCCGCGGTCGGCGCTGCGTTCCTGCTGCTCGCGCTCGGCGGCCTCGCGGGCGGGCCGGTCGTCGGTGCGCTGATCGACCACGCGGGATGGACGGTGGGGTTCCTCGCCGCCGGGGGCGTCGCGCTCGCCTGCGCGCCGCTCGCCTACACCCCCGCCGCGCGCCGCGCGCTCGCGTGCGCCGCGTCCTCCAGCGCGTCGTCGGAGAGCGGCGCGAGCGGCTCGTCGAGGCGCAGCGCGGTCGCGATCAGCCAGTCGGCGAACCACGCGTTCTTCGGCAGCAGCGGCCCGTGCAGGTAGGTCCCGACGACGGTGCCGCGCCGCACGCCTTCGAAGCCCGACGCGCCCGTGTTCCCGTGGCCGCGGAGCACGCGCCCGAGCGGCGCCTCGCCGGCGCCGAGGTAGGTGCGCCCGCCGTGGTTCTCGAACCCGGCGAGCACGCGCGGGCCGTCGAGGCCGGGGAGCTCGACCTCGATCGCGACGTTGCCGATCAGGCGCGGCCCCTCCTCCCGCACGGTCCGGAGGTCGACGAGGCCGATGCCGGGGATCTCCTCGTCGCCGAGCTGGTAGCTGTGCCCGAGGAGCTGGAAGCCGCCGCACACCCCGAGGATCGCGCGGCCGTCGGCGGCAGCGGCGTGCAGCGCGTCGCGCTTGCGCTCGACGAGGTCGAACGCGCACAGCCGCTGGTCGCGGTCCTGGCCGCCACCGAGGTAGAACAGGTCGTGCGCGGCCGGGTCCACGTCGTCGCCGACGGTCGCCGCGCGCACCTCGAAGCCGATCTGCCGCCACGCGCAGCGGCGCTCGAGCAGCAGCAGGTTGCCGCGGTCGGCGTAGATGTTCATGAGGTCGGGGTAGAGCGCGCAGACCCGCAGCGTGCGGCCGTCGTGCTCAGCCACGCAGCATCACCACCGTCGAGCCCACGTAGTCGTCGCTGGCCGGGATCCGGTGCGCGCGCTCGGCCGCGAGCCCGTGCGGCTCGGCCTCCTCCTCCAGCAGTGCTGGCGTGACGCGGTCGAGGCGCACGACGTTCTCCGTCACCGTGCGCTCGCCGCGCGCGTCGACCACCTCGCGGATGCGGTGGATCGCCGCCCGCTCACCCTCGTCGCGGACGGCGATCGGGCGGCTCGAGTAGACCACGCCGTCGATCTCCCGGATGTCGGGCAGCGGCGGGACGTCGTGCTCGGGGTCGAACGCCTCGAGCGCGTCGGCGAGCGCGACCGCCACCAGGCCGCCCCCGTCGAGGTGGGCGCGCGCGCACGCGAGGAAGCCGGCGCGCGGCTCGGCGCCGCCGAGCAGCTGGACGGTCTGCATCGGCACGATGATCAGCCCGAAGCGCCGGCCCAGCGCGAAGTCGCGCGCGTCGGCCTCGACCGCCGCGACCGGCAGCCCGCCCGCGCGCGAGCGCAGCGCGGCGAGCAGGGCCGGATCGCGGTCGAGCGCGACGACCGGGTGCCCGTGCCGGGCGAGGTCGAGCGTCACCCGTCCGGTGCCGGCGCCGACGTCGAGCACGGGGCCGTCATGGGCAGCCGCCAGCTCGCGCCACAGCGCGAGGTCGTCGGCGTAGCCGCCGCACTCGAGGTCGTGCCAGACCACGTCGAGCATGGGCGGGGCCGCGGGGCCGGTCACGCGAAGCTGCTCGCCGCCGCGCCGCGCGCGACGAGCACGTCGCGCAGCGCGAGCATCGCGGTGTACGTGGGCAGCGCGAACAGGCGCCCGTCGCCCTCCGCCAGCGCGCGGTCCAGCCCGGCGTCGAGCCCCGGCTCGACCACGATGCGCTCCGAAGGCACGCCCGCGTACTTCAGCCGGAGCGCCATCTCGGCCGCGCGAGTGCCCGCGCACGTCGCGCGCCGCACCCGGCCGGCGAGCACCTCGAAGTCCGCGTCCCACACCCAGCTCACGTCCCGCCCGTCGGCCACGTTGTCGTTGAGCACCGCGAACACGTCGTGCTCGCCGGGCTCGAGCACCAGGGTGCGCAGGACCTCGTTGGCGCCGGCCGGGTTCTTGACGAGCAGGATCGACACCTCGCGCCCGCCGAGCCGCACGGTCTCGGCGCGCCCGAAGGCGGGCGAGACCGCCTGCAGCCCGGCGGCGACGTCGTCCAGGCCGGCGCCCAGCTCGAGCGCCAGCGCGGCGGCGCCGAGCGCGTTGTAGACGTTGTAGAGCCCCGGGAGCGGCAGCGCGATCGCGCGCTCGCCCGCCGGCGCGCGCAGCGTGAACCGCGCCGCGCGAACGCCCTCGAGCACGACGTCGCGCGCGGACACCGACGGCTCCGGGCGCGTCGCGCCGCAGCTCTCGCAGCGGTACCGGCCGAGGTGGCCCAGGTAGATCGCGTCGTAGCGATACGGCGCGCCGCAGCGACGGCAGTGCTTGGCGTCGGCGGCGTGCTGCATCTCCGCCAGCGCGATGCGGTCGTCCTCGACGCCGAAGAAGCTCACGCTCGGATCGGCCGCGTCGCCGCCGCGCGCGCGGCCGAGATCGGCCACCGTAGGGTCGTCGGCGTTCAGGACGAGGCGCGCGTCGGTGCGCGCGCAGACCTCGAGCCAGCGGTCGGCGATCGTGTCGAGCTCGCCGTAGCGGTCGAGCTGGTCGCGGAAGAGGTTGGCCAGCAGCAGCGCGCGCGGGCGCAGCTCGGCGACGACCTGCCCGAGCCAGAACTCGTCGACCTCGAACAGGCCCGTGTCGCCGGCCAGGCGGCCGCCGCGGCGGGTGGCGTGCAGCAGCGCGCTCGCGACGCCGCCGGCCATGTTCGCCCCGGCGCGGTTGTGCACGAGGCGCGTGCCGCGGCGATCGAGGATCGCGGCGACCATCGCCGCGGTCGTGGTCTTGCCGTTCGTGGCGGAGATGACGGCGCTGCCGTTCGGCAGGCGCCCCGCGAGCCGCCCGATGGCGTGCGGCTCGAGGCGCATGAGCAGCTTGCCGGGCAGGCTGGTGCCGCCGCGCCCCGCGCGCCGCGAGACCGCTCCGGCGGCGCGCGCCGCGAGGACCTTCGCGTCGAGCCCGGTCATGCCGGCAGGAGGACGTCCAGCGCGGCGGGCACCGCGCGCAGCGTGATGGGGAGGTTGCCGATCGGGTCGCCGTCGGCGTACACGGTGAACGGCCGGTCGGCGCTCACGCGCACCTCGGCGCCGCGGCGGACGCTCACGCCGCGGGCATGCACATGCGTCCCGCGGAAGACCTTCGCCAGCAGCGGCACCACGCCCAGCCGCGAGCACTCGGCGAGCGTCACGACGTCGAGGGCGCCGTCGTCGAGGCGGGCGTGGGGTGCGACGCGCATGCCCCCACCGTAGAAGGCCGAGTTCGCCGCGGCCACGCTCCAGCCGTCGAACTCGGCCCGGTCGCCGTCGACGTCGACCGTGAAGCGCGCGCCATCCCAGGCGGCGAGCGCGCGCAGCGCGCCGTACACGTACACGAGCCGGCCGAGCGCCGGCGGCGCCGCGTTGGCGATCCGATTGGCCTCGGAGTCGAAGCCCAGCGACGCGACGCCGACGAACGTGCGGCCGCCCGCCTCGCCGAGGTCGACGGGCCGCGGCGCGCCGTCGGCGAGCACGTCGACCGCCGCCTCCGCGTCGAGCGGGATGCCGACCGTCCGGGCGAAGTCGTTGCCGCGGCCGCCCGGCAGCACGCCGAGAACCGCGCCGGGCACGTCGCGCAGCGCGCCCGCCACGGCGCCGATCAGGCCGTCGCCGCTGAGCGTGACCGGCATCTCGCCGCGCGCGGCCGCCTCGCGGCCGAGCTCGCACGCGTGCAGCAGGCTGTCGGTGCGCTCCGTGCGGAACGGCAGCCCCAGGGTCCGCAGCCGTCCCTCGACCGCCCCGAGCAGCCGCAGCGGCCGGCCGCCCGCCGCGTGCGGGTTGACGAGCAGCGCGATCGCGCGCCGGGCACTCACCGGCCGAGCACGAGGTCACCGAGGCTGTCGGCCACGTGGGTGGGGGCGGGGTCGGCCGCGAAGGCCGCGGCGGCGCTTGTCGCGCCGGTGAGCACGATCGCGACGTCGAGCCCGGCGGCCCGCGCGCCGGCCGCGTCCGCGTCGAGCCGGTCGCCGACGACGAGCGCGCGGCCGGGGCCGAGCCGGTCGAGCGCGGTCAGGAACAGCTGCGGCTCGGGCTTGCCGACGCTGCGCGCGGTCGCGCCGGTGCCCGCCTCGATCGCGGCCACGACCGGCCCCGCCCCGGGCCACGGCCCGTCCGGCATGGGGAACGTGGCGTCGCGCCCGGCGCAGAGCAGCTCGGCGCCGCGGAGCACCGCCTGGATGGCGCCGCGCAGCTCGCCGTAGTCGAAGTCGTCGTGCGCGGCGACGACGACCACGTCGGCGCGCGAGGCGAGGTCGGAGCCGTTGAGGATTCGCAGGCCGGCGTCGGCGACGTGCCGGTGCACCGCGGGCGAGCCGACGACGTACGCGGTGCGGTGCCCGGACTCGGCGAGCACGTGCTGGAGCGCCCCGCCGACAGTCACGACCTCCTCGCGCGAGGCCTGGAAGCCGAGCCGCCACAGCTTGCGAACGTAGTCGTCGTGGCTCGAGCGGCCGTCGTTCGTCACGAACGCGATGCCCTTGTGGGCCTCGCGCAGCGCCGCGACCGCCTCTCGGGCGCGGGGGGTGGGCGCGTCGCCGACCCAGACGCAGCCGTCGAGGTCGAGCAGGACGTGGTCGTACGGCGCGAGGGCGGGGTCGACGGGCACGGGGAAGGCGGCATTATCCTGAGGCCGGTGCGTCGGCCGGTCCTCGCCCTTCTCGGTGCCTGCGCCCTGGCCGTGGCGGCCTGCGGCTCGAACGACGACCCGCCCACGCCCGGTGGAGCCGCGTCGACGGCGACGACCGCCCGGCCGCCCGCGCCGGCGGGCGCGCTGCCGGCCGGCTGCCGGCGCGTTCCGGCGCCGCCGCCCAAGCGTGAGCGCGAGCGCCGCCCGACGACACGGCTGGACCGCGACCGCACCTGGACGGTGTTCCTCGAGACGAACTGCGGCACGATCGTGATCCGCCTGGCCATGCGCGGGGGGCCCGACAGCGCGACGTCCTTCGCTTCGCTCGCGCGCCGCGGTTTCTACGACGGGCTGACGTTCCACCGCATCGCCGGCGACCCTGCGACCGGCCCGTTCGTGATCCAGGGCGGCGATCCGCTCGGCACGGGGCTGGGCGGCCCGGGCTACACCGTCGTCGACAAGCCGCCACCCGGGACGCGCTACACGCGCGGCACCGTCGCCATGGCCAAGACGGCCACAGAGCCGCGGGGCGCGTCAGGCAGCCAGTTCTTCATCGTCACCGCGGCGGACGCGGGCCTGCCGCCGGACTACGCGCTGATCGGCCGCGTGGTCGGCGGGGAGCAGGCGGTCGAGCGCATCGCCTCGGTGCAGACCGACGAGACCGAGCGCCCGGTCGCGCCGGTCGTCATCCGGCGCGCGACCGTGCGCGGCAGCGCCCCGTCGTAGCGGATTCGCGCCGTTTCGCGGATCGCTGTCGATTTCCGCGCTGCCCGTTCGTCTCAGAGGCGCACATCGCTCGCCACCCGAAAGGGAGCCGTCCCATGCTCGGCCGCAAGACGTACACGCAGGAGGAGCTCGACCGGGCGCGGACCGCGGTCGAGGAGCGCCTCGCGGCATACCGCCGACTCGGTGATGAGCAACGACGGAGCCCTGCGGGCGAACAACGTGATCGGGCTCGACCCGGACGAAACCGTCCTCAAGCTCGAGGTCGGCGATCGGATCGCGCTCAGCCGGGCGGAGTTCGAACGTGTCGCGACGGCGTTCCTCGACGAGGTGGACTCACGTTTCGTGGCGGGCAGCCGCGCGTCCGGCGCCGGAGCGTCAGGCCCGCGGGCGGCCCAGGCGTCGGGCGTGGGCCCGGTGTCGCGGAGAAGCCTGAGATCCTGCCCCGAGCGAAGCGAACCCCACGCCCATGAACAAGAGCCCCGAGGTGGACCGGTGGCCCGAGCAGGCCGGCCACCCCGCTCGAGGCCACGATGCGCCGCGCCCGCGACATCATCTTCGGCGCGGACGAGCGCGTCACCGAGTCGATCAAATGGAAGACGCCGACGTTCGCCGACAAGGGCAACATCGCGAGCTTCAACCCGTCCAAGAACGTGGTCAGCATCATGTTCCACCGCCGGTCCGAGATCCCCGGCGAGCATCCGCGGCTCGAGGGCGACGGCAGGCTCGTCCGCACCATGCGCTTCGCCGACCTCGCCGAGGTCGAGGCGGCACGAGCCGACCTCGAGGCGGCGATCCGGTCCTGGTGCGAGTGGAAGGGAGGCTCGGCGTGACGGGCCGAGCCTCGCATCCTGGCGTCGGTGCGGGGTCCGCACCGGCTAGTGCAGCGGCTTGCCGCCGGTCGCCCCGATCACCTCCCCGCTGATGTACTGCGAGTCCTCCGTGGCCAGGAAGACGTAGACCGGCGCGAGCTCGCCCGGCTGGCCGGGCCGCCCGAGTGGCGTGTCCGCCCCGAACTGCGCGTTCTTCTCGGCGGGGAAGCTCATCACGACGAGCGGCGTCCAGATCGGTCCCGGGGCGACGGCGTTGACGCGGATGCCGCGCTCGGCGACTTCCTGCGCGAGGCCCTTGGTGAAGGTGCTGATCGCGCCCTTTGTCGTCGCGTAGTGCAGCAGCTCCGGGCTGGGCTGGGCCGCCTGGATCGACGTCGTGTTCACGATCGTCGACCCCTCGCCCATCTTCGGAACCGCCGCCTGGCAGAGGTGGAACATCGCGATGATGTTCGTGCGGAACACGAAGTCGACCTCGTCGGGTGGGATCTCGAGGAACGACTGGTAGGACATCTGGTACGCCGCGTTGTTGACGAGCACGTCCAGGCGCCCGAGCTCGCCGACCGCCTGCTCGACGAGCGCCACGCAGTGGTCGCGGTCGCCGATGTCGCCCGCCACCGTGATGCAGCGCCGGCCCGCCTTCTCGACCCACCGCTTCGTCTCCGCGGCGTCGTCGTCCTCGTTGAGGTACGAGCACAGGATGTCGGCGCCCTCGCGCGCGAAGGCGATCGCGACCGCGCGGCCGATGCCCGAGTCGGCGCCCGTGATGAGCGCGACCTTGTCCTCGAGCCGGCCGTGGCCGACGTAGGTCTCCTCGCCGTGATCGGCGAGGGGCCGCATGTCCTTCTCGTACCCGGGCGGCTCCTGCTCTTGCTCGGGGAACGGCGGAGTCGGCTCGGCCTGGGTCGGGTTCTGATCGGCCATGGGTCAGCCCCCACCCGCCGCGCCCTCGGTGGCGTCGCCGCTGTCGTCGGCGCCTCCGGGCACGTCGACGCCCGGAGCGTCCGGCGCGCCCTGACCGGAGCCCTCGCCGGCGCCGCTCGAGAGCGGGCCGCCGCTCGTGTCGTCGGGCGGCTCGTCGCCGCGGATGGTCTCGACGTCGTCGTCGCGGTTCGTGTCTCGTTCCATGGGCGCGCCCTTCCCGGTTCGGCGCGCCCGGAAGCGCTCAGCCGCCGCCGAAGAACGCGCGCAGCTCGGCCACTGTCTCCTCGGGCCGCTCCTCGGGCACGTAGTGGCCGCAGTCGAGCGCGCGCCCGCGCACGTCGTCGGCCCACGCGCGCCAGATGCCGAGGACGTCGTACCAGCGCTCGAGGTGCCAGCGCCCGCCCCAGAGCACGAGCAGCGGGCACCCGATCCGCCGGCCGGCGGCGCGGTCGGCGTCGTCGTGCGCGCGGTCGAGGGTCACCGCGGCGCGGTAGTCCTCGCACCAGCCGCGGATCGTCTCCGGGTCGTGGCCGCAGCGGCGGTACTCGGCGGCGGCGTCCGGGGCGAAGCGCTCGAGGCCGGCGCGCTGGAGATACGCGTCGGGGTCGGCGCCGATCAGGCGCTCGGGCAGCGGCGCGGGCTGGGCGAGGAAGAACCAGTGCCAGTAGCCGAGGCCGAACGCGGCGTCCGCGCGGGCGAACACCTCGCCGGTCGGAACGATGTCGAGCACCGCGGCGCGCGTGACGCGCTCGGGGTGGTCGAGCGCGAGGCGGTACGCGCAGCGCCCGCCGCGGTCATGGCCCGCGACCGCGAAGCGCTCGAACCCGAGCGCCGCCATGACCGCGAGGTGGTCGTGAGCCATCGCGCGCTTGGAGTACGGCTCGTGGTCGTCGGTCGACGGCGGCTTGGCGCTGTCGCCGTAGCCGCGCAGGTCGCAGGCCACGACGGTGAACTCGTCGGCCAGCGCCGGCGCGACCGCGTGCCACATCGCGTGCGTCTGCGGGTGGCCGTGGAGGAGAAGCAGCGGCGGGCCGCTGCCGGCGTGGCGCACGTGGATCCGGGCGGCGCCGGTGTCGACGGTCGTCGTCTGGAAGCCGTCGAACACACGCCTCCGGCTCAGAAGAGCGTGAGCGGCGGCGGCGCGGGCTCCAGGCAGTCCGGGCCGTCGTAGCGGGCGTCGTTGACCGCCGCACCCACCGCGACGGTGGCGGTCCGCTCGAGCGGCACGCACATCTCGCGCAGCGCCGCCACGGGCGTGGCCGCATCAAGCCAGGCCGCCTCGGCGCCGGGCTCGAGCATCACGGGCATCCGGTCGTGGATGTGCGCCAGCTGGGCGCTGGCGCTCGTCGTCACGATCGCGCACGTCCGCAGCGGCTCGACGTCGGCACGCGCCCGCCACGTCGCCCACAGCCCGGCGAAGGCGAACGGCGCGCCGTCCGGGCGCGTCACCCACCAGGGCTGCTTCGTCCCGTCGGGGCGCTTCTCCCACTCGTAGAAGCCGTCGGCCAGCACGAGGCAGCGCCGGCACTCGACCGCGTCGCGGAATGCTGGCTTCTCCGCCATCGTCTCCGCGCGCGCGTTGATCAGCTTCAGCCCGAGCGAGTCGGCGTCGCCGGCCCAGTGCGGGACGAGCCCCCAGCGGAGCACGTCGCCGCGCGGGGCGCCCTCGCGGTCGGTCGTCACGGCCAGCACGGCATCGCCCGGCGCCACGTTGTAGCGCCGGCGGACCTCGACGCGCTCGCCGATCGGGAACCGCTCGCGGAGCGCGGACGGGTCAGGCCCGGCGAGCGAGTAGCGGCCGCACACGGCTCACCCGCCCGGCGCCGGCCGCGCCGCCTCGCGCGCGCGCTTCTGCCGTCGGCGTCCGACCAGGGCGAGCACGCCGAGCACGACCACGATGAGGAGCAGGCCCAGCAGGAGCGCCGAGCCGGTGCCCGTGCCGCCGAACGGCAGCGCGATGAGCTTGACGAGGCCGAAGCCGAGCGCGAGCAGGGCGACCACGAACAGGATCACCAGGAAGATGCCGCGCACCTTGAGGTACCACGGCGCGCTCTGCGGCGGCGCGACCAGGCCCATGATCCGCAGCAGCAGGAGCTGGCGGCCGCTCGGCGGCGCCTGCCCGAGGCGCGAGACGGCCTCCTTGAGGTCGTCCGGCCGGCGCTCCGCGAGCGCAAGCGACGCGTCCGCCATGCGCCGCAACTGCATCCGCTCCTGCGGCCGCGCGGCCGAGATCGCCTTGCGGAAGTGCGCCCGCGCGGCGTCGGCGTCGTAGCGCTCGGCGGCGCGGGCGCCGAGGATCGCCTGGGCGGCGGCGCGGAACTTCTGCTCGCGCTCGAGCTCTTCGTCGGAGCGCTGCTCGAGCTGCTGCATCGCGGCCAGCGCGGAGCGCTGCTCGACCTTGATCTGTCGCGGCTTGGGCGGCATCGCGCCCCGGAGCGTAGCGCTTGGAGGGCGGCTACACTCGCCGCGATGCGCTTCGCCCCGGGGCCCTCGATCGTCGCGGCCGCGCTGGTCTGCGCGCTGGTCCTCGCCGCCCCTGCCGCGGCTCAGCAGTCGCCCACGCTGGGCGCCCCGCCGGCGCCGGACGTCACCGTGCAGAGCCAGCCGGGGACGCAAACGTCCGCGGGCGGGGGCGGCCTCGAGACGTGGCAGCAGGCGCTCATCCTCGGCGCCGGGATCATCCTGATCGGCGGGATCGCGGTCGCCATCCTCAGCGACGCGCGCGAGCGCGCCGGCCGGCTCGGACACGGCGGGCCGGCGACCGAGCCGGCGGGCGCGTCGCACCGACACCGGCAGCAGAGCAAGCAGCGCGCGCGGGCCAAGGGCAAGGCCGCCCGCGCACAGCGGCGCAAGAACCGCTGACGCCTCAGGAGCCCGGCACGTCGGCGTAGCCCGTGCCGACCGGCGGGCCAGTCGCCGCCAGGCAGGCGCGCTCGAGGCGGACGACGGCGAGCGCCTCGCCGCGCTCGCTCTGCGCGGGGGTGTTGCGGCACCACACGTACGTGAAGCGGTCGAAGTCGAGCGCGGCGACGAACGCGTAGCCGAGGCGGCCGACCGAGGCGCCGTCCTTGCGGATGTCGCCCTTCACCGCGACGCAGTCGTAGCGGCCGATCCGCTTGCCGAGCACGCGGTCGTCGGGCACCGCGTGGGGCGCGCGCAGGAACGGGCCGCACTCCGAGGCGCGGATCGGGCCGTCGATCTCGCCGCGGCGCGCGCGGGCGCGCGCGTCGGCGGTGATCCGCGCCTCGACCCGGCGGACGAGCGCCGCGCGCGCGGCGAGCCGG
>DATAAR010000238.1:0-1669 GCA_036259975.1 Solirubrobacteraceae bacterium | reverse complement strand
GCGTGGCGCTCGCCGTGGCCGGTGCGGATGACGAGCACGAGGACGGGGATCGACGCGATGGCCAGCCCGACCGTGATCCAGTCGATGACGCTCACAGGACCTGGACGGCGTCGCCGACGCTGACGCTCGCCGCGCCGAGCGGCTGGACGCGGAAGCCGAAGAACGTGTCGTGACGGTCGTTGATGACGCGCAGGACGTCGGGCGTGGGCTCGAGCGTGTCCGGGTCGTGGATCGTGATGGCGCAGCGGTCGCACGGGTGGACGATCTCGAGCTCGGCCTCGCCGACGCGGATCCGCCGGCCCTCCCATCCGGACTCGGCGAACGGCTCTGCGTCGCCGAGGTCGACGTGCACGTTCGTGCGGAAGCGCCGGATGTCGAGGTCGATCCCGAGCTCGTCGGCCAGACGTCCCCGCGAGGCCTCGACGGTGACGAGCAGGGTCCCCTGCACGTCGTGGAGCCCGTGCGGGTCCTCCACGAGCGCGACCTCCCTGCCGAGGTACTCGCCGACCGCGGCCTCGAGCTCCTTCGTCCAACCGAACACGCGGCCGTCGGGCGCGGTGACGGTCAGCCCGCCGTTGAGCGACGCCCGCCAGGCGAGCATGCGCGGCGCGACGCGCGCGGTCAACCGCCGGCCGCCGCGCAGCCAGACCGCGCGCTTGCGATCGCCCTCCGCGCCGTGCTCGCCGATCGCCAGCGACGCGACGGCCTCGCCGGCCATCGACTTGACCGGGAAGCGGTGGAGGGAAAGGACCGTGCCGCTCGGCATCGCCCCGAAGCGTACGAGGCGCCCGCTCTGTGATCGAGCCGCAGGCGCTAGCGGGTCAGGCCGAGCGCCGTGAGGCGCGCCGCGAGGTACGGCGCGAGCGTCCGGCCGTACGCGGCGGTGATGTGGCCGGTGTCCTTGTGCGTGAGGACGCCGCCGACGACCGGGAAGCAGCGGCGGGCGTCGCAGAAGTAGCGGGTCATGTCGACGAGCACGACGCGGCCGCCCGCGCGGCGCGCGGCGACGGCGGCCGGGTCGTGGCGCAGCGCGACGCCGCGCGGGATCGCGCAGACCTGCCCGGCGGGCAGGCGGCGGCGGATCGCGGCGGTGACGCAGCCGAACGTCGCCGGCGGGCGGACGGGCGTGTCGCGGATCACGACGATGCGCGTGATCGAGGGCGGCACCGCGCGCCACGCGTCGAGGTAGCCCTGCACCTCGCGCGCATACGAGCCCCGGATGCGCACCCGGTGCTGGGAGACGAAGATCGTGTCCACGCCCGGGTGCTCGAGGAGCCACCGGTGCACGGCGAGGCGCCACCGCAGGCACTCGGCGGTGAGCGTGCCGCGGAGGATCGGCGTGGCGGTCGAGAGCGGGCAGCCGTTGCGGCTGAGCGAGAAGCCCGCCCACTTGCGAAGGCGGGCGATCGGGTTCAGCGCCGCGCGCCAGTGGACGGCGTGCGAGTCGCCGATCAGCGCGATCCGCCGCCGCGCGACGTTCTCGGGGGCCCCGAACTCGCAGACGAGGGGGAAGGAGCGGCGTGGGATGGCGCACGGCGCGTTCGGCCGCAGCAGCGCCTGCGCGGGCCTCGGCCTGACCATGCGGTCGAGCCGCGGGTTGTGGCACGGGCGGACGTGGTCGCGCGACGCCGCGCCCCAGCAGCGCGGGACGTCCGCGGCGGCTTGGGGG
>DATAAR010000237.1:0-25222 GCA_036259975.1 Solirubrobacteraceae bacterium | reverse complement strand
GCCGCCGCCGAGCGCCGGCACGAGCGGCGGCCGGGCGGCCAGCTCCTCGATGACGCGGGCGTCGCCCCCGCCGGCCGCATCCTCCCGGCGCACGGCCACGAACGCGTAGCCGAGGCGGCGCAGGATCTCGACCAGCACGCCGATGCCGACGAGCTGCAAGAGCACCGTGAAGGCCTTCAGCCACCCGTCCTCGAGCACGAGATCCGGGTCGGCGACGCTCGTCGTCGTCAGCGTCGCGACCGCGAAGTAGAGCGCGTCGACCACGCTCCAGTTCGCGCCGAGCGCGTAGGCCACGGTCCCGATCACCACGAGCGCCACGCCGGCGCTCAGGACGGGCAGGAAGTCCTCCTCCCGCACGGCGGATCGCAGCGCTCACGCCACCCGCCGCAGCATCAGCAGCGCCGACAGCATGCTGCACCTCCCATCCGCTAGAACAGCGCCGCGTCGCGCGGGCGCTCGAGGCCGAGGTGCTCGTACGCGCGCGCGGTGGCCGCACGGCCGCGCGGAGTGCGCTGGAGCAGGCCGCACTGGAGCAGGTACGGCTCGTAGACGTCCTCGATCGTGTCGGCCTCCTCCCCCACCGCGATCGCCAGCGTCGACAGCCCGACCGGCCCGCCGGCGAACTTCTCGCACACCGCGGCGAGGATCTCGCGGTCGAGCCGGTCGAGGCCGAGCGCGTCGACCTCGAGCAGCTCCAGCGCCGCGTCGGCGGCGGCGCGGTCGACCACGCCGCTGCCCCGGACCTCCGCCCAGTCGCGCACGCGCTTCAGGAGCCGGTTGGCCACGCGGGGCGTGCCGCGCGAGCGGGCCGCGATCGCCCATGCCCCGCCATCGTCGAGCGCGATCCCGAGGATTCCCGCCGAGCGGCGCACGATCCGCGCGAGGTCCTCGGCGCCGTAGGCCTCGAGGCGGTGCCGGATGCCGAACCGGTCGCGCAGCGGCGTGGTGAGCAGCCCGGCGCGCGTCGTCGCCCCGATCAGCGTGAACGGCGGCAGGTCGAGCGTCACGACTTTGGCGCCGGCTCCCTGGCCGATCGTGATCGGCAGCGTGCGGTCCTCCATGGCCGGATAGAACGTCTCCTCCAGCGCCCGGTTCAGGCGGTGGATCTCGTCGACGAAGAACACGCTGCGCGGCTCGAGCGCCGTGAGCAGCGCGGCCACGTCGCCCTTGCGCTCGAGCGCCGGGCCCGCCGTCTGGACGAAGCGGACCTGCATCTCCTCGGCCACGATCTGCGCCAGCGAGGTCTTGCCCAGCCCGGGCGGGCCCGAGAGCAGCACGTGGTCGAGCGCCTCGCCGCGCGCCGCCGCCGCCTGCACCGACACGGTCAGCTGCTCGCGGAGCCCATCCTGGCCGACGAACTCGTCCAGTCGCCGGGGCCGCAGCGAGCGGTCGAGCTCGTCGTCGCCGTCGAGCGCGCCCGGCGCGTGGACGCGCGGCTCGTCGAGCGCGCCGGGGGTACGGATCCGCGGCGCCTCGCTCATCCGCGCGCCGCCCGCAGGGCGCTGGCCAGCAGCTCCTCGGCCGTGTCGCCGTCGGCGCCGTCGAGCAGCGCCTGCGCCTCGGCCGGTGCGAAGCCGAGCTCGAGCAGGCCGTCCCGCGCGACCCGGCGCGGGTCGTCGCCGCGCGTGACGGTGATGGCGCCCGGCGCGACGACGCCGGACCGATCCTCGCTCCACCCGTCCACGCCCACCTTCTCGCGCAGCTCCACGACGATCCGCTCGGCCGTGCGCTTGCCGATGCCCGGCACCGCCGTCAGCCGCGCCACGTCGCCGGCGGCGAGCGCGCGCGCCAGCTCGCGCGGCGGGCCGCCGCCGAGCACCGCGAGCGCCACCTTCGGTCCCACCGACTGCACGCCGAGCAGCAGCAGGAAGAGGTCGCGCTCCTCCTCGGTGGCGAAGCCGTACAGCGCCAGCGCGTCGTCGCGCACGACCAGGTGCGCGTGCAGCGACACGCGCCGGCCGACGGCGGGCACGTGCCGCAGCGTCTCGGCCGAGACCGCGAGCCGGTAGCCGACCCCTCCGGCCGTCTCGACGACGACGTGGTCGGGCCGCCGCACCGCCACCTCGCCCGCGACGAGGGCGATCATCGCGCGGCCACCGCGCGCGCCATCGGGGCGTGGTTGGCATGGCAGATCGCAACCGCCAGGGCGTCGGCGGCGTGATCGGGCCGCGGCGGCGCCGGCAGCCGCAGCAGCGACTGGACCATGCGCTGCACCTGGTCCTTCTGCGCCCGGCCGCTTCCGCAGACGGCGCCCTTGACCTGCTGCGGCGTGTAGTCGCAGCAGGGCACGCCGCGCCCGCCCGCCGCCACCATCACCGCTCCGCGCGCCTGGCCGACCGCGAACGCGGTGCGGACGTTCTGACCGAAGTACAGCGCTTCGAGCGCCACGGCGTCGGGCTCGTGCTCGACGATGAGGTCGCAGACGCGCGCGTGCAGCACGGCCAGGCGCCGCTCGGCGGGGACGCCGGCGCGCGTCTCGATCATGCCGCCGTCCAGCGCCGCGAGCCGTCCCGACCGGCGCAGGACGACGCCGAAGCCGGTGTTGGCGAGGCCGGGATCGATGCCGAGGACCACCATCCGGCAGGCATTCTGCGCGTCGCGTCGGATGCCTCCCCGCGGCCCTCGACCGGGCGCTCGTGCGACCCCGCCGCTGCGCGGTCAGCGCGCCACGGGCGCGCTCATCTCGACGCTGCGCTCCGGCAGACGCTCGACGCCCCGCCAGCAGAACTCCATCGCCCGGTCGACGAGCACGTCGCACGGGATGTCCTGGTGCTCGTGCCACCAGGTGGCGAGCGACTGCACGGCCCCCGACAGGAGCTGCGCGTGGATCTCGATGCGCAGCGCCCGCTCGGCGGGGTCGAGCGCCGGGTCCAGCGCGGGCGCCTCGGGATCGGACGCGATCAGCTCCGCGATGACCTCCGTCGCCTGGCGCTGGACGGCCCCGATGCGCTCGGCCATCTGCGGGTCAGCGGCGTCGCGGAACAGCACCCGCCAGGCCCCGCGGTGCTCCTCGACGAAGCCCAGGAACGCCCGCAGCCCGCTGCGCAGCCGCTGCTCGCCCGCCTCGCCGCGCTCGGCGGTCGCCTCGAGGCGGCGGAAGATCTCGGCGACGTGGTCGTCGAGCAGCGAGGCGTGCAGCTCGCGCTTGGACGCGAAGTGCTCGTAGATGAGGGCCTTGGACACCCCGGCGCCGTGGGCGATGTCGTCGAGCGACGCGCCGTGATAGCCGCAGCGGGCAAACGTCTCCTCGGCGGCGGCCAGGATGACCTCGCGCCGCTGGGCGGCGGGCATGCGGCGGCGGCGTTCTGCGGCCATTGGCGGGCCTCCGGTCGTTTGCTGC
Source organism: Solirubrobacteraceae bacterium (assembly GCA_036259975.1). Classification (GTDB taxonomy): domain Bacteria; phylum Actinomycetota; class Thermoleophilia; order Solirubrobacterales; family Solirubrobacteraceae; genus JAOPZW01. The sequence continues at coordinate 21,882 of DATAAR010000237.1, read as the reverse complement.
GGACAGGCTAACCGGATGGGGAGCGACTTCGCCAGGGGTTTGCCCGACCGATCCGAGCGACGACGCGGCCGCGGGGCGCTCGCGCGGAGCGCGAGCCGCTACGTCTCCTCGACCGCCGACCGCCGGCGCTCGAAGCGGCGCCCGTCGCCGCCGGTCGCCGCCGGGGCCGACTGGGGCTCGAGCCCCAGGCCCGCGTCCTCGAGCGCCGCCGGCGGCTCCGGCGCCGGGCGGCGGACCCGCCGCACGTCCGGCACGGCGAGCCACGTGAGCGCGACGGCCGCGCCGGCCGCGCTCATCAACAGCAGCGTCGCGTGGAGGCCGAACTCGCCGGCGATCGGCCCGGCCAGCGCCATGCCGATCGGCATGAGGCCGAGCGACACCGTGAAGTCGTACGAGCTCACGCGCGAGACCGCGTGCGGCGGGATCTGCTCCTGCAGGCTCGTGTCCCACAACGTGAAGAAGAGCGAGACGGCGATGCCGGCCAGCACCATGAGCGCGGCGATCCCGGGCGTGCCCAGGCCACTGCCGATGATCGCCGCCTGCGTGCACCCGCCGACGAGCGCGATCGCCGCGACGAGCACCGGGCGGTGCGGCCGCAGGCGCAGCGCGATGAGGTTCCCGGTGACGGTCCCGATCCCGAAGCACGCGACGATCGCCGCCCAGCTCGACGCTCCCGACAGCTCCGCCTCGGCCAGCGCCGGGCCGAGCGCGAAGACGGCGGGCAGCACGAACACGTGGTAGGCCGCCATTGCGGCCAGCCCCCACGTCAGCCACGGCCGCGCGCGGACCTCGCGCCAGCCGGTGCGCAGGCGCGCCGTGAAGCGATCCTCCTCCTCCTCGGCCGGCCCGGCCGCGTCCGCGTGGGGGCGCAGCGCCAGCAGGCACGCCGCGCTGAGGGCGAACGTCACCGCGTCGAGCGCGATCGCCTCGCCCGGCCCGCCGATCGCGATGATCACGCCCGCGAGCGCCGGGCCGGCGACGTGCGCCACGCTGCGCGTCACGCCGAGCAGCGCATTGGCCTCCTGGAGGCGCTCGGGCGGCACCGTCTGCGGGATCAGCCCGATCAGCGCGGGCATGAACACGGCGGCCGACGTGCCGTACACCGCCGACAGCACGACGAGCATCCATACCTCGGCGCGGCCGCTCAGCAGCAGCGCGGCGGTGACCCCCTGGGAGACCGTGCGGATGAGGTCGGAGGCGATCATGACCTCGCGCCGGCCGACGCGGTCGGACACCACGCCGCCGGCGATCGCGAAGAGCGCGAAGGGGACGCCGCCCGCGGCGAGCACGATGCCGAGATCGGTGACGTCGCCGATCGCGAGGACGGCGAAGGCGATCGCGACGGGCGTGATGCGGTCGCCGATGACCGACAGGGCCTGGCCGGCGAACAGCAGGCGGAACGGCTCGGCGGCGCGAAGCGTCGCGGGCACGTGTACCTGGACCCCTCCGCGCATGGCGGCGCTCAGGCTAGCGCGGCGGCGCCGGGCGACCGCTCGACGCGTCGCGACCGCCGGTCAGCCCGCGACGCGCTCGAGCACGGCGGCGTCAACGTCGAAGTTGCCGTGCACCTCGCCGACGTCGTCGTTGTCCTCGAGCGCCTCGATGAGGCGCAGCAGCCGGCCGGCGATCTCCTCCTCGACCGGCACGCGGGTCTTGGGATGCTGGACCACCTCGGCGCTCTCGAGCTCGATGCCGGCGTCCTCGAGCGCCTCGCGGACCGCAGGGAGGTCGGACGGCTCGGTGAGCACCTCGAACACGTCGTCGTCGATCGAGACGTCGAGCGCGCCGGCCTCGATCGCGGGCAGCAGGTCGTCCTCCGAGTAGCGGTTGCCGTCGACGACGATGAGGCCGCGCTTGTCGAACAGGTACGCCACCGAGCCGGGCTCGCCCAGGTTGCCGCCGTGCTTGGAGAACAGATGGCGGATCTCGGAGCCGGTGCGGTTGCGGTTGTCGGTCAGGGCCTCGACCAGGAGCGCGACGCCGCCGGGCCCGTAGCCCTCGTAGAGGACGGTCTCGAGCGCGTCCACGTCGGAGCCCTCTCCGGTGCCCTTGGCGATCGCGCGCTCGATGTTGTCCTTGGGCATCGAGGCGTCCTTGGCCTTCTGGACCGCGAGCGCGAGCGCCGGGTTGCCGTCGACGTCGCCCCCGCCCTCCTTGGCCGCGACGGTGATCGCGCGCGCCAGCTTCGTGAACAGCTTGCCGCGACGGGCGTCGACGATCGCCTTCTTGTGCTTGATCCCTGCCCATTTCGAGTGACCGGCCATGCGCCCGATGGTAGTGATCGCGCGCGGTTATCCCAGTGCTTCCGCGCGCGGGTACGTGCGTCGTCCAGGCGGTCATCGGCGGACGCCTGGCGGCGTAGGTATTCGCGTGTGGGACCACTAGGATCGCCGCATGGCGACCGTTCCCGAGCAGATCTTCAAGGCCTACGACGTCCGCGGGCTGTACCGCGACGACATCGACGAGGACATCGCCGAGCAGCTCGGGCGCGCGTTCATCCGCGTGCTCGCCGACCTGTCCGGCAAGCGGGCGGGCGACCTGCGGGTCGGGCTCGGGCGCGACATGCGCCTCACCGCCCCCGAGCTCGCCGCCCGCTACAAGCAGGGCATGGTGTCCGAGGGCGCGCACGTCCTCGACGCCGGCCAGGTCGGCACCGAGATGCTCTACTTCCTCGTCGGCTCACGCGGCCTGGACGGCGGCCTGATGTGCACCGCCTCGCACAACCCGAAGGCGTACACGGGCGCCAAGCTCGTGCGTGAGGGGGCGATCGCGCTGTCCGGCGACTCGGGCATCCAGGACATGCGGCGGATGGTGGAGGCCGGCATGGGCGAGCCGGCGGGCGCTGGGTCCGCCGAGGACGTCGACATCTACCTTGAGTTCCACGAGGGGGCGATGCGGTTCATCGATCCGGCCAACGTGAAGCCGATGAAGGTCGTCGTCGACGGCGGCAACGGCATGGCCGGCCCGATGGTCGGCCCGCTGCTCGACCAGCTCCCGCTCGACCTCGTCAAGACGTATTGGGAGCCGGACGGCGAGTTCCCCGACCACGAGCCGAACCCGATGCTCGAGGAGAACCGCCGCTTCATCGTCGACAAGGTCCGCGAGACGGGCGCGGACCTCGGGATCGCCTGGGACGGCGACGCGGACCGCTGCTTCTTCGTCGACGACACCGGCCGCTTCGTCGACGGCGACTTCCTCACCGCGATCCTGGCCGAGCATCTGCTCGCCAAGAAGCCCGGCTCGGCGATCCTCTATGACGTTCGCGCCTCGCGCGCGGTGCCCGACATCGTCTCGGCGGCAGGCGGCACGGCGCACGCCAACCGCGTCGGCCACGCGTTCTTCAAGACCCGCATGCGCGACGAGGGCGCGATCTTCGGCGGCGAGGTCTCCGGCCACTACTACTTCCACGACTTCTACAACGCCGACTCCGGCACGATCCCGGCCCTGCTGATCCTCGAGAAGCTCTCCGTGGAGGGCAAGCGGATGAGCGAGCTGCTCGAGCCGCTGCGCTCGAAGTACTTCATCTCCGGCGAGATCAACTCCGAGGTCTCCGACCAGGCGGGGAAGATGCGCGAGATCGAGGAGCGCTACTCGGACGGGCGCATCTCGCACCTCGACGGCGTGTCGGTCGACTACGACGACTGGCACTTCAACGTGCGTCCGTCGAACACCGAGCCGCTGCTGCGGCTGACACTCGAGTCGCTCGTCTCCGAGGACGACATGACGCGCCGCCGCGACGAGGTGCTCGGGCTGATACGCGCCTGACCGGGACGTTCGCCCGCCTCGGGGCTGCGGGATAGGCTCGCGGCCTCGTTCATCGGGCAGAGGAGAGAGCCGTGGCGCAGACGTTCCCGAAGAGCAGCATCAGCACCGAGGCGGCGCACGAGCTCATCGCGGCCGCCGAGGCGAAGGCGAGCGAGATCGCACGCCGATGGTGATCGCCGTCGTCGACGACGGCGGCGTGCTCAAGGCGCTCAGGCGCATGGACGGCGCGGCGCTGCTCAGCGTCCAGGTCGCGCAGGACAAGGCGTACACGGCGGTCGGCTTCGGGATGCCGACGCACGGCTGGCACGACTTCATCAAGGACGACGCGCCGCTCGCGGACGGCGCGCCGACCGGCATCGACCGGCTCGTGATCTTCGGCGGCGGCTACCCGATCACCGTCGACGGCCAGCTGGTGGGCGGCGTCGGCGTCAGCGGCGGCCACTACAGCCAGGACCAGGAGGTCGCCGAGGCCGGGCTCGCCGCGCTCGGCGCCCCCGGTGTCGTGACGGCCGGCGCGCGGCTGCGCGAGCTGCTCGCGGGCGACGACCTGGTCGTCGCCCCCGGGGCCTACGACGGCCCTGACGGCCCGGCTCGTCGAGCAGGCGGGCTTCCCGGCCGTCTACATGACGGGCGCGGGGACGGCGGCCGCGCTCGGCTACCCGGACTACGGGCTCCTGACGATGTCGGAGATGGCCGACAACGCCGGGCGGCTCGCCGCCGCGGTGTCGATCCCGGTGATCGCCGACGCCGACACCGGCTACGGCAACGAGCTCAACGTCGTGCGGACCGTCCGGGAGTACGCGCGGCGGGGGGTGGCCGCGCTGCACATCGAGGACCAGGTCTCGCCGAAGCGCTGCGGCCACCTCGACCGCAAGGACGTCATCGGCGCCGACGAGTTCGTCTCCAAGGTCCGCGCCGCGGCCGAGCAGCGGCCCGACCTCGACCTCGTCCTCATCGCGCGCACCGACGCGATCGCGATGCTCGGCTTCGACGAGGCGATCGAGCGCGCCAATCGCGCGCTCGCCGCCGGCGCCGACGTCGCGTTCGTCGAGGCGCCCCAGACGCTCGCGCAGGTCGAGGCGGTGCCGAAGCTCGTGAACGGACCCTGCCTGCTGAACGTCGTGGCGGCGGGGAAGACGCCGGAGGTCGCGCTCGAGCGCGCCGCCGAGCTCGGGTTCAAGCTTGCGATCGTGCCGGTGCTGACGCTCGCCGCGGCGGTCGCCGCCGTGGATCTGGCGCTGGCCGGCCTGAAGCGCACCGGCGGCCACCCGGAGGGCGTGCCGATAACGCCGGTCGCCGAGCTGTTCGCCCGGGCGGGCGCGGGCGAGTGGGATGAGGTGCGCAGCCGCTACGACGCGGGGTGAACCGCGCCGTCTGTGTTCAGTGGACGTGGCCGGTGCCGTGCACCGACATCGCCCCGTTCGGGATCACCCCGCCCTCGTGCGGCTCGATGCCCCAGCTCTTGGCCATGCGGTTGCCGCCCATGGTCAGGCAGAAGAACGCAGCGAGCTCCACGATCTCGGCGGCGGTGTAGTGCTCACGAAGCTCGGCGTAGACCTCGTCGTCGCGCCCGTCGTCGAGCGTCAGCGTGCGCGCGTAGTGCAGCGCGGCACGCGTCCTCGGGTCGGGGTGCTCCCAGTCCGGCAGCGCGCAGGATCGCCGCTCCTCCTCGGTGATCGAGTCGGCGAGCGGCGACGTCTGGCGCGCGCAGAACTCGCATCCGATCATCTGCGCGATCTGCAGGCGCCCCAGCTCCTTGATCTCGTGCGGCACAGAGCCGCCGCGATGCAGGAGGTCCCAATACTCGGCGAAGGCCGTGGCCACCTCGGGGTTGTTGCCCATCGTGCGGTACCACTGCGGCGGCGGGCTCTTCGTCGTCTCCGCGCGCTCGATGACCTGGTGCAGCCGGGGGTCGCGCACCTCGTCCTCGGCGATCTGCGGGACGCGGGCGACATGCTCGGTGGCAGCCATGGTGCCTCCTGGGTTCGCGGCTCTCCCTCCCGGTCGTTCCCGGGCACGGGGGATGCGATACGCGATGGAGAGGCGGCTACGAGGCGGGCTCCGCGGCGTCGCCGGCCGCCCGCGACCCGTTCGCCTCCATCGCCTCGAGGACGGCCTCGGAGAACGGGACGTCGCTGCCGGCGGGGAACGCCAGGCCCGCGGCCTGGCCCGTGATCGCGAGCAGCGCGCCGGTGTCGACGTGCTCCGCCACGTCGGGGAAGTGCATCGTCGAGATGAACAGCATCCGCGCGGGCTCGGGCCCCGGGTTCGTCACCGCGTGGGCGCCGTCCTGGCCGCGCGGGAACGCCAGCACGGCGCCGGCCTTGACCCGCCGGGCGCCGCCGGGGGTGCGCACCTCGGGGCTGCCGGACAGGACGACGAGGAGCTCCTCGTTGGCGTGGTGGAAGTGGTAGGGCGAGATCGCGCCGCCCGGGTCGAGCTCGTACAGCGTGGCCCCGAGCTCCTGGGCGCCGGCGCGCGCTCCGGCACGCAGCGCGCGGGCGCGGAAGGGCGCGTCGGGCATCTCGGCTTCCCACTCGGGCTGGAGGACGTTCGGCTCGTCGGGCATGGTGGTCGCGACCTTACCCCCAAATTCGGCGTACCGTGCGCGTGATCGTCTCGAGCTTGCGGCGCTCGTCCTCGACGGTGAGCGCGTTGCCGACGATCGAGGTGGAAAACCCGCACTGGGTCCCGATCCCCAGGCGGTCCAGATCGACCAGGGCGGCCGCCTCGCGCACGCGGCGCTCGAGCTCCTCGTCGCTCTCCGGGCGCGGACCCTTCGTGGTGACGAGGCCGAGGATCACCTGCGTGTCGCCGCGCACGAGCCGCAGCGGATCGAACGTGCCCGACCGCGCGTCGTCGTACTCCAGCAGCAGCCGGTGGGCGTGGATGGCGCCGAAGACGGGCGCGGCGATGGCGTCGTAGCCGCCCGCGACCAGCCAGCGCGAGTCCTGGTTGCCGCGGCAGAGGTGGAAGCCGAACGTGACGCCGGTGGCGGCATCGATGACGGCGTTGTCGAGCTCGACCCCGTAGGACAGCCAGCGCTCGAGCGGCCAGCCGCGCTCCTCGTAGAACGCGCGCCAGGTCGGGTCGATGAGGAGCGGGTAGTGCGGCGCGTCGAGCTGGAGGTAGGTCGCGCCCAGGCGCTCGAGCTCGCGGACCTCGTCCACCAGGATCGCGACCACGTCGTCCATGAACGCGTCGAAGGTCGGGTAGGCGCCCTTCGACCGCTTCGCGTCCCACAGGTTCGCGAACAGCGTCGGGCTCGGCAGCGTGACCTTGGCGACCCGGTCGGTGTGCGCGCGCAGGAACGTGAGCTCCTCGGCGGCGAGGCCGCGCCGCTTGCGCAGCCGGTCCACGACCGCCATGCCCGGCGGGCGCTCGACGGTCTTGTCGCCGAGCTGGTCGGAGTGCCACGCGCCCCACAGCCACGCGTCGATCGTCACGCCCTCGAAGCCGTCCACCGCGGCGACCAGCTCGGACTGGAACGACTCGCGGCGCAGCTCGCCGTCGGTGACCACGGGGCAGCCGGCCTCCTCCTGCAGGCGGATGGCGTCCAGCACGGCGCGGTCCTCGATCGCCTTGAACGCGGGCGGGTCGAGCTCCCCCGCCGCGAGTCGCGTGCGGGCCTCGAGCAGCTCGGGCGGGCGCAGGAGGCTCCCGACGTGGTCGGCGTGAGCAGTGACCATGGGCCGTGGGCGCCGGCCCGCCGTCACCCGGCGCGCTCGATCTCGTCCAGGTGGGCGATGTTCGCCGCGTCGTCGCGGTCGCTGCTCGGGCCGGCGGCGAACCAGGCGTCGAGGATCTCGCCGAGCTCCGCCTCCGACGTCATGCGCAGGCTGAGCGCGAGCACGTTCGCGTCGTTCCAGCGCCGCGCGCCCTCGGCGGTCTGCGCGTCGGCGCACAGCGCCGCGCGGATGCCCGGCACCTTGTTCGCCGCGATCGACGCGCCGGTGCCGGTCCAGCAGCACACGACCGCCTGCTCGGCGCGGCCCTCGGCCACATCGCGGGCGGCCGCCTCCGAGCACCAGGCCCAGTCGTCGCGCTCGGCGTCGCTGAGCGCGCCGTGGACCAAGGGCTCGTGGCCGCGGCGGCGCAGCTCGGCCACCACCGCGTCCGCGATGCCTGTGCGCTCGTCGGCGGAGACGGCGATCCGCATGCGCCGAGTATGGCGGGTCCGAGCGGTATGGTCGCTCGCGTGGCGACGCGCGAGATCGAGGCCGACATCCGGGCCATCGGCCGGGATCTTGCCGCCGCGTTCCCGGGCGCGAGTCGCCACCCGATCAAGGCGCTCGACGACCGAGCGATGGACCTCGCCGCGCAGGACGCCGAGCTGCGCGCGGCGCTCTTCCGCTTCGTCGACGTCGTGCCCGCGTGCCGCGACCTCGACGACCTCGCCCGCCACCTGACCGGCTTCCTCGACGAGGTCGACGACCGCCCGCCGCCGCTGCAGGTCGCGATGCGAATGGGCGCCAGCCGCGCCGGGCGCGCTGCCCTGGGCGCCGCCGCGGCAGCCGGGGTCAAGCACATGGCGCACCGCTTCATCGTCGGCGAGACGCCGCGCGAGGCGACCGGCGTCCTCGAGGACCTCTGGCGCGACGGCGTCTGCACGTCGGTCGATCTGCTCGGCGAGGCGACCGTCACCTCGGCCGAGGCGGAGCGCTACGCGCAGCGCTGCCACGACGCGCTCGACGGCCTGGCCGACGTCTACCGCGGCCTGCCGGCGCGGCCCGCGCTCGAGGCCGACTCGTTCGGGCCGATCCCGCGCGCGAACCTGTCGGTGAAGGTCAGCGCGCTCACGCCGCTGCTGCGTCCCGACGCGCCGGAGATCGGCAAGCGCGACGCCGCCCCGCGCGTCCGGGAGCTGCTGCGCCACGCACGCCGGGTCGGCGCCCACCTGCACATCGACATGGAGTCGTTCGACACGCGCGAGGCGGTCACCGACCTCGTGCTCGAGCTGCTCGCCGAGGACGAGTTCCGCGACGGTCCGTCGGCCGGGCTCGTGCTGCAGGCCTACCTGCGGGACTCGCCGCAGCTCGCGGAGCGCATCATCGAGTGGGCGCAGGCAAGCGGGCGCGCGTACCCGCTCGTCGTACGGCTGGTGAAGGGCGCCTACTGGGACCACGAGATCGTCGAGGCGCGCCAGCACGGCTGGGAGTCGCCCGTGTTCGAGGTCAAGGCCGACTCGGACCGCAACTTCGAGGCCCTCACGCGCCGCCTGCTCGAGGCCCGGCCGGCCGTGCGCCCGGCGATCGCCTCGCACAACCTGCGCTCGGTCTCCCACGCCGTGGCGGTCAACCGCGCGCTCGGCGCGCCCGACCGCGACGTCGAGTTCCAGGTCCTGCGCGGCCTTGGCGACGACCTCCAGCACGCGCTCGCCGCCCGCGGCCTGCGGGTGCGGACGTACTGCCCGGTCGGTGACCTCGTGGCGGGCATGGCCTACCTGGTGCGCCGGCTCCTCGAGAACACGAGCAACGAGAGCTTCCTCGCCGAACAGGCGAGCGGCCGGCCGCTCGAGGAGTTGCTGGCGGCGCCGTGACGCTTCCGCCGTTCCGCAACGAGCCGGTGCTCGAGCTGCGGCGCGCCGCCGCCCGGGAGCAGCTCGCGGCCGGGATGCGTGCCCTCGAGCCGCGGCTGCCGCTGCGCGTGCCGGTCTGGATCGGCGACGAGCGGCGCGAGGGCGACGAGCTCGTCTCGACCGACCCGGGCGACCCCGGCCGCGTGGTCGCGCGCGCGGCAATGGCGACCGAGGCCGACGCCGACGCGGCCGTGGCGGCCGCCCGCGAGGCGTTCGGGGCCTGGGCGCGCACGCCGGCGGTGCGGCGCGCGGAGATCCTCGTCCGGGCGGCGGCGTGGCTGCGCGAGCGGCGGGCGGAGCTCGTCGCGCTCGAGGTCCGCGAGTGCGCCAAGCCCTGGGGCGAGGCCGACGCCGACGTGTGCGAGGCGATCGACTTCCTCGAGTTCTACGCGCGCGGGGCGGTCGCGCTCGAGCGCGGGCCGGAGCTGTTCCAGGTCCCCGGCGAGCGCAACGAGATGCGCTACGCGCCGCGCGGCGTCGCCGCCGTGATCGCGCCGTGGAACTTCCCGATAGCGATCCCGATGGGCATGGTCTCCGCGGCGCTCGCGACCGGCAACGCCGCCGTGCTCAAGCCGGCCGAGCAGTCGCCGGCGTGCGGGTTCATGGTCGTCCGGGCGCTGCGCGAGGCCGGCGTGCCGCCCGGCGCGATCTCGTTGCTGCCCGGCGACGGGACTGCCGGGGCGGCGCTGGTCCGCCACCGCGACGTCGCCACGATCGCGTTCACCGGGAGCGGCCCGGTCGGCCTCGAGATCATGCGCACGGCGTCCGAGGTGCCGGTCGGCGGCAAGCACCTGAAGCGCGTCGTGGCCGAGATGGGCGGCAAGAACTGCGTGATCGTCGACAGCGACGCCGACCTCGACGACGCCGTCCCGGCGATCGTGCAGAGTGCCTTCGTCTACGCGGGGCAGAAGTGCTCGGCCGCGTCGCGCGTGCTCGTGCACGAGGCGATCGCCGACCAGCTTCTCGAGCGCCTGGCCGGGGCGGTCGAGGTGCTCGTCGTCGGCCAGGCGGACACGTTCGGCACCGACGTGCCTCCGGTGATCGAGCGCGAGGCGCAGGAGCGCGTGGAGCGCTACCGGGCAATGGGCGCGCAGAACGGGCGCATCGTGGCGGAGCGGCGCGAGGGCGCGGCCGACCACGGCTGGTTCGTTCCGCCCACGGTCGTCGCCGACCTGCCCGCCGACTCGCCCGTGCTGCACGAGGAGATCTTCGGGCCGGTGCTCGCGGTCGAGCGCGTGCCGAGCCTCGACGCCGCGATGGACCGCGTGGACGAGCTGCCCTTCGCGCTCACCGGCGGCCTGTTCGCGCGCAACCCGCACACGGTCCACCGGGTGGTGCAGCGCTCCCCCGTCGGCAACCTGTACGTCAATCGCCCGATCACCGGGGCGATGGTCGGGCGCCAGCCGTTCGGCGGCAACCGCCTGTCTGGAACCGGCACGAAGGCGGGCGGTCCGGACTACCTGCTGCACTTCGTCGAGCCGCACGTCGTCACCGAGAACACGGTGCGCCACGGGCTCGTGATCTGAGCGGGCGCCGCGCCGCGCTAAGCCCCCCATCCGAACGGTTCGTACGTGCGTCGGGCGCCCGATCTCGTACTTTGTGGCGCTCAATGCTGACCACCGCCACCGCCACCGCCACCGTCGAGCCGCTGGCCGCGGGCGCCGCCGACGTCGACGCCGCCGCCGCCGCGCTGGCCTCTCGGCTCCCGGCGCCGCTCCAGCCGCTGGCCGAGCTCGCCTACAACTACCGCTGGTCGTGGATGGCCGGCGGCCCCGACTTGTTCGCGGCGATCGACCCGACCCGGTGGGCCCTGACCCACATGAACCCGGTGCGCCTGCTGCAGGAGGTGCCGCCCGCTCGGCTCGCGAAGCTGGCCGGCGACGACGGCTTCATCGCGGGCGTGCAGGAGCTGCACGCCGCGGTCGCCGCCGACCTCGCCCGGCCATACGCCGAGGGCTCGGTCACCGCGTCGCGTCCGGCGGCGTTCTTCTGCGCCGAGTACGCCGTGCACCAGTCGCTGCCGGTGTACTCAGGCGGGCTGGGCGTGCTGGCCGGCGACATCCTCAAGGCCGCCTCCGATCTCGCCGTGCCGCAGGTCGGCGTCGGCCTCATGTACCGCCACGGCTACTTCCGCCAGCGCACCGACGCGGCCGGGTGGCAGCACGAGTACTGGGTCGACACCGACGCCGACCGCGTGCCCGCGGCGCTCGTCACCGCCGGCGACCAGCCGCTGACGGTGACCGTCCCGGTCGCCGACCGCCAGGTCGTCGCGCAGATCTGGCGGGTCGAGGTCGGCCGCGTCCCGCTGCTGCTGCTCGACACGAACCGGCCCGAGAACACGCCCGCCGACCGGTTCATCACCTCACGGCTGTACGTCGGCGAGCCCGACCTCCGCCTGGCGCAGTACGCGGTCCTCGGCATCGGCGGCGTCCGCGCGCTGCGCGCGCTCCACATCGACCCCGGCGTCATGCACCTCAACGAGGGGCACGCCGCCTTCGCCGCCCTCGAGCTCGCGCGCGGCGAGGCGCTGCGCGGCGGCCTGGAGCTGCATGACGCGTTCGAGGCCGCCCGCTGGCGCACGGTCTTCACGACCCACACGCCGGTGCCGGCCGGCAACGACACCTACCCCGCCGACCAGGTGGCCGCGCTCCTGGCCGGGGAGGCGGCGGAGCTGGGAGTCGACGTGTGGGAGCTGATCGCCCGCGGCCGCACGAACCCGGACGATCCGCACGAGCCGTTCGGTGTCACGCAGTTCGCGCTGCGCTCGAGCCGCGGCGCGAACGGGGTCGCCGCGCGCCACGGCGAGGTCGCGCGCGGCATGTGGCACGTGCTGTGGCCGGGCCGCGCGGTCGACGACGTGCCGATCGCCCACGTCACGAACGGGGTCCACCAGCCGACGTGGCTCGGGCGGCCGATGTGGGATCTGCTCGACCGCCACCTGCCCGAGGGCTGGCTCGACGGCGAGCGCCTGCACGACCCGGCGACCTGGGAGCCGGCGCGCTCGATCCCCGACGACGAGCTGTGGACCGTGCGGCGCGCGCAGCGCGCCGACCTGATCGCGATGGTCCGCGAGCGCAGCGTCATCGAGCGCCTGGCGCGCGGGGAGGCCAAGGAGCACGCGCACGCCGCCGCCGAGCGCCTTGACGAGGATGCGCTCACGATCGGCTTCGCCCGGCGCCTGGCGACGTACAAGCGGCTCGACATGCTGCTCGCCGACCCCGACCGCCTGCTCGCGCTGCTTGGCGCCGAGGACCGCCCGGTGCAGCTGCTCGTGGCGGGCAAGGCGCACCCGAAGGACGACGGCGGGAAGCGGCTGGTGACGCGGCTGTTCGAGTTCCGCCATCACCCGCAGTTCGCCGGGCGCGTCGTGTTCCTCGACGACTACGACCTCGCGCTCGGCGCGAGCCTCGTCCGCGGCTGCGACGTGTGGGTCAACGTGCCGCGTCCGCCGCTCGAGGCGTCGGGCACGTCGGGGATGAAGAACGCCGTCAACGGCGGCCTGCAGCTGTCGGTCCTCGACGGCTGGTGGCCGGAGGCGTACGACGGCCGCAACGGCTGGGCGATCTCCGGCGACGTCGATCCCGACCACGCCGGGCAGGACGCCCGTCATGCCGGCGACTTCTACCGGCTGCTCGGCGACGAGGTGGTGCCGGCGTTCTACGAGCGCGACGGCGGCCCGCCGCACCGCTGGCTGGACATGGTCCGCGAGTCGCTCGCGACGATCGGGCCGCGGTTCTCGGCCACCCGGATGGTCTCCGACTACGTGCGCGATATGTACCCGCCGCCGAGCTGATGCCGTTCGAGCTCTCCGCGCTCGAGCACCCGATCGTCCAGGCGCCGATGGGCGGCGGCCCGTCGACGCCCGCCCTGGCCGCGGCGGTGTGCGAGGCCGGCGGACTGGGGTTCCTCGCCGCCGGCTACAAGGCGGTCGACGCGGTGGCGGCGGACGTCGCGGAGGTCCGCTCGCTCACGAACCGCCCGTTCGGGGTGAACCTGTTCGCGCCCCCGGCGCCGGTCGCCGACCCGGGCGCGGTGGCGCGGTACGCGGCCTCGCTCGGCCCTGACGCGGGCGAGCCCCGCCACGACGACGACGGCTGGCAGCCGAAGCTCGAGCTGCTCGCGCGCGAGCGGGTCGCTGTGGCCTCGTTCACGTTCGGGTGCCCGACCGATGGCGTCGTCGGGGCGCTCCACGATGCCGGCTGCGCGGCGTGGGTGACGGTGACGACCGCCGACGAGGCGCGTCATGCGGCGTCGGTGGGCGCCGACGCGCTCGTCGTACAGGGCGTCGAGGCGGGCGGCCACCGCGGCTCGTTCGACGACGACGCCCCCGGCGAGATCGGGCTGCTCGCGCTGCTGCAGCTCGTCGGCGCCGCCGTCGACCTCCCGCTGGTCGCGACCGGCGGCGTGGCGACCGGCCGCGCCGTGGCGGCCGTGCTGGCGGCGGGCGCAGCCGCGGCCGGGCTCGGCAGCGCGTTCATGCTCGCTCCGGAGGCGGCGACGTCGGCGCCGCACGCGGACGCCCTGCGCAGCTCGCGCCCGACCGCGCTCACGCGCGCGTTCACCGGCCGGCTGGCGCGGGGCATCACGAACCGCTTCATGGCCGAGCACGGCGCCGGCGCGCCGCGCGCCTACCCTGACGTCCACTACGTGACGGCGCCGCTGCGCGCGGCCGCGCGAACGCGTGGAGACGCGGAGGCGATCAACCTCTGGGCGGGACAGGCCTACGAGCTCGCGCCGCGCGACGAGCCGGCCGGGGACATCGTGCGGCGGCTGAGCGCCGAAGCGCGCGCGGCGCTGCGCGACGCCGCGGCGCGCTACGGGGCGTAGGCGTCCCACTCGCGTCGCCGCTGCGGGGCGAAGGCTCGCGGACGGCTGCATCGAGGGCGTGAGGGAGCCGGCGTGCGCGTTCTCCCGCACTTCTTGCGCTGAATCGGTGCAGACCGCGCCCCACGCGTAACACCATCCTCGCCATGCTCCGGGTCATGGGCGAGGTGTGGCGAGTAGCCGGCGGAATGCGAGGCCCGCGGCCAGCCGCGTCGACGTCACGGTGCCGAGCGACGGGGGCCGCTCGCGCCGCGACGTCGCCTGCACCGCGCCCGGGCGCTGGGACCGGAGGAGACCACGACGCAAGAAGGCATCCCGGTCACCACGGCCGCCCGCACGATCCTCGACCTCGCCGCCACACTCCAACGACGACCGCTCGACCGGCTGCTCGACCACGCGGAGAACGCGTGCCTCACGGACGTCCCCTCCCTCGAAGCCCTGGCCCGAGAGCGCACGGGGCACCGCGGAGCCGGCCGGCTGCTGGTCGCCCTCGACGCCCACGCGCCCGGCACGACGCTCACGCCATCCGAGCTCGAGGAGCGCTTCCTCGGCCTCTGCGATCGCTTCGGTCTGCCGAGACCGCGGGTCAACCACCCCGTCGCCCGGCCTCGAGGTCGACTTCGTCTTCGACGCCGCCCGGCTGTGCGTCGAGACCGACGGCTGGAGCCACCGTCGCAGCCGCCGTGCGTTCGAGCGCGACCGTCACCGCGACGCCACGCTCACGCGCGCCGGCTACCGCGCGCTCCGCTTCACGCACCGCCCGCTCACCCACCGAAGCGATCACGGTCGGGGCCACGCTCCGCGCCGCCTTGGCCCGCGCCGGCTGAACGCCGACGCGCCGGTACATTCCGAAGCGGCTGAACCCGGCGCCCAAGCGCCCGAGGCAGGGCAATGGGCAGGTCTCGCGCGGCGACGTGGCCAAGGAGGCCGGGATCACCGTCGTCGACTCAGTCGACGAGCGCACCTCGCTGTCGGGCGGCGTGCGGTGGATGCTCTTCCGCACGGTCCCGAAGGGCATCAACTGGTTCTGCACGCTCGGGTCGGCAACGCTGTTCGCGTTCCTCAACCAGGCCGTGACCGGCGTCGTCCTGGCGATGTACTCCGACCCGTCGCCGGCGCGCGCGTACGAGTCGACGCGGTTCATCACGACCGAGGCGTTCCTGGGCGAGTTCGGCCGCGGCATGCACAAGTGGAGCGGCACGGTGATGGTGATCGTGATCGATCTGCACATGGCGCGGACCTTCTTCGGCGCCTGCAAGTACCCGCGGGAGCTGAACTGGATCCTCGGCGTCCCGCTCGTGATCCTGACGTTCGTCATGGCGCTCACCGGCTACCTGCTGCCGTTCGACCAGCGCTCGTACTGGGCCACGATCGTCGCGAACAACGTCACCGCCAGCGGTCCGCTCGTCGGGCCGTACCTCGCCGACTTCCTCCGCGCCGGCCCGAGTTCGGGGCCACCACGCTGGCGCGCTTCTACGCGATCCACATGATGCTGATCCCGGGCGTCATGGCGGCGCTGATCGACGCGCACATCTACCTCGTGATGAAGCTCGGCATCGCCGCGCCGGCGTGGACGGCCGAGCGCACGAGCGGATGGCGGAACGCCACGGCGCTGTCGACGTGCACAAGGCCCGCGCGCTCGGCGACGTCGAGCGCCGATGCATCGATCTCGAGGCGCCCGGCGGCGCGCTCGACGGTGGGCAGGTCGCCGGCCTCCTCCAGCGCGGCCACGAGCAGCGCCAGGCGCGTCTCGTCGGGCAGGCGCGCGACGCGCTCCCCGAACGTCGCCTCGACCGCGCCGCGGACGGGCGGCGGGCCGAGGATCGGCTCCACGCCGGCGAGCTGGCCCTCGCTCAGCGCGGTCGGGAGCTCGAGCAGGGCCAGAGGGTTGCCGCGCGCGATGCCGAGCAGCTTCGCGACGACGTCGGCGGCCGCGGGGCGGTCGAGCCGGGCGGCGATGAGCGCCTCGGCGGCCGCGTCGTCGAGCGCGGAGAGATGCATCTCGTACAGCCCCGGCGCCTCGAACCGCCGGGTGTCGCCCTCCCGCGCGGCCAGCAGCATCGCGATCGGCTCGGCCTGCAACCGGCGCGCGGCGAACACGAGCGCGTCCGCGGACGGGCGGTCGGGCCACTGGGCGTCGTCGACGCAGCACAGGACGGGCGTCTCGTCGCACGCCTCGGCCAGAGGCTGAGCACCCCGAGCCACACCAGGAAGCGGTCGTGGGACGCCGTCGAAGCTCAGCCCGAGCGCGCTGTTGAGCGCCGCGGCCTGCGGCGCCGGCAGCCGGTCGACGAGGTCCACGCAGGGCCGCAGGAGCTGATGGATGCCCGCGAAGGGCAGCTCGTGCTCGGCCTCCACGCCGACGCAGCGCAGCACCCGCATCCCGGTCGCGCGCTCGGCCGCGTAGTCGAGCAGCGCAGTCTTGCCGATCCCCGCCTCGCCGCGGATCACGAGCACCGCGCTGCGCTCGTCGCGAGCGCTCTGCAGCAGCGCATCGAGACCGCGCTGCTGCGCGTCACGCCCGACGAGCATTCGTGCTGACCCTACTCCCCACTGGGGGTGCCCTGGGGGAACGACTAGGGGTGCCACCGATGCGACGGCGGCCGGCCGCACCCATCCTTGCGGCATGACCTCGCAGACCCCTCTCGACACCTCCGGCGGCACCGCGCGGCCCGTCCGCCTGCGGGCGGCGCGCGGCGGGATCCTCGTCCTCGGCGGGGGCTTCGCGGGCAGCTACGTCGCCCGCGGGCTCGGGCCGGGCGGCGCGACCATCGTCAACCCGTCCAACTTCATGCTGTACACGCCGCTCCTGCCGGAGGCGGCCGCCGGCACCGTCGAGCCGCGGCACGTGACGGTGCCGCTGCGCACGATGTGCCCGCACGCCGACCTGGTGCTCGGCGCGGCGGTCGCGCACGACCCCGAGCGCCGCGTCGTCGAGGTCGAGTCCGAGGCGGGCCGCTTCGCGATCGCCTACGCCGACCTGGTGGTCGCCCTCGGCGCCGTGACCCGCGTCCCGCCCGTCCCCGGCCTGCGCGAGCACGCGCTGCAGCTCAAGGACCTCAGCGACGCCATCCGCCTGCGCAACCACGTACTGCGCCAGATCGAGCTCGCGGACGCCGCGCCGGACGACGCGGAGTCGCGGCTGACGTTCGTCCTCGCCGGCGCCGGGTTCTCCGGCGTCGAGGCGATCGCCGAGCTCAGCGAGCTCGCGGCCGACGCGCTGCTGCGCCACCCGCGCCTGCAGGGCAAGCAGCCGCGCTGGGTGCTGGTCGACGGCGCCCCCCGGATCCTCGGCCAGGCGCCCGAGAGCCTCGCCCACTTCGCCGCGCGGACGCTCGACCGCCGCGGCATCGAGATCGTCACCGGCACCACGGTCCGCGCGGTCGACGCCGCCGGCCTGACGCTGTCCGACGGGCGCCGCATCGACACCCGCACGGTGGTGTGGACCGCGGGTGTGGCGCCGAACCCGCTCCTCGGCGAGCTCGGGCTGCCGCTCGACGAGCGCGGCCGCGTCCCGGTCGACGAGACGCTGCGCGTCGCCGGCGCGCCGCACGTCTGGGCGCTCGGCGACTGCGCCGCCGTCCCGAACGAGGCCACGCCCGGCGAGACCGACCCCGCGACGTGCCAGCACGCGCTGCGCCAGGCGCGCCGCCTCGCGCGCAACCTGCGTGGGACGCCGCGCCCGTATCGCTACCGGACGCGCGGTCAGATGGCCACGCTCGGGCGCCGGCACGGGATCGCGGTCGTCGGCAAGATGCGCGTCCGCGGCCTGGCGGGCTGGCTGCTCGCCCGCGGCTACCACGTCCTGCAGCTGCCCTTCGCCTCCCGCCGCGCGCGGGTGCTCGCCGACTGGGTGCTCGCCGCCACCTTCCGGCGCGACGTCGCCGAGCTCTCGACGGGCGGGGTGGCGTGATGATGCGCTACCGCACGCAGCTCGGGCTCTTCGGCGCTGCCTACCTGATCTACCTCGCGGGGCGCTGGGTCGCCGCCGGCCAGCTGGGCCCGGCCACCGAGCATGCGCGGTGGATCATCGACCTCGAGCGCGACGCCGGCGTCGCCGTCGAGCACTCGGTGCAGAACGCCTTCGACGCCGGCGCGCTGATCTGGCTGCTCAGCCAGATCTACCTCGCCGCCCAGCTCGCCGTGCTGCCGGGCGCGCTGATCTGGCTCTACCGCCGCGCGCCCGAGGTGTACCGGCGCCTGCGCGACACGGTCCTCGCGACGTGGCTGATCGCGATCCCCATCTACGCGCTCTTCCCGGTCGCGCCGCCGCGGCTGGCCGGCCTCGGGATGTCCGACGCGGTCAGCCAGCAGGCGGCCGTCGCGCTGACCGGGCGCTCGACGCTCTTCTACAACGAGCTCGCCGCCGTCCCGAGCCTGCACTGCGGCTTCGCGTTCGCGATCGGCATCGCGCTCTCCGCCGCCGCGCGGCACCGCGCGACGAAGGCGCTTTGGCTGCTGTGGGGCCCGGTCGTCTCGCTCGCCGTCGTCGCCACGGCGAACCACTACGTCTTCGACATCGCCGCCGGGCTGCTCGTCAGCGTCCTCGGCTACCTCGCCGGTCCCCTCCCCGCACGGTGGTGGAACGCCCGCCGGCGCCGCACCGCCACCCCCACCCTCCGACCCGAACTGGCCCCCACATGATCCGCATCGCCGTCCTCGACCGCCATCCCGCCGTGCGCGCCGGGGTGGACGCGATCCTCCGCGCCCAACCGGGGCTCGCGCCGGCCGGCGCCGCCGCCGACCCGCGCGAGCTCTGGGCGGTGCTGTACCGCACCCGGCCCGACGTCGTGCTCGTCGAGCACGACCCCGGCACCCGCGACGGGCTGGCCGTGTGCCTCCGGCTCAAGGGCGGCGTCCAGGCCCCGCGCGTCGTCCTGTCCGCGCCCGACCCCGGCCCCGAGCTCGTCGTGCCCGCCACGCTCGCCGGGGCGGACGCGCTCGTCGACCGGGCGGCCGAGCTGCGCGAGCTCGCGCGCGCGATCCGGACGGTCGCCGGCGGCGACCGGCTGCTGCCGGCGATCACGCCGGCGCTGCAGGCCGGGGCGGCCGAGCGGCTCGCGGCGCAGGACCGCGCGATCCTGGCGATGCGCCTGGCCGGGACGACCCCCGCGGACATCGCCGCGACCCTCGGGCTGAGCCGCAGCGACCTCGGCGGGCGGCTGCGCGCGATCGTGGGCGCGCTCGGCGCCCGCGACGGCTCGCGCGCTCCCCGCGACGGCGATGCGCCCGAGATCGCCGTCCAGGCGCTCGGAGCGGCCGCATGAGCCCGCGCGAGGGCCGCGCCGAGCGGGTGCGGCGGCGCCTCGAGGAGCGCCTCGGGCGCGGCGCGGCCGAGCGCCTGTACCCCGTGGCCGACTGGCAGATCGTCGAGCGCGAGGTCGCCCCCGGCGAGCGCGGCGCACTCGAGTCCGTCTTCGCCGTCGGCAACGGCTACCTCGGCATCCGCGGCACTCCCGAGGAGGGCACGCCGGCCCACGACCCCGGCGTCACGCTGAACGGCTTCCACGAGACCTGGCCCATCGTCTATCCCGAGGACGCCTACGGCCTCGCCCGCACCGGCCAGACCGTCGTCAACGCGACCGACGGCTCGATCATCCGCCTCGAGGTCGACGACGAGCCGCTCGACCTCGCCACCGCGAAGATCCTGCGCTACGAGCGCGTCCTCGACATGCAGATCGGCGTGCTCGAGCGCGAGGTCGAGTGGCAGACGGCACGCGGCGCGCGCGTCCTCGTGCGCTCGCGGCGGCTGGCGTCGCTGCACGACCGTCACCTCTCGGCGATGGACTACGAGGTCGTCGCGCTCGACTGCGCCGTGCGCGTCGCGATCTCCTCGGAGCTCGTCACGCACGCCCCGGAGCAGGCGTCCGACGACCCGCGTCGCGGCAAGGGCTTCGCCGAGAAGGTCCTCGTGCCGGTCTCGGCGCACGCGGCCGGCGCCCGCGCCGTCCTCGAGCTCCGGACGCGCAACAGCGGCCTGCGCCTCGCCTGCGGCATGGACCACGCCGTGGACACGGCGGCCCCGCACGAGCTGCGCTGCGAGGCCGAGGGCGACGGGGCGCGGCTCGTCGTGCTCGCCGATCTCGAGCCCGGCGAGCCGCTGCGGCTGTCGAAGTACGTCGTCCACCACTGGGGGCCGTCGGCGGCCGGCGGGGACCTCGCCGCGCGCGCCGGGCGGACGCTCGACCGCGCCGCGCGCGACGGCTACGACATGGTCGAGTTCGACCACCGCGGCCATGTCGAGGCGTTCTGGTCGCGCAGCGACGTGCAGATCGACGGCGCGCCCGACATCCAGCAGGCGGTGCGCTTCAACCTGTTCCAGCTCATGCAGGCCACCGCGCGCGGCGAGGGCCTCGGCGTCCCCGCGAAGGGCGTCACCGGTCGCGGCTACGAGGGCCACTACTTCTGGGACACCGAGATCTACGTGGTCCCGTTCCTCATCCACACCCAGCCCGCCTGGGCCCGCCGGGCGCTCGAGTTCCGGTGCGGGATGCTCGGCGCCGCCCGCGAGCGCGCCCGCGAGGTCGGCCACCGCGGCGCGCTGTACCCGTGGCGGACGATCAGCGGCCAGGAGGCGTCGGCGTGGTACGCGGCCGGCACCGCGCAGTACCACATCAACGCGGACATCGCCTACGCGATGCGCCACTACCGCAACGTCACGGGCGACCTCGCGTTCCTGCTCGGCGACGGCGCCGAGGTCATGGTCGAGACCGCGCGGCTGTGGATGGAGCTCGGGTTCTTCTCCGAGCGCCGCGGGGAGCAGTTCTGCATCAACAGCGTCACCGGCCCCGACGAGTACACGACCGTCGTCGACAACAACGCGTACACGAACCTCATGGCGCGCGAGAACCTGCTCGGCGCGGTCCGCGTCGTCGAGTGGCTGAGCGGCGCCGAGCCCGCCGCCCACGCGCGCCTGGTGCGCGACACCGGCCTCACCGACGAGGAGGTCGACGGCTGGCGCCGGGCCGCCGAGCTCATGTACGTGCCCCGGCACGAGGAGCTCCGCCTCGTCCTGCAGGACGAGGACTTCCTCGAGCGCAAGCGCTGGGACTTCGACGCCACGCCGCTCGACAAGTACCCCCTGCTGCTCCATCACCACCCGCTCGTCCTCTACCGCCACCAGGTGATCAAGCAGACCGACGTCGTCCTCGCGACGTATCTCGTCGGCCACGAGTTCGACGAGGACGAGGTGCGCCGCACGTTCGACTACTACGACCCGCTCACCACCGGCGACTCGACCCTGTCGGCGTGCATCCAGAGCGTGATCGCATCGCAGGTCGGCTACGCCGACGCGGCGCTCGAGTACTTCCTCGACGCGTGCGCGGTCGACCTCGTCGACGCGCACGGCAACACCGCCGACGGCATCCACATCGCCTCCTGCGGCGGGACGTGGCTCGCGCTGGTGGCCGGCTTCGGCGGCCTGCGCGACTTCGACGGCGAGGTTCGCTTCCGCCCCCGGCTGCCGGCCGAGTGGGACCGCCTGCGGTTCCGCGTCCAGGTGCGCGGCCAGGTCGTCGAGGTCGAGATGACGCACGAGGCGACCACGTACCGCCTCGTCGACGGCCACGGGCTGCTCGTGGCGCACGGCGACGAGCTGCTGCGCCTGCGCGTGGGCGCACCGGTGCGCCGGCCCGTCGCCGGCGAGCCCGGCGCCGAGCTGCCGCTCGCCGCCTGACCGCCGCTACGGCCCGGCGGGCGCCGCGGCCGGGGCCGGC
>DATAAR010000236.1:0-4835 GCA_036259975.1 Solirubrobacteraceae bacterium | reverse complement strand
CCGCACGCCCGCCGCGTCGACGGCTAGCTTTCGCCGCCCACCAGGCCGTTGGCCTGCAGGAACTGCGCCGCCACCGCCCTGGGCTCCTTCTTGTCGATGTCGACCGCCGAGTTCATCGACTGCATCGCGTCGTTCGTGAGGAGCTTGTTGACCGAGGCGATCACGTCGCCGAAGGCCTTGCCGCCGAGCTGGTCGTACTTGTCCTTGTTGATGACGAAGTGGACGTTCTGGAAGCCGAAGATGCCCTTCGGGTCCTCGAGCACCGTGTACTTGCCCGACGCGAGCTGCGCGTCGGTCGAGAACACGTTCGCCGCGTCGACGTCGCCCTTGTCGAGCGCCTGGTACTGGAGGCCGAGGGCGAGCTGCTTGAACCGCGCGTTGTCGATCCCGTACTCCTGGCGCATCCCGACCAGGCCGGTGAAGCGGCTCTTGAACTCGGGCCGCGCGCCGAGCGAGAAGCTCGACAGCTTCTTGAGGTCGGCGACGGACTTCAGGTTGTTCTTGGCGGCGAAGTCCTTGGTGGTGGCGATCGCGTCGACGTCCTGGAACGGGGTCGGGCCGATCACCGTCTGCCCGCGGCTCTCGTAGAACTTCTGGGCCTCGGTCGCGGTGGCCTCCGGGGTCTTCGGGAGGTCCTTCTTGGCCACCACCGCCATCGTGATGCCGGTGTACTCGGGGTACGCGTCGATGCGCTTGCTCGTCAGCGCCCGGTCGGTGATCTCCGTCGGGCCGATGTTGCGCTTGAGGTTCACCGTGTAGCCCTTGGCGCGCAGCGCCTGCGCGTAGAGCTCGCCGAGCACGAACTCCTCGGTGAAGTCCTTCGTCCCGATGGTGACCGGCGGCTTGCCCTTGCCGGGCTGGTCGGCCGCCTGCGTCGCCGTCGACCCGCCGCCGCCACCGCCACTGTCGTCGCCGCCGCCGCAGCCCGCGACGAAGAGCGCCAGTACCGCGAGTACGACCAGGGCCAGCAGCCCCTTCCGTCTGGCGTGCATGTGCACGTTCCTCCTCGTTGTGTGATCCGTTCGTGGAGTCAGGTCCGCTCCGCCGTGGCCGCGGTCTCGACCGTGACGGCGGTGTCCGTGCCCGCGGGCACGATCGTCTGCAGCTCGCGCGGCATGTGGAGTCCACGCGGCGTGACGGCGCGCTGCGCGAATCCCAGGAGCGCGTCGACCGCGAAGGCGAGGACCACGACCACGATCGTGGCCGCGATCACGCCGACGAGCCGGTACGTCGGTTGGTTGAGGATGATGTCCCCGAGGCCGCCGCCGCCGGCGATCGCCGCGAGCGGCGCCGTCGCGACGACGTACACGGAGGCCGTCCGGATGCCCGCGAAGATCAGCGGCCAGGCGAGCGGCAGCTCGACGCCGCCGAGCACCTGGCGCTCGGTCATGCCCATCCCGCGCGCGGCCTCGACCGCGTCCGGGTCGACCCCGTCGACCGCCGTGTAGGCGTTCGTCAGGATCGGCGGGATCGCGAGCGCGACGAGCGCGACCTCGACGTTGATCAGGCTCAGCCCCAAGAGCGCGAGGCTGATCGAGATGAGCGCCAGGCTCGGCAGCGCGCGGAAGACGTTCGAGATGTTGATCGCCAGGAACGACCCGCGGTGCAGGTGGCCCAGCACCACGCCGAGCGGGAGCGCGAGCACGAGCGCGACCGCCATCGCCAGCCCGGAGATCCCCAGATGGGCGAGCGTCTTGTCGAACAGCAGCCCGGCGTTGTCGCCGAAGAACTGGATCAGGTCGCTCATGCCCGCCTCCGGGCCCGCGCCCACGGGCTCACCGCGCGCTGCGCGAGCACGATGACGGCATCGGCCAGCAGCGCGAGGGCGATGGCGAGCAGGCTCGCGGCCACGAACTCCGTGTTCGCGCCGCTCTGGATCGCGTTGAAGATCGGCGCGCCCAGCCCGAGCGGGGTGATGAACGCCGCGATGGTTGCCAGTGAGATCGTCGTGACGGTGGCCACGCGCACGCCGGCCATGATCGCCGGCACCGCGAGCGGCAGCTCGACCCGCACGAGGGTCTGGCGGCGGGTGAGCCCCATCCCCTCGGCCGCCTCCTTGACCTCGTCGGGCACCTCGCGCAGCCCGGTCAGGATGTTGCGGAACAGGATCAGCAGCGTGTACGAGACCAGCGCGATGATGATGCTCGTCCAGCCGATGCCCGTGATCGGCACCATGATCTGGAAGAACGCGATCGACGGGATCGTGTAGAAGAGCGACGAGAGGTTCGCGAAGGGCAGCTCGAAGCGCGGGTGGCGGTGCGCGAGGAGCGCGGCAGCGAACGCGATGACGAACCCGATCGCGATCGCGATCGCGGTCATCTTCACGTGCTCGCCGAGCCGGGGCAGGAACCGCTCGTCGAAGTTGTCGACGAACCAGTTGAAGCAGAAGTTGCCGTTCGTGCGGATGCATTCGTCACCGCGACCGAAGTCCGGGATGACGGGCCCGGCCTGGGCCGGGGCGAGCGCGAGCGCGCCGCTCATCGCGCGGCCTCTCCGCGCTCGGCAGCCTCCCGCGCCCCCGCGCTCGCATCGCCGTTGCGCCCGGCGCCGGCGTCGAGCAGGCGGCTGACCGCATCGAGCGTCAGGTACCCGCGCACGTGGCCGTCGCGCTCGCGCACGACGAGGGCGTTCGAGCCCTCGGTGAGCATGAGCGACAGCGCGTCGCGCAGCGTGGTCTCGGGCGTCGCCTCCGGGCGGTGGTCGGCGCGCCCGGCCGGCTCGTCGAGGAGCGGCACCTCGCCCAGCGTCCGCAGGCCGAGGCGCTTCAGACCGCGGTCGGCGCCCACGAAGTCGGCCACGAACTCGTCGGCGGGGGCGGCGAGGATGGCCTCGGGCGTGTCGTACTGGGCGAGCCGGCCGCCCTGGCGCAGGATCGCGATCCGGTCGCCCATCCGGATCGCCTCGTCGATGTCGTGGGTGACGAAGATGACGGTCTTGCGCACCTCGCGGTGGAGGCGCAGGAAGTCGTTCTGGAGGCGCTCGCGCGTGATCGGGTCGATCGCGCCGAACGGCTCGTCCATGAGCATCAGCGGCGGGTCGGCGGCCATCGCCCGAGCCAGGCCGACGCGCTGGCGCTGGCCGCCGGAGAGCTGCGCCGGGAAGCGCTTCGCGTACTCGTCGGGATCGAGGCCCACGAGATCGAGCAGCTCGCGGGCGCGCGCCCGGGTGCGCCCGCGGTCCCAGCCGACGAGCTTCGGCACGGTCGCGACGTTGGCCTCGATCGTCATGTGCGGGAACAGCCCGATCTGCTGGATCACGTAGCCGATGCCGCGGCGCAGCTCGACCGGGTCGAGGTCGAGGATGCTCGTCCCGTCGATCGTGATGTCGCCGTCCGTCAGTGGGATCAGGCGGTTGACGAGCTTCATCGCCGTTGTCTTGCCGCCGCCGGACGGCCCGATCAGGACGCAGATCTCGCCCGCGGGGATCGTCAGGCTGAGGTCGTCGACGGCCGGCCGCTCCTGCCCGGGGTAGCGCTTCGTGACGTGGTCGAAGACGATCTCGGCGGCGGCCGTTCCCGGGCTCATCCCCGTGCCTCCGTGGTCAGGACGCGGCGGTCCGTGCGCGCTGGAGCCTGTGACACGGCGCCTATCAGAGCAGATATATGAGAGCGAGGCACAGGGGACCCGCGGTCGGGGTCCCTTAACCCTCTCAGACGGCGCGGTCGCCGGGGGCCGGTGGCTCGGCGTCGAGCAGGACGCGGGCGCGCGCGAGGTCGCGGGCCAGCGGGCGGTCCGCCAGCTCGGCCGACAGCGCCGCGGCGGCCCGGTCCCACAGGGTCCGGTTGCCGGCGGGCGTGCGATCGCTCAGCCGCAGCGCGCGCACGGCCAGGACGAGCTCGGTGGCCAGCGCGTCCGCGTAGCGGTCCAGCGCGGCGGCGGTCTGGCGCGCCGCCGCAGGGGCGAACGATGCGTGCGACTCCATCCCGGCGCCGACGGAGGCGTGCTGCGCGGCGGCCGGCGCGGCGAGCAGGCGGACGTCGGCGGCGGCGGCGTGGGCGGTGTACTCGAGCGCCATCGCGCCCGAGTCGGCCGCGCGCGTGGCGGCCAGCCAGCCGCGCAGGCCGCTGAAGCGCTCGTCGAGCAGCGCGCTCGTCCGGGCGGCGACCAGCGACGCGGCCTGCGCGAGGGCGCCGCGGAGGTTGTCGAGGGCGAGCGTGAGCGCGCCCGCGTGGAAGTTGCCGCTGGCCAGCGCGGCGGCATCGCCTGCGACGAGCAGCGGGTTCTCCGCGGCCGCGTTGAGCTCGACGTCGAGGACCCGGTCGAGCGCCGCCAGCGCGTCGAACGCGAGCCCGTCGACCTGCGGCTGGGCGCGGAACGCGAACGGGTCGTGCACGCCGGGCCGCCGGCGCGGACCGCCGGCGCCCGCCAGGTGCTCGCGCATGCGCGCGGCGACGGCGACCTGGCCCGGATGCGGCCGCGCGGCGTGGACGCGCGCGTCGAGCACGCTGCGGTCGGCGTCGACGGCCTCGAACGACAGCGCGGCGATGGCGAGCGCCGCGTCGGCGAGCCCGCGGGCGCGCGCGGATGCGAGCGCGGCGCGGCCGACCGTCACCGCGTTGCTGCTCATGAGCGCCATCGCGTCGCGCGGGCCGGGCTCGAGCTGGCGCAGGCCGGCGCGGCGCAGGGCCTCGGCGGCCGGCATCACCTCGCCACGGAGGGCGGCCTCGCCCTCGCCGAGCAGCGCGAGGCCGATGCCGGCGAGCGCCGGGAGGTCGCCGGTGCCGAGCGCGCCGAGCTCGCGCGCGACCGGCACGAGCCCCGCGTCGAGCGCGCCGCCCAGCGCGTCGAGGAGCGCCTCGGAGGCGCCGGCCCCGCCGGCGCCGAGCTGGTTGAGGC
>DATAAR010000235.1:0-4620 GCA_036259975.1 Solirubrobacteraceae bacterium | reverse complement strand
CACGGACGCTCTGGGTCGCATGCCGCTCGCTGCCGGACGCGGCCGGCCGACGCACCGGCGTCTGGTGCCAACGTGCCCGCGGCGCCGGAGGGCCTCGGGAGGGAAGGATTGCGCCAAGCGCATGCCCATCGACCCGCATGCGTCGGCAAGCTGCGCTTCCGGCGGCGACGCCGGGAGCGCGCTTGTCCGCCGCGGAGCCGCGCCGGCGCCTTGCTAGCGTCAGGCGGGCGGTGACCGAGCTCGTCCGTCTGAGCGTCCTGGACCAGTCGCCCGTCGCGGAGGGCGCGACCGGGTCGGATGCGCTGCGCAACACGATCGACCTCGCCCGCCTCGCCGACGGACTCGGCTACCACCGCTACTGGCTGGCCGAGCACCACGGCGGGCCGTCGCTGGCCGGTCCCAGTCCCGAGGTGCTGATCGGGCCGATCGCCGCGGCCACGTCGCGGCTGCGCGTTGGTAGCGGCGGCGTGATGCTGCCTCACTACTCGCCGCTCAAGGTCGCGCAGTCGTTCAGCGTCCTCGCGGGGCTCTTCCCCGGCCGGATCGATCTCGGCATCGGCCGCGCCGCCGGCACCGACCCGATGACGACGTTCGCGCTCCAGCGCGACCGCCGTCAGGCCGCGCCGGACGACTTCCCCGAGCAGCTCGCCGAGCTGCTCGCCTACTTCGACGACGCGTTCCCCGACGGCCACGCGCTCGCCCGCTACGTCGCCACGCTGCCCGGCCGCCCCGAGCAGCCCGACGTGTGGCTGCTCGGCTCCTCGCCGCAGAGCGCGATCTGGGCCGGCGAGCTCGGGCTGCCGTACGCCTTCGCCGACTTCATCAATCCGCAGGGCGCGGAGATCGCGCAGCTCTATCGCGATCGGTTCCGGCCGTCGGAGCGGCTCGCCGCGCCGCGCACGGCGGTCGCGGTGTGGGCGCTGGCGGCGGACGGCGACGACGAGGCGCGGCGCCTCGCGGCCAGCAGCAAGATGACGTTCCGGCTCCTGCGCCAGGGGCGCCTCATCCCGGTCCCGCCGCCCGACAAGGCACTGCGGTTCCTCGAGACGCAGGGCGAGGCGCCGCCGGGCGCCCGCCGGCGTTCGGTGGTGGGCGACCCGGACACGGTGCGCACCGGCCTCGAGGAGGTCGCCGTGCACTACGGCGCCGAGGAGGCGATCGTGGTGACGATCACCTACGACCACGGCGCTCGCCGGCGCTCCTACGAGCTCATCGCGGAGGCGTTCGGGCTCGGCGCGGCCGCCGGGCCGGCGCGGCGCGCCGCCTGACGGCTCCAGTCCGCGCCGCACGGAGGGGCAGGAAGCGCCGCGGCGCGCGCGAAGCCCCGGCCATGATCGAACGCCGCATGGCGCCGGGCACGTTCCACCAGGCGCCCTACTGCCACGCCGCCCGCGCCGGCGGCTTCCTCTTCGTCACGGGCCAGATCGCCGCGGACCCGGCCACCGGCGAGTACGTCCTGGGCGACATCGAGACCGAGACGCGGCGCGTCATGGACAACCTCGTGATCGTCCTGGAGGACGCGGGCTACCGCCTGGCCGACGTCGTGTCCGCGCGTGCGTTCCTGACCGACTTCGGCGAGTACGACGCCTTCAACCGGGTCTACTCCGAGTACATGGCCGAGCACCTCCCGACGCGTACGACCGTCGGCGTCACCGCGCTCGCCGCGGGGGCGCGCGTGGAGGTCGACCTGGTCGCATACCGCGACTGACGCGGGCCGCAGCACGGCGGCACCGGTCTCGCCTGGCGACGGTCTCCGCACCGGGCGCGCTGCGCTCGCCGTGCAGGTCGCCGTCTTCGGCGCCGCGACCGCCGGCCTGCTCGCGCTGGGGCGCACCGGCCGGCCACCCGGGTTCGGGGCCGCCGTACTGGTGAACGCCCGACTCATGGCCGCGCTCGGGCACTGAGCGCACCATCGCGCGGATAAACCCCCTGGGTGGCGGGCAGAGAATTGCCGTCGTGATCGTCGACTGTGCCATCTACGAGAACGGCGAGCGCCGCGAGGGCGACCTCGGCCTCGCCGACGCGGCGCGCGCCGCCGGCGACGACGGCCCGGGCTTCGTCTGGCTCGGCGCGTACGAGCCGACCGCCGAGGAGTTCGACGCGGTCCGGCGCGAGTTCGACCTCCACGAGCTCGCGGTCGAGGACGCCGTCAAGGCCCACCAGCGCCCCAAGCTCGAGGTCTACGGCGAAACCCTGTTCATCGTGCTCAAGACCGTCCGCTACGTCGACTCGACCGAGGCGATCACGACCGGCCAGATCATGCTGTTCGTCAACCCCGGCTTCATCATCACCGTCCGCCATGGCGAGGGCAGCGATCTGCATCCGGTCCGCGAGGCCGTCGAGAAGCGCCCGGACCTGCTCCGGTGCGGGCCGGGCGCAGTGCTGCACGCGGTCATCGACCGCGTGGTCGACGACTACGAGCCGGCCGCGCAGGGCCTCGAGATCGACATCCAGCAGGTCGAGGAGCAGGTCTTCTCCGAGAACCGCCGCCGCAACCCGGCGGCCCGCATCTACAACCTCGAACGCGAGGTGCTCGAGTTCCAGCGCGCCGTCACGCCGCTCGCCGCCCCGGTCGACCGGCTCGCGCGCGGGCACTTCGACCTCATCTCGCCGGAGCTGCGCAGCTACTTCCGCGACGTCCACGACCACGTCGTGCGCGTGTCGGCGCGGATCGAGGGATTCCGGGATCTGCTCGGGACCGCGCTCCAGGCGAACCTCACCCAGGTGACGGTCCGCCAGAACGCGGACATGCGCCGGATCTCGGCCTGGGTTGCGATCCTCGCGGTG
Organism: Solirubrobacteraceae bacterium; assembly: GCA_036259975.1. Lineage (GTDB taxonomy): Bacteria > Actinomycetota > Thermoleophilia > Solirubrobacterales > Solirubrobacteraceae > JAOPZW01. The sequence continues at coordinate 1,833 of DATAAR010000235.1, read as the reverse complement.
CCGACGATGGTGGCCGGGATCTACGGCATGAACTTCGAGCACATGCCGGAGCTGTCGTGGCGCTACGGCTATCCGACCGTCGTCGGAGTGACGCTGCTGGTCTGCGTCCTGCTCTACCGCCGCTTCCGCCGGGCCGGCTGGCTGTAGCACGCCGATTCGCTGGGATCAAGCATCCCACGCCCGATCACGCATAGGGTGTCATGGGCCTACATTGGCTAATGCATCGCTTCTAACTTATGGGTAGCATGCGGCCGCATGAGAGTCGCAGTCCTCGGAGCCGGCGCCATCGGCGCATACGTCGGAGCCGCCCTCGCGCGTGGCGGGACGGACGTCCACCTGATCGCGCGCGGCGCGAACCTCGAGGCCATGCGCCGCAACGGCGTGAAGGTCCTGTCGGACCGCGGCGACTTCGAGGCACACCCGCCGGCGACCGACGACCCGACAGAGATCGGGCCGGTCGATTACGTCTTCCTCGGGCTCAAGGCCAACTCGTACGCGACCTGCGGCAACCTCCTCAACCCCCTGCTGCACGAGGACACCGCCGTCATCGCCGCCCAGAACGGCATCCCGTGGTGGTACTTCCACGGCGTCGACGGCCCCTACGCCGGCCGCCAGATCGAGACCGTCGATCCCGGCGGGGCGGTCACCGCGGTCATCCCGCCCGAGCGCGCGATCGGCTGCGTCGTGTACGCGGGCACGGAGCTCGAGGCGCCCGGCGTCGTCCGCCACCTCGAGGGGACGCGCTTCACGATCGGCGAGCCGAACCGGACTCTCTCCGAGCGCTGCCGCGAGTTCAGCGAGGCGATGATCGCCGGCGGCCTGAAGTGCCCGGTCGAGGAGGACGTCCGCGACGAGATCTGGGTGAAGCTCATGGGCAATGTCGCGTTCAACCCGCTCAGCGCGCTCACCCGCTCGACCATGGCGCAGATCTGCCGCCACGACGACGCCCGCCAGTTGGTCGCGACGATGATGGCCGAGACGCTCGAGATCGCCGAGGCGGTCGGCGCGCATCCGCAGATCTCGATCGAGAAGCGCCTGGCCGGCGCGGAGCGCGTCGGCGAGCACAAGACGTCCACGCTGCAGGACCTCGAGGCCGGCAAGCCGCTCGAGCTCGCGGCGATCATCGGGGCGGTCGTCGAGCTCGCCGACCTGACCGGCATCGAGGCGCCCGCGCTGCGGTCGATCAACGCGGCGAGCTCGCTGCTCGCGCAGACGCTCGGGCTCAGCGACGCCGCATAGCGCCGCCGTTGCCCGGCCGTCCCCTCGTGGCGCGGCCTACCGCCGCGACGCGAGGAAGAAGTAGATGAGCTGGCCCAGCGACGCGACGAACGCGGCCACGTAGGTCCACGCCGCGGCGCTCAGCACCTGCTTTGCGCCGTTGAGCTCGTCGGCGGCGAGCAGGCCGCCGTCGCGCAGCGCGACGAGCGCGCGACGCGACGCGTCGAACTCGACCGGCAGCGTGACGAGCTGGAACAGCACGATCGCGCTGAACAGCGCCAGGCCGACGTTGACGAGGCCGAGCGAGCCCAGCAGGAAGCCGACGATGATGATCGGGAACGCCAGCGACGAGCCGAACGAGGCGACAGGCACGACCGTCTGGCGGATCCGCATCGGCGTGTAGCCGGCGGCGTCCTGGATCGCGTGGCCGGCCTCGTGGGCGGCGACGCCCAGCGCCGCGACGGTCGCGGCCTGGCCCACGTCCGCGCTGAGGTTCAGCGTGCGGTTGCGCGGGTCGTAGTGGTCGCTGAGCACGCCCTGGACGGCGCGGATCTCGACGTCCGGCAGGCCGGAGGACCGGACCACGGCGGCCGCCGCCTGGGCCCCCGTCATGCC
>DATAAR010000234.1:0-8011 GCA_036259975.1 Solirubrobacteraceae bacterium | reverse complement strand
GGGCGGCAGCGAGGCCGCCGCGTTCGCGCGCCTGCGTCCGGATCGCGACCGCTCGGCGCTGATCTCGCACATCGTGCTGACCGGGTTGCTGCCGGCGCTCGTCGAGCGCGACCTGGCCGAGTTCGGCGCGGCGCTGACCGGACTTCAGCGGCTGGTGGGCGACGCGTTCGCCCCCGTCCAGGGCGGGACGTTCCATCCGCAGGCCGGTGCGCTCGTGGACGCGCTGCTGCGGCTCGGCGCGGCCGGCGCCGGGCAGAGCTCGTGGGGCCCGGCCGTCTACGGCCTCGTCGGAAGCGAGCAGGACGGGCACGGCGTCGCGCGCCGGCTCCAGGCGGAGCTCGGCGCGCGCGGGCGAGCAGAGGTCGTGCGCTTCGACAACCGCGGCGCGCGCGTGGAGGAGGTCGCATGAAGCTGCTGGTGAGCGTCGTCGACGATGCCGAGGCCCGGCTGGCCGTCGCCGGCGGCGTCGACGTCGTCGACGTCAAGAATCCCGCCGAGGGGTCGCTCGGCGCCCCCGCCCCGGCCGTGATCGCACGCGTGCGGGAGGGGCTCCCGGCCGAGCTGCCGCTCAGCGCGGCGATCGGCGACCTGCCGGCCCTGCCGGGCACCGCCGCGCTCGCCGCGCTGGGCGCGGCCCGGTCCGGCGCCGCCTACGTCAAGGTCGGGCTGTGGGGCACGTCGACCGAAGCGGCCGCCGTCGCGGTGCTGCGCGCCGCCACGGACGCCGTCGACGGCGACGCGGCCGTCGTCGCCGTGACCTACGCCGACGCCGCGCGGGTGCCGAGCCGGCCGCTGCCGCCGCGGCAGCTGGTCGCGGCGGCGCGGCGGGCGGGCGTGAGCGGGTGCCTGCTCGACACCTCGGTCAAGGACGGCCGCGGCCTGTTGTCGTGGCTCGCCCCCAACGAGCTCGCCGACCTGGTCGCCGAGGCGCACGACGCCGGGCTCGAGATCGGGCTGGCCGGCGAGCTGCGCGCCGAGGACCTGCCCGCGGTCCGCGCGACGGGCGCCGACATCGCCGGCGTGCGGTCGGCCGCCTGCCGCGACGGGCGGCGCACCGCGGCGCTGGACCCGAGACGGATCGCGCGCCTGCGGGCGATGTGCGCCGCGACCGCCGCTACGGCCTGACCCGCGTCCCGGCCGTCCGGCCGGTGTCGAGCAGCTCGGCGAGCCGCGCCGGCTCGCCGCCGTCGATCACCCACGTCTCGACGCCGGCGGCCCGCAGCGCCGCGGGCAGGTATGCGTCGACACCGGCCGCGCCCACCGCCGCGAGCTCGTCGACGGTGAGCTCCGCGATCGGTTCGCCGGCGGGCGGCGAGGCGCCATAGAGGCCCGCGATCGGCTTGAGGAGCACGAGGCGCCCGGCGCCCGCGGCGCCTGCCACCCACGCGGCGATCGAGTCCGCCGTGACGTCCCACGACGCGGGCAGCGGATCGCGCTCGCGCAGCAGCGTGGCCGGCAGCAGGATCGAGACGGGGCCCGACGGCACCGGCCCGAGGTCGCGGCGGAGCACGGCACCCGGGATGAGGTCGGAGAGCGCCCAGCCGAACTGGTCCATCGCGAGGATCGCCATCCAGTGCGCCGTCTCCTCCCGCAGCCCGAACCGCCGGTCGTGCGCGCGGACCGCGTCCGCGAACGCACCGCCGCCCGGCACGACGAGCAGCGGATGGCGCGCGCCGCACGCCGCGATCTGCGCGCACGCGGACCGCAGGGCGCCGTCGTCGCCCGCCAGCCCGCCGCCGACCTTGACGACCGTCAGCACGAGCAGGCGGCGAGCTCCGCGAGCGCCGCCGCGGGTGCCGCGTCGCGCTCCTCGGCGCTCCAGTCCATCTCGGCCACCGGCCGCCGGAGGCGGGCGGCGACCTCGCGGGCGAGGAACGCTCCGACCCCGAGCGGCACGACCGGCCCGGCGCCGTCGGCGGCCCGGCGCGCCGCCGCCTCGACCTGGCGCACCTGCTCGGCGTGGACGTGCGCGGCGATCGCATCGATCTCGTCCGGCGCGAGCTGCTCGCTGTCGGCGCAGACGAGCCGGGCCACCCGCTCGCGCGCGCACTCCACGCTCGCCGGCCGCCCGTCAGGCGTCGGGCACGTGTACGCCTCCGCGGCGATGTGCCGGAGGATCAGGTGGACGTCGCCGCTGATCGCGAACAGCTCCGACGCGACCGGGCACCAGCGCCCGCGTACCGGGACGCGCGCGGCGATCGCCGCGAGGTTCGTCCGCAGCGCGCCGGTGTAGACGAGCTCGCCGGCCAGGAGCCGGTCGAGGTCCGTGCGGCCGGCCGCCGCCACGCGGCCGCCCGAGATGGGGATGACGTCCGTCGTCGTGCTGCCCACGTCGAGCATCAGCGCGTCCGGGTATCGCGCGCCGACGGCGTGCGCGCTCGCCACCCAGTTGGCGGCGGCGACGTCCAGCGGCCGGGCCCGCGCCTCGGCGAGGCTCACCAGCTCCCCGGCGGTCGTCAGGGCGAGCACCGGCGCGGCGGCCGCCGCCTCGACGGCGTCGAGCACGAAGGCGACGCCCTCACGCCTCGTGCGGAACTCGTCGGAGAGCTCCGCCGTCATCGTCAGCGCGACGAGCTCGACCGGGCCGTCGTGGAGCTCTCCGACGACGTCGCGCACGACGGCGGTCAGCGCCTCGTGCTCGCGGACGACGTCGTAGAAGCGCAGGGCGGCGCGCCGCGCGTCGCCGTCCCGCCACACGGCCTTCGTGTTGACGCCCCCGATGTCGAGCCCGATCACGCCGGGCATCCGCGACGCTTCCCGATCATGCGAGTGATCCCGGTCATCGATCTCAAGGGCGGCGTGGCCGTACACGGCGTGCGCGGGGAACGCGAACGCTATCGCCCGCTCCGGAGCCGGATCGCGGACGGGCCGGACCCGGTGGAGGTGACGCGCGTGGTGCGCGAGCGGCTGGGCCTCGACGAGCTCTACGTCGCCGACCTCGACGCGATCGCGGGCGCCCCGGGACACTCGGACGTCGTCGCCGCGCTGGCGCGCGAGGCGCGGGTGATGGTCGATGCCGGCGCGGTGACGGCGCCGGCGGTCGCGCGGCTCCTCGAGCTGGGTGTCGCGCGGGTCGTGATCGGCACCGAGTCGCTGCCCGGCGCCGAGGCGCTCCGGCGGTTGGCGATCGAGCTGCCGGACGCGCCGCTCGTGCTCAGCCTCGACCTGCACGGGGGCCGGGTGCTCTCACCGGACCCCGCGCTTGCGGCGGCCGACCCGCACGACGCGCTCGCGCGCCTCGCGGACGCCGGCGTCCGCGAGGCGATCGTCCTCGACCTCGGGCGGGTCGGCTCGCGCGAGGGCCCTGACGTGACGCTGATCGGCGACCTGCATTCCCGCCTGCCGGAGGTCCGGCTGCTGGCCGGCGGCGGCGTGCGCGACGCGGGCGACCTCGTAGCGCTGGGCGGCGCCGGGGCCACCGGGGCGCTGGTCGCCACCGCCCTGCACGACGGCGCCCTCGGAGCAGAGGAGCTGCGGGCGCTCCGCTGAGCGAGTGTCACGCGCCGCGCTCGAGGTGCTGGACGAGGGCGGCGGCCACGTCGACACCCGTCGCCTCTTCGACGCCGCGCCATCCGGGGATGCCGTTGACCTCGAGCACGTAGTCCCGGCCGTCGGCGGCGCGCAGCAGGTCGACGCCCGCGTAGTCGGCGCCGAGCGCCGCCGCGGCCCGCACGCACAGGTGCGCGCGGGGCTCCTCCAGCGTGATCGCCCGGGCGCGGGCGCCGCGCGCGAGGTTCGCCCGCCAGCCGGAGCCGACGCGCTCGATCGCGGCGATGACCCGCTCGCCGACGACGAGCGCACGGACGTCGACGCCATCGTGCGGCACCGTCTCCTGCAGGTAGTAGACGGCACGCTCGATCTCCAGCGCGCGGAACACCCGCTGGGCGACGTCGCGGTCCTCGATCCGCGCCATCCCGAATCCCATCGAGCCGAAGAGCGGCTTGACGACGACGTCCGAGCCCAGCTCGGCGAAGGCCTCCAGCGCGTCGTCCGCGCGCTCGCACGCGACGGTTCGCGGCGTGGGTATGCCCGCGGCGGCGAGCAGCGCCGAGGCGAGGAACTTGTCGATGCTGTGCTCGATCGCGAGGGCGCCGTTGACGGCGCGCACGCCGACGGCGGCCAGCGCATGCAGCGCGTCGACGCGGAAGACGATCTGCTCGAGCGAGCCGCGCGGGATCCCGCGCACGACCACGAGATCGCAGGCATCGAGCGCCACGTCGCGCGAGCGCGCCGCGAAGCCGCCATCGATGCGCCCGACGATCCGTGTCACCGGCGCGAAGCGGCATTCGTGACCGCGGGCGGTCAGCGCGCGCTCCAGCCGCTCGGCGTGCCAGCCTCCGGTGGAGCCGAGCACGGCGACGCGCATGCTCACCCGCAGTCGGCGAGCGGGACGATCGGGGCCACGGACGGCCGGCGGATGCGCACGCTGATGGTCGACACCACGGCTCCTGGACGCTCAACCTCTTCGATCTCGTGGGGGAGGTCAACGAAGCGGCGAGCCGCTGATCGCGCTCCGGGGTCAACCGCGCGTGTCAGATGGACGACATGGCTCGGGCGGCTCGGGCCGCGGCAATCGGATCGAGGTTGTGCACCAACCCGCCGCGCGTTAGGGTCGGCTCAAACCCGGACGCGAGGGGAGAGAGCCTGTGAGCCAGACTGCCCAAAGCAGCGGCGTCGATGTGGCCAACCTGGACCGCCAGAACGGGGCCACGCTCGGTCGGATCCTTGGACGCGGAAGCGTCGGACAGGCCGAGGAGGGGCCTGACGGCAAGATGACCGCGACCGTGCGGATCCCCGAGGACGAGTTGGTGTACGAGCCCGGGATCCTCGTCCTGCCGCACCCGGGCGAGCTCGAGCTGACGCTCATCAACGACGACAAGAACACGCACTGCGCTGTTCTGCCGTGCAACGGCGACTACAAGATCATCTGGCTGGTGAACCACTCGAAGGGGACGGCGAGCCTGACCCTCGACGGTCCAGGCTACTACTGGTACGGCTCCCGTACCGGCAACGACGAGGGGCGCGGCCTGACCGCCGCCATCGTCGTCCAGGGGGACACGCCGGAGGAGGCCAAGATCGACCGCCCGCCGCAGCCGCAGCCGTAGTCCAACCGCCCAACGCAACCTCTCTACAGCCTGCAAAGGAGCAGTTGAATGGCAACCGACTACGTTGACGCAGGGCAGGCCATCGACAACTCGAGTCTGAGCAAGATCGTCGGCAGTGCGCCGCCGGTGGCCAAGGGCGTCAACTACGACCGCATCCGCAACGCCCGCGCCGAGCCGCACAACTGGCTCACGTACTACGGCGCCTACGACGGGCAGCGCTACAGCCCGCTCGACCGGATCAACAAGGAGAACGTCCGGCGGCTCAGCCCCGCCTGGGTCTTCCAGGCCGGCTCGGTCGGCCTGCACTCGGGCAAGTCGACCTACTCGTTCGAGGCCTCCCCGCTCGTCGTCGACGGGGTCATGTACATCTCGGGCTGGGACGGCTGGGTCTGGGCCATCGACGCCCGGAACGGAGACCTCCTGTGGCAGTACCGGCATGCGATCCCGTTCGACGTGTCGCTGTGCTGCGGCAACGTGAACCGCGGGGTCGCCGTGGCCCAGGGCATGGTCTTCGTCGTCACCCTGAACGCCCACATCATCGCGCTGGACGCCGAGACCGGGAAGAAGGTCTGGGACCAGGTCTACGGCGACGTCCGCGCCGGCGAGAGCGCCACTGTCGCTCCGCTGATCGTGAAGGACATGGTCATCGTCGGCAGCTCCGGCGGCGAGTTCGGCAACCGCGGCCACTCCGACGCGTTCAAGCTCGAGACCGGCGAGCGCGTCTGGCGGACGTACATGGTGCCGAAGCCCGGCGAGCCCGGGTTCGAGACGTGGCCGCAGGACGGCGAGGCGTGGCAGCGGGGCGGCGCGAACTGCTGGGTCACGCCGACCTACGACCCGGATCTGAACCTCATCTACTACGGGACCGGCAACCCGTGTCCCGACTTCGATGGCGCCGTCCGCGAGGGCGACAACCTCTACACCGACTCCGGTGTGGCCATCGACGCCGACACGGGTGAGATCAGGGCGCACTTCCAGTACACCCCGCACGACGTGTGGGACTACGACTCCACGATGGAGCACATCCTGTTCGACCTCGACGGGCAGAAGCTGGCCGCCCACTTCGACAAGAACGGGTTCATGTACATCCTCGACCGCACCGACATGTCGCCGGTCCGGGTGGCGCCGTTCGTGGACCGCATCGACTGGGGCGAGGTCGACGAGAAGGGCAACGTGACGCCGAAGGTCTTCCCCGACAAGGAGGGCGACCCGGTCCACTTCTGGCCCGGCCCGGCCGGCGCCAAGGAGTGGACGCACGCCTGCTACAACCCGAACACGGAGCTGCTCTACGCCCCGGTGCAGGACGTCGGCGCGACGGCGACCCGGCGGCGCCGGGACTTCAAGGAGAGCATCCCCTACTGGGGCGCGGGCGTGGCCGTGGACCTCGAGGACCACGCCGGGTCCATCAGCGCGTTCGACCCGCGGACCGGCGCGGAGAGATGGCGGTGGGCGACTCCCGAGCCGATGTGCTCGTCCCTGCTGACCACCGGCGGCGGCCTGGTCTTCGGCGGCCAGCCGACCGGTGAGTTCAACGCGCTCGACGCCGAAAGCGGCGAGCATCTGTGGAAGTTCCAGTGCGGCAGCGGCCACCACTCGAGCCCGTGCGCCTACGAGGTCGACGGGCGGCAGTTCATCGCCGTGCCGACCGGCTGGGGCGCCTGGACCGAGGGCTTCCTGCCCGGGCAGCTCGGCGCCCGCCAGGGCAGCGGGCTGTTCGCCTTCGCGCTGCCGGAGGACTAGCCATCGACCACGACCACGACCTGACCACCGGTTCGACAATGGAGGCGTCATTGATGACGTGGGTGAAGCCGAAGTTCGAGGTGATCGACCTCTGCTCTGAGGTGACCTCCTACCTGTACAAGCGGTAGGCGGGAATTGACGTCCGATACGCGCGCGCCGGCGACCCGGGCGCGCGCGTTCGTCTCCGCGCAGAACGGTCCGCCTTGGACGGCGGACCAGCTCATCGAGCGCCTGCGCGCGCAGGGGTCGCGCTACCACAACCTGCACCCGTTCCACGTCCGGATGGACGCGGGCGAGCTCACGCGCGAAGAGCTCCAGCGCTGGGTGGCCAACCGCTTCTACTACCAGCGGTGCATCCCGCTGAAGGACGCCGCCATCCTCTCGAACTGCCCCGAGATCGACGTGCGCCGCGAGTGGATCAAGCGGATCGTCGACCACGACGGCACCGCCGCCGGGACCGGCGGGATCGAGTCGTGGCTGCGCCTCGGCGAGGCGCTCGGCGTCGGGCGCGACGAGCTCATGTCCGAGTGGCGCGTGCTGCCGGCCGTGCGCTACGCGGTCGACGCGTACGTGAACTTCGCCCGGCAGCGGCCCTGGATCGAGGCGGTCGCCTCGTCGCTCACGGAGCTGTTCGGCCCCGGCGCGATCCGCGTGCGCCTCGCGGCGCTCCAGGAGCACTACCCGTGGATCGACCCCGCCGGCCTGCAGTACTTCCGCGACCGCCTCGTGCAGGCGCCCCGCGACGCGCGGTACGCGCTCGACCTTGTCGTCGAGCGGTGCGTCACGCGCGAGCAGCAGGAGCGCGCCGTCGCGGCGCTGCGGTTCAAGACCGAGATGCTGTGGGCGCAGCTGGAGGCGATCGAGCGCGGGGACACGCAGCCGCGGGGCGAGCCGTGAACCGCCCGCGGCTCGTCGACGGAGCCCGCCTGCAGTACGACGACGTGCGCGAGGAGCACCTGCTGCTGGTCCCGGAGGGCGCGGTGCGCCTGAACGAGACCGCGGCGCAGGTGCTCGAGCTGTGCGACGGCGAGCGCTCGGTCGAGGACATCGCGGCCGCGCTCTCGGACCGCTACGCGGGCGCGGACGTGGCCGACGACGTGCGCGATCTGCTCGGCGGGATGGGCGAGCGCGGGCTGGTGGTCGATGCCGCCGCCTAGGCCCTACAC
>DATAAR010000233.1:0-19561 GCA_036259975.1 Solirubrobacteraceae bacterium | reverse complement strand
GAGCTTGTCGGCCGGCGGGCGGGCGCGCTCGTCGGTCGCGGACTGCTCGCTCGGCGCGTCGCGCGGTGAATCCTTCGGAGCGGCGGCCGGCGGGTCGGGATCACTCGCCGGACTGCGGTCGGCCGGCGGCTCGCGCGGGCTCGGATCGGCCGGCGGCTGGGGGTCGCGAGGCGGCGGATCCGCGGAGGGGCGATCGGCGGTCGGCGCCGGCTCGCTCGCCGGCGAGGGCTCCGAAGCCGGCCTCGGATCGGCCGGCGCCGCCGCCTTTTCCGCGGCCTCCGCGGGCGGCGTGTCCTCCACCCGCGGGGCCGCAGACGCCGAGTCGCCGGGCGCAGCCGGCGGATCACCGGCGGCGGCCGCGAGCGGTGCGACGATGAGCGCGGATAGCAGCGCGAGGGCTGCGGCAAGAAGAGCAGCGCGGAGCGGAGCGCTCAAGGCAGAGCGCCGCCGGCCCATGGGCAAGGGCCGTTCACGGCACCGGACTTTGCCTCGCCTGGCGGGCAAAGTGGCAGACCTCTAAGTCGCCTCGCTTGACACGTTCGGCGCCTACCCTGGACGCCGCGGGACACCGCGGCAAGCGTGTCCGCGGAAAACCTCCCCCATCGGCGGGGTACCTGGCGACCCCGGCGTGATCGGGATCCGGCGATCTGGTGGCCGCGCTGGGCCTGCACCGATCGCGGTTTGCGCGACCCGCCCGAGCCATCCCGAGCTGGCCGATCCTGTGCGGACGGCTAGGCGGCATCGAACACCGCGAGGCGACCGTCGCATGGTCCGCGGGACTCGCGGCACAACCAAGGTCGAGGGCGCGACACGGGCCGCGGGGTGGGGCGGCGCGTTGGCCTTGACGACGGCCGGTACCTTGGGTGGCGAAGATCCCGCGACCGAAGCAGAGGAGGCCGGTGTGGCACAGAGGATCGACGCGTTCCCCGACGCCCGCGATCAGAGCGTCTACCCGTGGGACGAGTGGTTCGACGGCAGCGTGTGGGAGCTCATTCCCGGCGAGGACTTCGTCGGGCGGCCGAGCACCTTCCGTGCGAGCGCGCTCGCCCAGGCGGCGCGGCGCGACGGGAAGGTCCGCACGCGCAAGCTGGTGGGCGACGACGGCCGCGAGCGCCTGTACCTGCAGTTCTACCGCGACTGAGCGGCTCGTCCGCCGGTCCCACCCCGGCTCGGTGGGTAGCGTGTGCGCGTGGACGCTTCAGACGCGCGCGCACGCTTCGCCGCCGCGCGCGTGGCGCGCCTGGCCACGGTGGCCGCCGACGGGCGCCCGCACCTGATTCCGGTCGTCTTCGCGTTGGCCGGCGACACGATCTACAGCGCGGTCGACGACGCCAAGCCCAAGGCGACACTGCGGCTGAGGCGGCTTGCGAACATCGCGGCCAACCCCGCGGTCTCGCTGCTCGCCGACCACTACGCCGAGGACTGGAGCGCGCTGTGGTGGGTGCGCGCCGACGGCGTCGCGCGCGTGATCGACCCGGGCGAGCCGGTGGCCGCGCGGGCGCGCGAGCTGCTCGCCGCCCGCTACCAGCAGTACCGCGACGCTCCGCCGCCCGGCCCGGTGATCGCGGTCGCGGTGGAGCGCTGGAGCGGGTGGGCGGCGTCGGGGTGACGCGCGCGCCGGTCGGGGCGCCCCGCCCGCACGCTCGCGGCGGCGCGCGGCGTGGGCGGACTGCGCACCGAGGACAGGCTGAGCGGGCGCCTGTGGCGCGGTGAGGCGACTTCTGCCCGCTCAGCGACCAGAACGCTCATCACTCCGGCGAGGAGGCGGTGCGCGGCGTCCCCTGCGCGCTGGTGCGGATTTGCCGCCCCCATTTTTCGCACCACCGGTCGACCGGCCGCCGCCGGAAGCGAACCGACCCTCCCGCCCTCGGTGCGCTGTCGCCGGCGCGCCGCACGCAGACGCCGCTGGAGCGGGCCGCCACCGGCAACGCCCTACGCCGGCGCGGGTGCCACCTCGCTCGTGCAGAAGGCACACCGCGTCGCCGCGCGCGGGATCTGCGACAGGCACTCCGGGCACGGGCGCGTCGGCGACTCGGGCTCGGGCTCCTCGGGGGCGACCGCGGCCATCAGCGCGTTCACGGGCTTGACCACGAGGAAGAACACGACCGTCGCGACGAGCAGGAACGTGACGAGCGCGTTGAGGAAGTCGCCGTAGGCGAAGCGGCTGCCGTTGATCGTGAACGCGAGATCGCCGAAGTTCGGCTCGCCGCCGACAGCGGCGATCAGCGGCGTGATGAGGTCCTCGACGAGCGCGTTCACCACGGCGGTGAACGCGGTGCCGATCACGACGGCGACCGCCAGGTCGACCATGTTCCCGCGCAGCACGAAGGCACGGAACTCCCGCAGCATGAGCCGACGGTACGCTCGGCAGCGGATGGATCTCTCGCTGTTCTTCGCCGGCACGGCCGGATCGGTGCCGACCGCCCGACGCGGGATGCCGGCGGTGCTGCTGCGCCGCGGCGGCGACCGCCTGCTCTTCGACTGCGGCGAGGGCACGCAGCGCCAGCTGCTGCGCACCGTCGGGCTGCCTGACATGCAGGCCGTCTTCCTCACCCACCACCACGCCGACCACTGGCTCGGGTTGCCGGGCATGCTCAAGTCCTTCGACCTGCGCGACCGCGACGCGCCGCTGACGGTCTACGGGCCGCCCGGCACCGGCGAGCTCATGCGCGCGATGCGGATCGTCTACGGGCGGCTCGGCTACCCGTTCTCCGTCGTCGAGCTCGACGCGGGGCAGAGCGTGCGCTTCGACGGCTACGAGGTCGGCGCATTCAACGTCCGCCACCGCACGCACGCGTTCGGCTACGCGATCGTCGAGGATTCCCGCCCGGGCCGGTTCGACGCGGAGCTCGCGACCGAGCTCGGGGTGCCGTTCGGCCCCGACTTCGGCCGCCTCCAGCGCGGCGAGATCGTCAACGGCGTGCGCCCCGAGCAGGTCGTCGGGCCCGAGCGCCCGGGCCGCAAGGTGGTCCTGTCGGGCGACACCGCGCCGTGCGACATGGTGCGCTTCGCCGCCCACGAGGCCGACCTGCTCGTCCACGAGGCGACCTTCACCGAGGATGAGCGCGACCGCGCGATGCAGACCGGCCACAGCACCGCGCGCCAGACGGCCGAGATCGCGCGCGAGGCCGACGCGCGGATGCTCGCGCTCACGCACGTCTCGACCCGCTACGGCGGCGGCGAGATCCGCGACGAGGCCAGGGCGGTGTTCGAGCGCACCGTCGTGCCGCGCGACTTCGACGCGATCGAGATCCCGTTCCCCGAGAAGGGCGACCCCGAGCTCGAGCGCTGGGACCGCCGCGACCCCGCCCCAACGCCATCCGCGTGAACGCCCAGGTCCAGCCCCGGCCGCCCGCGGCCCGCTCGTTCGGGCCGCTCGCACTGGCGCTGGGCATCGCGGCCGGCTTCCTGTGCGGCGTGCTGCTCGTCGCCATCCTGGGCGGCGCCAAGCCGGTCATCGAGACGCGCACGATCACCGTGCCCGCGACGCGCACGACGGGCGGCACCGTCATCGTCTCCACGCGCGTGCCGGCGCTCGTCGGCCAGCGTCTCGACGTCGCGCTCGCCCGGCTCGAGCGCGCGCGATTCACGGCCGACGTCGAGGGCGGCGGCCTGTTCGGGGTGGTGGAGGAGCGCAACTGGGAGGTCGTCGAGCAGTCGCCCGCAGCGGGCACGATGCTCGAGCAGGGCTCGCAGGTGACGCTGGGCGTGCAGCGCGACTGACCCGGCCGCGTCCCGCCACGGGGCGCCGCCGCGGGCGCTGCTAGTCTCGCCGCGTTCCTTTAACCCGGTCCCGTGAGGCCGAGAAGGGCGGTGGCGAATGGCGGACAGGGTCGTCCTGGACGGCGACGACATGCGGCGGACGCTCGTGCGCATCGCGCACGAGATCGTCGAGAAGAACGCGACGGGCGACGGCCCGGACCGCCTCGCGATCGTCGGGATCCACCGCCGCGGCGCCATTCTCGCCCGGCGCCTGCACGGCCTGCTGGCCGATCTGCTCGAGGGCGACGTGCCCCACGGCGACCTCGACATCTCCTTCTACCGCGACGACCTGGGCCGCCGGGCCGACGCCCCGACCGTCCATTCGAGCCATGTCGACTTCCCCATCGACGGCCGGACGATCGTCATCGTCGACGACGTGCTCTACACCGGCCGCACCGTCCGCGCCGCGATCGAGGCGCTGTTCGACTACGGCCGGCCGGCCCGCGTGCAGCTCGCCGTGCTGGCCGACCGCGGCCACCGCGAGCTGCCGATCCGCCCCGACTACGTCGGCAAGAACCTGCCGACCGCGCTCAACGAGCGCGTCAACGTCCGCGTCGCCGAGCTCGACGGCGCCGACGAGGTGACCATCTCGAGCCTGCAGGAGGCCGTCGCATGAGGCATCTGCTCTCGATCGAGGAGCTCGACCGCACCGCAATCGAGCGCATCTGCGACCGCGCCGCCTCCTTCGCGGAGGTGTCGGACCGCGAGATCAAGAAGGTCCCGGCCCTCCGCGGGCGCACCGTGCTGAACCTGTTCTTCGAGGCCAGCACGCGCACGCGCTCGTCGTTCGAGCTGGCGGCCAAGCGCCTCAGCGCCGACGTCGTGAACTTCGCCGCGAGCGGCTCGAGCGTCGAGAAGGGCGAGTCGCTCAAGGACACGGTGCTCACGCTCAACGCCCACAAGCCCGACGCGATCGTGATCCGCACGCCGTGGGCGGGCGCCGCCGCGCTCGTCGCGCAGTGGACGCCGGCGGCGGTGGTCAACGCGGGCGACGGCAAGCACGAGCACCCGACCCAGGCGCTGCTCGACGTCTACACGCTGCGCCAGCGCGTCGGCGACCTCGACGGCGCGTCGATCTGGATCGTGGGGGACGTCCTGCACTCCCGGGTAGCGCGTTCCAACGTGCTCGCCTTCCAGCAGATGGGCGCAGCCGTGACGGTCTGCGGCCCCCCGACCCTGATCCCGCGCGGGATCGAGGCCCTCGGCTGCGAGGTCCGCTACACCCTCGACGAGCTGCCGAGCGCCGACGTGGTCTACGCGCTGCGGATGCAGAACGAGCGCATGGACCAGGCCTTCGTCCCCACGATCCGCGAGTACGCCGCCCAATACCAGATCAACGGCCGGCGGCTGCGCCCCCACCAGGTGCTGATGCACCCCGGGCCGGTCAACCGCGGCGTCGAGCTGTCCGGCGAGGTGGTCGACTCGCCGCAGGCGGTGATCACGATGCAGGTCGAGGCCGGGATCGTGGTGCGCATGGCCGTGCTCTACGAGGTGCTCGCGGGCAGAGCGGTGTCCCCGGCGCCGGCGCCGGAGCCGTCGATCGCATGAGCCCGAGCCCGTTCGACCCGGCCCGCGCGCTGGTCCAGGCGCCCGCCCCCCCGGCCGAGCTGCTCATCTCGCGCGCGCACGTGCTCGATCCCCGCACGGGGATCGACGCGCCGCACGACGTGGCCGTCCGCGACGGGGTCATCGCGCAGGTCGGCGCGCCGGGCAGCCTGCAGGCCCCTGCCGGGGCCGAGGTCGTCGACGGCGCCGGCCGCCACCTCCTGCCGGCGTTCGTCGACCCGCACGTCCACCTGCGCGTCCCCGGCCAGGAGCACAAGGAGGACGTCGAGACCGGCACGCGCGCGGCCGCGGCCGGCGGCTTCTGCGCGGTCGTGGCGATGCCCAACACCGACCCGGTCGTCGACTCGGCCCCGGTGCTGCGGTCGCTGCGCGACGCCGCCGCGCGCGACGCCCGCGTCGCGGTCGGCTTCATGCCCGCGATCACGCGCGGCCTGAACGGCACCGAGCTCACCGAGATGGCCGAGCTGCGCGCCGAGGGCGCGCTCGGGTTCACCGACGACGGCAAGCCGGTCGTGAGCGCCGGGATGCTCCGCAAGGCGCTCCAGTACCAGCGCCTGACCGGCGGCCTCCTCGCCCTGCACGAGGAGGACCCGTCGCTCAGCGGCCGCGGCGCGATGCACGAGGGCACGGTCAGCGCGATGCTCGGGCTCACCGGCATTCCGAGCGTGAGCGAGTCGACGATGGTCGCGCGCGACGCCGCGCTCGCCGGCTACGAGGACGGCCGGGTCCACATGCAGCACCTGAGCTGCATCGAGTCGGTCCGCGCGGTGGCACAGGCGAAGGAGCTCGGGGTCCGCATCTCGGCCGAGGTCTCGCCGCACCACCTCTGCCTCACCGACGAGGCGATCCGGGAGACCCACGCCGGGCCGGGGTTCCTCGACACGAACATGAAGATGAACCCGCCGCTGCGCACGGAGGCCGACCGCCAGGCGCTGATCGAGGCGCTGCGGTCCGGGGTGATCGACTGCATCGCCACCGACCACGCCCCGCACGCGCGCGACGAGAAGGAGGTGCCCTTCGAGCAGGCGCCGATGGGCACGACCGGCCTCGAGACGGCGTTCGCCGCGGTCCACACCGAGCTCGTGCTCCCCGGCGTGCTCGCGCTCGGCCTGGTGGTCGAGCGCATGACCGCCGGAGCCGCGCTGCTCGGCCTGCCGGTCCCGCGCATCGAGCCCGGCGCGCCCGCCAACCTGACGATGGTCGACCTCGAGGCCGACTGGGAAGTGGGCGAGGACGGCTACGAGAGCCGCTCGGAGAACTGCTGCTTCGCCGGGCGGCGGCTGCGCGGGCGGGTGCTGATGACGCTCGCGGGCGGCAGCGTCGCGTACCGGGAGCGGGCGCTGACGGCGGTGGGAGCGTAAGCGCCATGGGCGCCTACGTCCTGCTCGAGGACGGCACCCGCTTCGACGGCGAGGCGTGCGGGGCGGACGCGCATGCCACCGGCGAGGTCGTCTTCACCACCGGCATGAGCGGCTACCAGGAGTCGATGACCGACCCCTCGTTCGCCCGCCAGCTCATCACGTTCACCTACCCGCACGTGGGGAACTACGGCGCGAGCGCCGAAGCGATGGAGTCCGACCGCGTGTGGGCGCGGGCCGCGATCATGCGCGCCGCGGTCAACCGCGAGGACGCGCCCGGCGCCGAGCGCGGCTGGCTGGACTGGCTGCGCGACTGCGGCGTGCCGGCGATCACCGGCGTCGACACGCGCGCGCTCGTCCGCCACATCCGCAGCGCCGGCGCGATGCGCGGCGGCGTGTTCCCGGAGCGGATCTCGGAAGCCGAGGCGCGCGAGCTGATCGCCGCCGAGCCGTCGATGGTCGGCCTCGACCTCGCGCGCGAGGTCACGCCGCCCGAGCTGACCGTCGTCGGCGACGGCGACGTGCGCATCGCGGCGATCGACACCGGCATCAAGTCCTCGATCGTGCGCAACCTCGTGCAGCGCGGCGCGACCGTCGAGCTGCACCCGTGCACCGCCACCGCAGCCGAGGTCGTGGCGAGCGCGCCCGACGCAGTGTTCCTCGCCAACGGCCCCGGCGACCCGGCCGCGCTCGGGTACGTCGTCGACACGCTGCGCGAGCTCATCGGCCCGCGGCCGGTGTTCGGGATCTGCCTCGGCCACCAGCTGCTCTCGCGGGCGGTCGGCCTGGAGACGTTCAAGCTGCCCTTCGGCCACCGCGGCGCCAACCATCCGGTCAAGGACCTCGAGACCGGGCGCATCGAGATCACCTCGCAGAACCACGGCTTCGCTGTCGTCGGGCCCGGGGGCGCGAGGACCGTCGACGCCGACGAGCCCGTGCGCTGGAGCACCGACTTCGGTGAGGCGCGGCTGAGCCACGTCAACCTCTACGACCGCACGGTCGAGGGCCTGACGCTGCTCGACGTGGCGGGGGGCACGGTGCAGTACCACCCCGAGGCGGGGCCGGGGCCGAACGACTCGCTGTACCTGTTCGACCGCTTCCTCGACCAGATCCGGCGGGCGGCTGCCTGATGCCGCGCCGGAACGACATCCACAAGATCCTGATCCTCGGCTCCGGGCCGATCGTCATCGGGCAGGCGGCCGAGTTCGACTACTCCGGCGTGCAGGCGTGCAAGGTGCTCAAGGACGAGGGCTACGAGGTCGTGCTCGTCAACTCGAACCCGGCCACGATCATGACCGACCCCGAGTTCGCCGACGCGACGTACGTCGAGCCGCTCCTGCCCGGGCCGGTCGCCGCCGTGATCGAGCGCGAGCGGCCCGACGCGCTGCTGCCGACGCTGGGCGGCCAGACCGCGCTGAACCTGGCCAAGGCGCTCCACGAGGACGGCAGCCTCGAGCGCTTCGGGGTCGAGCTCATCGGCGCCGACTACGACGCGATCGCGCGCGCCGAGGACCGCGACCTGTTCCGCCAGACGATGGAGCGCGCCGGCCTCAGGATGCCGCGCAGCGCGATCGCGACCTCGGTCGACGAGGCCCTGGCCGCGCTCGGCGACGTCGGACTGCCGTGCATCGTGCGGCCCGCGTTCACGCTCGGCGGGCGCGGCGGCGGGATCGCGCGGACCGAGGAGGACTACCGGCGCGTCGTCGCGCGCGGACTGGCCGCGTCGCCGATCGGCCAGGTGCTGCTCGACGAGTCGGTGCTCGGCTGGGGCGAGTTCGAGCTCGAGGTCATGCGGGACCACAACGACAACGTCGTGATCGTGTGCTCGATCGAGAACGTCGACCCGATGGGCGTGCACACCGGCGACTCGGTCACCGTCGCGCCGCAGCAGACCCTCACCGACCGCCTGTACCAGCGGCTGCGCGACCAGGCGATCGCCGTGATCCGCGCGGTCGGGGTCGAGACAGGCGGCTCGAACGTGCAGTTCGCGGTCGATCCGGTGAGCGAGGAGATCCTCGTCATCGAGATGAACCCGCGCGTGTCGCGCTCCAGCGCGCTGGCGTCGAAGGCCACGGGCTTCCCGATCGCCAAGATCGCCGCGCGGCTGGCGGTCGGCTACGCGCTCGAGGAGATCCCCAACGACATCACGAAGGTCACGCCGGCGAGCTTCGAGCCCACGATCGACTACGTGGTCGTGAAGTGGCCGCGCTTCGCGTTCGAGAAGTTCCCGGGCGTGAGCTCCGACCTGACCACGCACATGAAGTCGGTGGGGGAGGCCATGGCGATCGGGCGCACGTTCCAGCAGGCGTTCGCCAAGGCGCTGCGCAGCCGCGAGCTCGACAGCTCGACCGCGTTCTCCGAGCTCGACGCGGACGCGCTGCTGACCGCGCTCGAGCGCCCGGCCGCCGACCGCTACGACGTCATGCTCGAGGCGTTCCGCAAGGGCGCCACGGTCGAGGCGGTGCACGAGCGGTGCGGCGTCGACCCGTGGTTCCTGCGCGAGCTGCGCGAGCTGGCGCTCGATCCCGACGCGCCGTTCCGCGGCGAGCGCTCGTACAAGGCGGTCGACACCTGCGCCGCCGAGTTCGAGGCGCGCACGCCGTACTTCTACTCGGGCTGGGAGCGGCGGGCCGCCCACGAGATCGAGAAGGGCGACCGCTCCAGCGTGATCATCCTCGGCTCCGGCCCGAACCGGATCGGCCAGGGCATCGAGTTCGACTACTGCTGCGTGCACGCGGCGATGACCGTGCGCGACGCCGGCCGCGACGCGGTGATGATCAACTGCAACCCGGAAACCGTCTCGACCGACTACGACACCTCCGACCGCCTGTACTTCGAGCCGCTCACGCTCGAGGACGTGCTCGGGGTGGTGGACGTCGAGCGGCCCGAGGGCGTGATCGTCCAGTTCGGGGGCCAGACGCCGCTCAAGCTCGCGGCCGGGCTGCAGGCGGCGGGCGTGCCGCTGCTCGGCACCTCGCCGGAGGCGATCGACCTGGCCGAGGACCGCGGCCGCTTCGGGGCGCTGCTGGACCGCCTCGGCTACCAGGCGCCGCCGTACGCGACCGCGCACTCCGTCGAGGAGGCGCTGCGCTGCGGCAGCAAGGTCGGCTACCCACTGCTCGTGCGCCCCAGCTACGTGCTCGGCGGGCGGGCGATGGAGATCGTGTACTCCGACGACGGGCTGCGCGACTACCTGGTGCGCAATGCCGGGTCGAACGGCAACGGGCGGGAGATCTTCCTCGACCGCTTCCTCGAGAACGCGATCGAGGTCGACGTCGACGCGCTCTGCGACGGCGAGGACGTCTGGATCGGCGGGATCATGCAGCACGTCGAGGAGGCCGGCATCCACTCCGGGGACTCGGCGTGCGTGCTGCCGCCGCACTCGCTCGGCCACCAGATGCTCGACCGGATCCGCGAGCACACCGCCGGCATCGCGCGCGGGCTGGGCGTGGTCGGGCTCCTCAACGTGCAGTACGCGGTGCTCGGCGGCGAGCTGTACGTGATCGAGGCCAACCCGCGCGCGTCGCGGACGATCCCGTTCGTGTCGAAGGCGATCGGGATCCCCCTGGCCAAGATCGCCTGCCGGGTGATGCTCGGCGCGCGGCTACGCGACCTCGACCTGCCCGCCGAGCCGATGCGCGCCGACCACGTGTCGGTCAAGGAGGCGGTGCTGCCGTTCGACCGCTTCGAGGGCGCCGACGCGGTGCTCGGCCCGGAGATGCGCTCCACCGGCGAGGTGATGGGCGTCGCCCGCGACTTCCCGACCGCGTTCGCCAAGGCGCAGGCCGCCGCCGGCGCGGCGCTCCCGGCGGGCGGGACCGCGTTCGTGACGGTGACCGACAGCGACAAGCCGGGCGCCGTGGCGATCGCCCAGACGCTGCACGACCTCGGCTTCCGGATCGTCGCCACGCGGGGGACGGCCGAGGCGATCGAGCGGATGGGCATCCCGGCCGAGCGGATCAACAAGGTCGGCGAGGGCTCGCCGCACGTAGTCGACTGGATCGAGCGCGGCGACGTCGACCTGGTCGTCAACACACCGACCGGCTCGGGCGCGCGCAGCGACGGCTGGGAGATCCGGCGCGCGGCAGTGACCCGCGGCATCCCGTGCCTGACGACGCTCTCGGGCGGCCTGGCGGCGGCGCGGGCGATCGCCGCGGCGCGGTCGGGCGAGCCGGCGGTGACCTCGCTGCAGGAGCTGCACGGCCGCGCCGCGCGGGCCGGGGCGGCGACGTGAGCGACCGCACGCTCGCCCCGTTCGGGCGCCGGGGCGTCGAGGTGGCCGAGCGCCGCGAGCTCGGCGCCTACGTGGTCCTGACCGCGCGGGACCCCGACGGCCCGCCGCCGCGACCCGGGCAGTTCTACATGCTGGCCGCGGCGGAGCGCTGGGGCGGGGGAGAGGACGAGCGCCCGTTCCTGCCGCGCGCGTTCTCGGTCCTGCGGGCGGCCGACGGCCGCCTCGAGTTCATGCTCGAGGCGGTCGGGCCGGGCACGTCGCGACTGTGCGACCTGCGTCCGGGGGACGGGCTGTGGCTCACCGGGCCGCTCGGCGTGGGCTTCACCGCGCCGGCGGACGGCGGCCGCGCGCTGCTCTGCGGCGGCGGGGTCGGCACCGCGCCGCTGGCGATCTGGCAGGACGAGCTGCTCGCGGCGGGCCGCCCGGCGCCGGCGCTGCTCGGCTTCCGCGACGCCGCGCACGCCGCCGGCGCCGCGTTGCTCGCGAACCCGCGCGTGGCGACCGACGACGGCAGCGCGGGTCACCACGGGCTGGTGACGGAGCTTCTCGCCCGCGAGCTGCGGTCGGCGTCGCGCACCACGGTGTACGCCTGCGGGCCGCCGGCGATGCTCGAGGCGGTGCGGGCGCTGTGCGCCGCGCGCTGCGTGCCGGCCCAGCTCGCGCTCGAGGCCGGCATGGCGTGCGGCTTCGGGGCCTGCTTCGGATGCGTGGTGCCGACCGGCGACGGCGGCTACGTGCGCCTGTGCGTGGACGGGCCCGTGCTAGAGGCGGCGACGCTGGCGGGCGTTCCGGCGCACTGATGAGCGTCCAGTTCCTCGGACTCGAGCTCGCCCACCCGATCGTCAACGGCTCGGGGACCTACGACGCGATCGCCGCCCGCCGCGCCTTCGGCGACGCGCTGCTCGAGCGCTTCCCGTTCAGCGCGTTCGTGTCGAAGACGATCACCCTGCAGCCGCGCGCCGGCAACCCGCCCCCGCGCCTCTACGAGACTCCGGCCGGGCTCATCAACTCGATCGGCCTGCCCAACAAGGGCCTGCGCGGCTACCTCGCCCACGACCTGCCCGAGCTGGCGCGGCTGCCGGTGCCGCTCATCACGAACGTGATGGGCTCGACCGCCGAGGACATCGCCGCGCTGCTCGAGGCGGTGGACGCCCGCCCCGAGGTCGCCGCCGTCGAGCTCAACGTGTCCTGCCCGAACGTGAAGACCGGGCTCGACATCGGGGCCGACCCGCGCGAGCTCGAGGCGGTTCTCGGGCGCGTGCGCCCCCGGACCGCCAAGCCGCTGATCGTCAAGCTCACGCCGAACGCAGCCGACCCCGCCGCGGCCGCGGAGGCCGCCGAGGCGGCCGGCGCCGACGCCGTCGCGCTCATCAACACGCTGCGCGCCTACGCGCCGCACCCCCGCAGAGCGAGCGCGCCGTGGCTGGGCGGCGGGACGGGCGGCCTCTCCGGTCCGGCGGTGCGCGCGGTCGCCCTCGCGCAGGTCCGCGCGGTCGCGCAGCGGGTCGCGATCCCGGTCGTCGGGATGGGCGGCGTGCAGACCGGTCGCCACGCCGCCGACCTCCTTGAAGCGGGCGCCACTCTGGTTGCTGTTGGAACGGAGAGCTTCCGCGACCCGGCCGCGGCGGAGCGCATCCGGGCCGAGCTCGACGATTTGTTCGCAAAGAGCGGGCAGAACGCGCCCGGGCATGAATGGAGTGCCCGTATGTCTAGGTAAAAAGCGCTGCAAATGAAGCCAAAACCGTCAACCTGTCCGAACCACGCTCAAGCTCAGGTCGAGGTCAAGCTGAATTCGCTTGTCTTGCCTTGCCTGGCCACTCTCGCCGTGTAGACTCGCCGACCGATGCCGCCGGCCACGAACAGCCCGCCGAAGCACTCGGCGGCTCCTGAGCGTTCCCTCCTTCAGCGCATGGACGCCCTCCAGCGCGCGAACGAAATCCGCACGCGCCGGGCGCAGCTGAAGAAGGACCTCAAGGCCGGTCGGGTCTCGATCCACACGCTGCTGCTCGATCCGCCGGAGTACCTGCAGACCGCGAAGGTCTTCGACATGCTGCTGGCCGTCCCGAAGTACGGCCGCGTGAAGGTCAACAAGGTCCTCCAGCAGTGCCGGATCTCGCCGAGCAAGACGATCGGCGGCCTGTCGCAGCGCCAGCGCAGCGAGCTCGTCTCGCTCCTGCGCAGATAAGGGTTCACCCGCCCCGCCCCCAACCGGCCCGCCGTCCCGCCGCGTGCGCTGGCACCATCGCGGCCGTGGCGCGCGTCTTCGTCATCACGGGCCCGTCGGGCGTCGGCAAGGGCACGCTGATCCGGTCGCTGCGCGAGCGCATGCCCGACCTCGGCCTGAGCGTGTCGGCCACAACGCGGCCCCCGCGGCCGGGGGAGCAGGACGGCGTCGACTACCACTTCCTCGACGACGCGGACTTCCAGCGCCGCGTCGACGCAGGCGAGTTCGTGGAGCACGCCACGTACTCCGGGCACCGCTACGGCACGCTGCGCCACGAGCTCGAGCGGCGGCTGCGCGCGGGCGAGCCCGTGGTCCTCGAGATCGAGGTCCAGGGCGCGCGCCAGGTCCGCGAGACGATGCCCGAGGCACTGCAGGTGTTCATCGCCCCGCCGTCGCGGGAGGCGCTGCGCGCGCGCCTCGTCGGGCGCGGCACCGACGACGCCGAGCAGGTCGACGCGCGCCTGCGCACCGCCGAGGGCGAGCTCGGCGCCCAGGACGAGTTCGCCCACGTGGTCGTCAACGACCGCCTCGAGGACGCCGTCGAAGAGCTCAGCCGGATCGTGCGTGCGGCGCTCTCCGCCCCGGCCGACGGCGGCTGATGGCCCGGCGCCGGGCCGGGTGGCGGCCACCCGCGCTGGTACCCTCGACGG
The DNA here is from genome assembly GCA_036259975.1 of Solirubrobacteraceae bacterium. Lineage (GTDB taxonomy): Bacteria > Actinomycetota > Thermoleophilia > Solirubrobacterales > Solirubrobacteraceae > JAOPZW01. The sequence goes on along the minus strand of DATAAR010000233.1, from coordinate 5,767 downwards.
CATGATCAACCCTCGCATCGACACGCTGCTCGAGCATGTCGACTCCAACTACGCGTCCGTGCTCGTGGCGGCCAAGCGCGCGCGTCAGATCAACTCGTACTACCACAACCTCGGCGAGGGCACGTTCGACGAGTTCCCGCCCCCGATGGTCGAGAGCGGCTCGAAGAACTACCTGACGATCGCGCTCGAGGAAGTCGCGGCGGGCAAGATCAAGTACCACTACCGCTAGCCGCGCGGTCCCTCCGGCGGGGCGGCGCGACGTGGCCAGGATCCTCCTCGGCGTCACCGGCGGGATCGCCGCCTACAAGGCGCTCGAGGTCGTGCGCCTGGCGACCAAGGCGGGGCACGCGGTCCGGGTCATCCAGACCGAGACGGCCCAGCGGTTCGTGGGCGCGGCGTCGTTCGCCGCGCTCACCGGCGCGCCGGTCCTCACCGGCGAGTTCGAGCGCGACCCGGCCCGCGGCGCGTTCCCCGACCAGTCGCCGCCCGAGCACGATCCGCTGAGCCACCTCGAGCTGGTCCGCCACGCTGACGCGTTCCTGATCGCGCCGGCGAGCGCCAACACGATCGCCAAGCTCGCCCACGGGCTGGCCGACAACCTGCTGACGAGCGCCGCCCTCGCCGCGACGTGCCCGCTCATCGTCGCCCCGGCGATGAACAACCACATGTACGAGCACCCCGCGACACAGGCCAACCTGGCCGTGCTCCGCGAGCGCGGCGTCGCTGTGCTCGACCCCGGCACCGGGGCGCTCGGCTCCAAGGGCGAGTGGGGCATCGGCCGCCTGGCCGAGCCGCCCGAGCTGCTGGCTGCCGTCGAGGCCGCGCTGCGCGGCGGCGGCGCGGACGGGGCGGGCGGGCCGGACTCCCACCTCGTCGGCCTGCGCGTGCTCGTCACCGCGGGCGGCACCCGCGAGCCGATCGACTCCGTGCGCTTCGTCGGCAACCGCAGCTCGGGGCGTATGGGCTTCGCGCTCGCCGAGGAGGCCGCCGCGCTCGGCGCCGCCGTGACAGTGATCGCCGCGAACGTCGGGCTCGAGCGCCGCCCGGGCATCCGCTACCTCGACGTCGCCACGGCCGCCGAACTGAAAGAGGCCTGCGAGGCCGAGTTCCCGCAGGCCGACGTCCTGCTCATGGCGGCCGCGGTCGCCGACTACCGCCCGGCCGATGCGGCGGCGACGAAGCTCAAGAAGGACCGGAGCGACACGCTGACGCTGGCGCTCGAGCGCACGGAGGACATCATCAGCGCGCTCGCCGCCGCCCGCCGCCCGGGCCAGACGATCGTCGGCTTCGCGGCCGAGCACGGCGACGGCGCGATCGCCTACGGTCGCGACAAGCTCGCGCGCAAGAAGCTCGACGCCGTGGTCGTCAACGACATCGCCCGCAAGGACATCGGCTTCGAGGGCGGCCACAACGAGGTCACGATCGTGACCGCCGCCGGCGAGCGCCACGTGCCCCGCACCTCGAAGGCAGAGGTCGCCCGGGCGGTGCTCGAGACCGTCCGAGACCTTCGCATCGGGCAGCGGACCACGGCATAGTGTCCGCGCCGCGCCCGCAGGCTCCATTCCACTGACTTGGCCAGCATCGAGGATCCCGACCGCGTCGCCGAGACCGAGCTCTCGACCGCCGTGGCGCTGTCGAAGCGCATCACCCACGCGCTGGCGGGCGCCGTCGAGGTCCGCCAGGACACGCTCGACCACGCGCTCGTGTGCATCGCGGCCGAGGGGCACATCCTGCTCGAGGACCTGCCGGGCGTGGGCAAGACCACGCTCGCGCGCGCGCTCGCGCGCGCGATGGAGCTGCAGTTCGCGCGCATCCAGTGCACCGCCGACATGCTGCCGGCGGACGTGGTCGGCACGAACGTCTTCAACCAGCGCGAGAGCCGCTTCGAGTTCCGCCCGGGCCCGATCTTCGCGAACGTGGTCCTGGTCGACGAGATCAACCGCGCGTCGCCCAAGACGCAGTCCGGCCTGCTCGAGTGCATGCAGGAGCGCAGGGTCACCGTCGACGTGCACTCGCACGAGCTCGCGCGCCCGTTCGTCGTCCTCGCCACCCAGAACCCGGTGGAGTTCGAGGGCACCTACCCGCTCCCCGAGGCGCAGGTCGACCGCTTCATGACGCGGCTGTCGCTCGGCTACCCGTCGGCCGGCGCCGAGGTCGCGATGCTGCGCGCCCACGAGGCCGGCGACCGCGTGGAGGACGTCGAGCCGGTCGCCACCGCCGCGGACGTCCTGCTGATGCAGGACGCGGCCCGCCGCGTCTACGCCTCCGACGCGCTGCGCACGTACGTCGTGTCGCTGCTCGCGCGCACGCGCGAGGACACGCGCGTCGAGCTCGGCGCCAGCCCGCGCGCCGGCCTGCTGCTGCTGCGCGCGGCCAAGGCGCGCGCGCTCCTGCACGGCCGCGACCACGCGCTCGTCGACGACGTCCAGGCGCTGGCGTCGGTGGTGCTCGCGCACCGCATCGTGCTCGCCCCGGAGGCCATGGAGGTCACGGGCGAGAGGGTCGTCGCCGATGCGCTCGCGACCACCCCGGCGCTCTAGGCTTTGTCCATGAGGCCCGCCGCCGCCACGGCGCTGCTCGGGCTCGTCCTCGCGCTCACCGCCGCGGTCTTCGATGCCGAGCCGCTCTACGTTCCGGGCGCGGCGTTCATCCTCCTCGCCGCCGGGGCGGTGGCCTGGGTGCTCGCCGGGTCGCGCGGCGTGCTCATCTCGCGCACGGTGAGCGCCCGGCGAGTCGTCGAGGAGCACTCGGTCGAGATCGTCATCGACGTGCGGTCGGGCTCGCTCGCGCTGCCCGCCGGGCTGATCGAGGACCCGCTCCTGCCCAATCCGGCGCCGATCGCGGCCGGGCGCCGCCACGCGCGCGTGCACATCGACGCGCGATTCGCCCGGCGCGGGCGCAAGCGGCTCGTCGAGCCCAGCGTCATCATCCGCGACCCGTTCGGCCTGGCGACCCGCGTCGTGCAGGGCGGTGGCGCGGCCGAGGTGCTCGTCCTGCCGCGCGTCGAGCGGGTCGTGACGCCGCCGGGCGAGGGCGACGGCACCGGCCTGGCGGCGCGCCGCGGGCGGCCGTCGGTCGCGGCGGAGGTCGACCTCGACGGCCTGCGCCCGCACCGCGCGGGAGCGCCCGCGTCGCGCATGTACTGGCCGGCGCTCGCGCGCACGGGCGAGCTGATGGAGCGGCGGATGCGCGCGGACTCGGACACGCGCCCGCTCGTCGTCCTCGATCCGCGCAGCGCCCCCGGCGACGGCGCGCTCGACGCCGCGGTGCGCGCCGCCGCGTCGCTGTGCGTCCATCTCGCGCGCCAGGGCGGCTGCGCGTTGCTGCTGCCCGGGGACCGCCGGCCGACCGTCCTCGAGCCGACGCTCGCGGCGTGGGAGCACGCGCACGCGCGCCTGGCGGTCGTCACCGGCGTGAGCGGCCCGAACCTCGCCGGCCTCGCGAGCCGCCGGGGGCCGGTGTTCTACGTCGCCGCCTACGTCCCCGCCCGTCCGCCGCGCGCGCTGACGCACGCCCCGGGCGGCGGGCGCATCCTCGTGGTGCCCGGCGCGCTGCCCGGGCGCCGCGCCGTCTTCAGCGTCGCCGGCTGCACGGCGTACGAGCTCAGCGGCCAGCACGCGGTCGCGGGAGTGGCCTGATGGCCGCGACGGCGGTCCGCGCCGCGCCCTCCGGCCGCGGTGCGCGCGAGGCGCCGGCGACCGGGCCGCTCGCCGCGCCGGGGATCGCGCGGCTGGTGGGATTCATCCCGCTCGGGCTGTTCGGCGCCCTGCACTGGGGCGCGCTGCTGACGCCGAAGGCCGACGGCCGCCTGATGGTCGCGGTCGGCGGCGCCGTCGCGGCGGGGGCGCTGCTGCTGGTGACCGGCCCGGACCCGCGCCACCGGGTGCGCGCCGGCGGCGCCATCGTCGCGACGCTCGGCCTCGGGCTCCTCGGCCTTCTCCTGGCCGGCGTCCCGCTGCGGCTGCTCGTGCCCGACGCCTGGGACGACCTCGCCGCCGGGCTGGCGCAGGGGATGCAGTCGCTGCCCGGGATCACCGTGCCCTACCGCGGGGCCGACGAATGGGTGCGCTCGGCGCTCGTGCTGAGCGGCGTGGCGATCGCCGGCCTGGCGGCGCTCCTAGCGTTCTGGCCGCGCCCGCGGGCGCGCACGCCGGGCTTCCCGCTGGCGGCCGCTGTCGCGCTCGGCGCGCTCTACGCGATCTCGATCGTCGAGCGCGGCCCGCAGTCGCCGTACCTCGGGGGCGCGGTGTTCTGCCTCCTGCTCGCCACGTTCCTGTGGCTAGAGCGCCTGCGTGCGGACCAGGTCGGCGTGGCGGCGCTGTGCGTGGCGGCCGTGACGGTCGCGGGTGCGCTCGTCGCGCCCCGCCTGGATGCCGACACGCCGTGGGTCGACTACGAGTCGATCGCCGAGCGGCTGCAGCCCGAGAAGGCGGCGACGTTCACCTGGAACCACAGCTACGGGCCGATGACCTGGCCGCGCGACGGGCGCGAGGTGCTGCGCATCCGTGCGCCCACTCAGTCGTACTGGAAGACCGTCAACCTCGACGAGTTCGACGGCCTGCGCTGGGTCGACTCGAACTCGAACCGCCGCGTCGTGGACACCGAGATGCTGCGCGGGCGGCGCGACTGGTTCCAGACGATCCGGGTCGTCGACCGCGGCCTGCGCAGCCGCCAGTTCGTCGTCGCCGGCCACGCGATCGCGATCCTCCGCGGCGGCCCCGGCGCGGTCGCCCTGGCGCCGGGGACGTTCGAGACGACCGGGCGGCCGCTGGCGCCGGGGTCGAGCTACCGCGCCCAGGTCTACGTGCCGCGCCCGAGCGACCGCCAGCTCCGGCGGGCGGGGACCGACTATCCCGACTTCGCGGTCGACTACCTCGGCATCCGCCTGCCGGAGCGCCAGTCGCGCACGTCGGCGGCGGCAGTGCGGTTCAAGCCGTTCGGCACCGGCGGCGAGCCCGACGTCCTGTTCGGGAACGGCTTCCAGCCCGGCAACGGCGACCGGGCGATCGGCGCGTCGCCGTACGCGCGCGTGTACGACTTGGCGCGCTCGCTGCGCGCGCGAGCGGACACGCCGTTTGAGTACGTGCAGGCGGTGCTGAGCCGGGTGCGCGACGGCGCGAGCTACAGCGAGAGCCCGCCGCCGTCGCGCGTGCCGCTGGTCGACTTCCTGTTCGGCTCGCGGCTCGGCTACTGCCAGCAGTTCTCCGGCGCGACCGCGCTGCTGCTGCGGATGGGCGGCGTGCCGGCGCGGGTGACGACCGGGTTCAGCCCCGGGCGCTTCGACCGCCGCCGGGGCGAGTACATCGTGCGCGACGACGACGCGCATTCCTGGGTCGAGGTCTACTTCCCGCGGCTGGGTTGGGTCACGATGGACCCGACCCCGGCCGCCTCGCCCGCGCGCTCGCAGCTCACCGACCGGGCCGGCCCGTCCCCGTCCGGGCAGCGCCCGGAGTTCGGGCTCGGGCAGGCCGGAGACCGTCCGAGCGCGCCCGGCGACTTCGGCACCGCGCTCGCCGAGCGCGACGGGACCGACTGGGTGCCGCTCCTCCTCGGCGGCGGGCTGCTGGTCGCGGCCCTGCTCGCCGGCGCCGCGATGCTGGCGCGCCGCGGCCGCCTCCCCGGCGGGCCGCTCGCGCCCGAGCTGGCGGAGCTGCAGCGCGCGCTGCACCGCACCGGGCGCACGCCGCCGGCGGCGACGACGCTCACCGCGCTGGAGCGCTCGCTGGGCGGCAGCGACGCGGCGCTCGGCTACCTGCGCGCGCTGCGC
>DATAAR010000232.1:0-4166 GCA_036259975.1 Solirubrobacteraceae bacterium | reverse complement strand
GCGACCGCGATGCCGGCGGCCTGCAGGCGGGCGATCTTCTCGGTCGCCGTGTCCTCCTTGCCCTCGACGATCGTCCCGGCGTGGCCGAAGCTCATTCCCTGCATCTCCTCCTCGTCCATGAACTTGCCGGCCATGAAGGCGATGATCGGAAGACGGGACCCCTCCCGTTCGCGCCAGTCGACGAGCTCGGCCTCCATCCGGCCACCCGGCTCGGTGTAGATGACGATCGCCTCGGTCTGCTCGTCGGCCTCGAACAGAGGCATCAGCTCGGCGTAGGTCGAACCGATGATCGCGTCGCCGCCGATCGAGACCGCGGTCGAGACCCCGAGCCCGGCGGCGGTGAGCGACGAGGAGATCTCGGTCGTCATCCCGCCCGAGCGGGAGATGACGACCGAGATGAGCTCGACGCTGACCGCGGCGGGCCTCGGCCAGTCGACCGCGGTGTCGATCGGCGGCGACGCGATCATCGGCTCGACGTACGCGGAGCTGATGCCGTTCTTCGAGGCCGACGAGCAGACCGAGGGCATCGTCATCTACACCGAGCCGGGTGGCCGGATGGAGGCCGAGCTGTCGCGCTGGGTCACCGAGAGCTCGTCGCGGCTGCCGATCGTCGCCTTCATGGCGGGCCGGTTCATGGACGAGATGCCGGGCATGAGCTTCGGCCACGCCGGCACGATCGTCGAGGGCAAGGAGGACACGGCGGCCGAGAAGATCGCGCGGCTCGAGGCGGCGGGGATCACCGTCGCGGAGGAGATCTCCGAGATCCCCGACCTGATGAGGGCCAAGCTGGCCGAGAGGAGCCCTGCGTAGATGCGCGACGACGCGATCTTCATCGGCATCGAGGTCGACGACGCGGTCGCGGGCGACGCCGAGCTGGCGAAGCGCCTCCAGGAGGCCTGCCCCGTCGACATCTACGCGGAGAAGGACGGGCGCGTGGCCGTCGTCCACGAGAACGTCGACGAGTGCATCCTCTGCGGGCTGTGCATCGACGCGTCGCCGCCGGGCACGGTCAAGGTGCACAAGCTCTACAGCGGCGAGGTCCTCGGCGCCTCCGCCTGACCCTCCGCTCGCGACGCTCCGCCGCCGGCCGCGGTCGGCGGCGCTGCTGCGGCTCTGCTACCGCGTCGCCTACCGCGTGCTGCAGGCGCGCGCGGTCGTCATGCGGCCGGACTTCCGCGGCGTGAAGGTCGTGCTGGGCGACGGGCGCGGGCGCGTGCTGTTCGTGCGCCACCACTACGGCGACCGGTGGCAGTGGGAGCTGCCCGGCGGCGCGGCCCGCCCCGGCGAGCCGCTGGCGGAGGCGGCGGCGCGGGAGGCGTGGGAGGAGCTCGGCGCGGACGTCGCGGTCTGGCGGGAGCTGGGGACGGCGGTGGGGCGGTGGTACGGCCGCGAGGAGCGGCTGACGGTGTTCGCCGCGGCGTGGCCGGGCGGGCCGGTGCGGCCCGATCCGGTCGAGATCGCGGTCTTCGCGTGGCACCGGCTCGACGACCCGCCGGCGCCGCTGGGGCCGGCGACGGAGGCGACGCTGCGCGTCGCGCGCGAGCCTTGCCTTCCGGCGGGTCGTTGAGGAGGATCTCTCCAGCGATCAAGGAGGATGGTCAGATGAGCACCGGCGGTTTCGCGTACGAGCCGAAGCCCCAGCCGCCCATGCAATGGGACGTCCAGCTCGGCGGCGGCAGCGGCAGCGGCTCCGGCAGCGGCGGGCGGACGACGAGCCGCGGCGACGCGTTCGATGCCGGCGTCCGAGCGGGGCTCGAGAGAGCGCAACGCCACTCGTTGCTGGAGCACGCTCACGCGCCGTTCGGCATCGACGACGCGGAAGAGGTGATCACGCAGCCGCTGGACGCCGCGGTGCGCGTTCTCGCGCGCGCCAAGGCGCCTCCCCGCTTCGTGGAGCTGTTCGCGGAGATGGTCACGGTCGCCTCCGTGTCGCGTGCCGCCTTTCATGACCAGGAGCTCGACGAGCAGGCGATCGACAGCTACGCGCACCGATCGTTCAGCTTCTTCAACAGCTGGCGCCACGCGTGAGATGCCGCTCACGCCTCCGGACGCTGCCGGGACGTACCGTGAGCGGCTGCGCCAGTACGAGCGGCGCGAGACCATGGTGCGATGGGTCGGCGCCGGCCTCGGCGGCCTGATCGCGCTGGCCGTCGGGGGGCTCGACGACGACCTCATCGGCGACGCCCCCGAGTGGCTCGCCGCGCTCATCACGACGTCGATCGTCCTGGCCGGCGGAGCGCTGGCGCGAGCGCGGATCAAGTTCGAGTGGGCGGCGACGCAGCTGCGGCGGGACGTCGAAGACGGCGTGGCGGCGCCCGCGGCGAACCTGGCGGCCGACCGCCACGACTGGCCCGACGACGGCGAGCTCGCGTGGCTCGTCGGCCTGGTCGCCGCCTTCCTGTCCGGCGTGGCGTACGTGATCGCGATCTGGCTGGGGGTCGGCTGAGCGGCGTACCCTGCGGCCGGTGCCTGAGCTTCCGGAGGTCGAGCGGGCGCGGGCGCTGATCGAGGAGCGCGCGCTGGGGCGGCGGATCCGCGCCGTCGACGACAGCGACACGTACGTGTGCCGGCCGCACCGGCCGGGCGAGCTGGCCGACGCGCTGGTCGGGCGCTCGCTGGTGGAGGCGCACCGGCGCGGGAAGACGATGTGGGTCCCGACCGACGACGACGGGCCGGTGCTCGGGCTGCACCTCGGGATGGCGGGACGGATCCTGGTCGACGGCGCCGGCGAGGGCGACCCGGCGGTCGGCGACGACGAGAGCGCGCCGCCGCTGTGGGACAGGTTCGTGATCGACTTCGAGGACGGCGGCCGGATGGCGCTGCGCGACAAGCGCCGGCTGGGGCGGGCGGTGCTGAACCCCGACCTGTCGGGGCTGGGGCCGGACGCCGCTGAGGTCGGCCGCGGCGAGTTCCGCTCCCGCGTCGGGCGGGGCGACGCGCCGCTGAAGGCGCGGATCATGGACCAGGCGGTGATCGCCGGCGTCGGGAACCTGCTGGCCGACGAGGCGCTGTGGCGCGCCGGGCTGTCGCCGCGGCGGCTCCCGAGCTCGCTGTCGGAGGAGGAGCTCGACCGGCTGCGGCGCGAGATCCGCGCCGCGACGCGGTCGGCGATCCGCAAGGGCGGCGTGCACACCGGCGACGTGATGCCGGCGCGGCGGCGCGGCGGCGTCTGCCCGCGCTGCGGCACCGCGATGGAGCGCGCCTCGATCGGCGGGCGGACGTCGTACTGGTGTCCGGCCGAGCAGGTCTAATGCCTCGCCATGGACTGGTTCGAGCTTCTGATGTACCTGCACGTGCTCGCGATGGCGGTGTGGTTCGGGTCGGGCCTGGCGATCACGGTGATCGCGTTCCGCGCGCTGCGGACGAGCGTCGAGACGTTCGCCGGGTTCCTCGTCCCCGCCGCCTGGTGGGCGGGCCGCGCGCACCCGGCGGCGGGCGTCGTGCTGCTGCTGACCGGGTTCGCGATGGTCGCGGACCGCGACCTGAGCATCGGCGAGACGTGGGTCCTGCTCGGGCTGATCGGGCTCGTGCTGGTGATGGCGATCGGCGGCGCGCTCGTCGGCCGCACGTCGGACGCGCTGGTCAAGCGCGTCGCGGGCGGCGGGATCACGAGCGAGGAGCTCACGGAGACCGGCGAGCGGCTCCTGCTCTACACGCGGATCGAGCTGGCGCTCCTGGCGCTCGTGATCGCCGACATGATCGTGAAGCCCGGGGCCTAGGCCCCGGCTCCCCAGGGGTCGTCCACCAGGATCCGCCACGTGCCGTCCGGCTGGCGGCGCATGACGTCGGCGCTGACGCCGCCCATCTCGAGCGGCGCGCCGTCGGGGCCCGTGCCGGTGAGCGTCCAGCGGTTCGCGACGAGCGCGACGCCGTCGGCCTCCAGCACCTTCTCGACCTCGCCGGTGAGCGTCGGCCGCAGCGCGGCGAACTGCGCGAGCGCGCCGCGGATCGCCTCGTGGCCGCTCACCTGCTCGCCCGGCTGAGGGGCGAAGGTGGCCTGCGGCTCGTAGAGCGCGAGCGCGCCGTCGAGATCGCCGGCGCCGAGCCGGTCGGCGAACGCCGCCGGCACCTCCGCCGCGGTCGCGGGCCTTCGCGCGCCCCGCTCCGCGGCGGGGCGGCCGCCCGGCTCCGCGGGACCCCGGCCGCCCCGCTCCGCGGGACCCCGG
>DATAAR010000231.1:0-9237 GCA_036259975.1 Solirubrobacteraceae bacterium | reverse complement strand
TCGGCCACGGTGAACCAGGTGGCGCCGGCGTCGGCCGAGCCGAACATGTCGCCCGAGGTGGCGCCGAAGTACAGCTCGAGCGACTCGCCCTCGCCGCGACGCCCGAACGCCTGGCGCAGGACGGTCAGGTACGCGTCCTCGGCGGGCAGGCCGTCGCCGCGCGCGGTCCAGGTCGCGCCCGCGTCGGGCGGGGCGCCCACCCAGCGCTCCGGCGCCGCGCCGCCGCGGTCGAGCTCGAGCACGCCGTCGCGCAGCGTCGCGGTGCCCGCCACGCCGGCCACGACGAGCTCCAGGCCGCCGGGGCGCTCGGCCCAGCTCGAGCGCACGGTGAGCGGCGCGCCCGCCCAGGTGCCGACGCCGACGCCGCCGAGGTCGGCCTCGCGCGGGCCCGGGCGGTCGAGCGAGACGGCGGCGAGCACCGGCGCCTCGTTGAGTGGCAGCGCCGCGAGCGCGTCGATGAGGTGCAGCGCGAGGTCGCCGAAGCCGCCGACGCCCGCGCGGGCGGGGTCGCGCATCCACGCCCGCGGCCCGTCGAACCAGCCCTCGGCGGCGCCCGGGTGCGCAAGCGACGCGCTGACGCCGGCCAGACGGCCGAGCAGGCGCTCGCGCAACACGCCGCCCAGCCGGCCGAGCGCGGGCAGCTCGCGCAGGTGCAGCGCGGCGACCGCGGGCGTGCGGGTGCGCGCGATCTCGTTGGCGACGCCGCGCGCCGCGGCGGCGGTCGGGGCGAGCGGCTTCTCGACGAGGACCGGCTTGCCCGCGCGTCCCGCCTGGAGGCAGAGCGCGGGGCGCTGGTCGGTCGGCGCGCAGACGACCACGGCCATCGCGCGCCGGATGGCGGTGTCGGCGCGCGTCACCGCGACGCCGGAGATCGCGCCGGGGATCGCGGACGGATCGGCGTCCCACGCCGCGACGAGGCGCAGGTCCGGCTCGGACGCCAGCACGCCGAGCACGTCGGGGACGTGCGGGTGCGCGCAGCCGAGGAGCGCGATGTCGATCGGCATCGCCCCTAGGGTGCCAGGCGGCGGCGCGCGGTCCCGCTACCGCGCCGGCGCGCGCGCCGCCTCGGCCCGGGGCACGGGGTAGTGCGGGTCGTCCTCGGCCGGGTCGCCCCCGCGCCGGTGGCGCAGCCAGTCGACCAGGACGATGTGGATGGTGCCCGCGACCGGGATCGCGCCGAGGGCGCCGATCACGCCCGCCACCTCGGCGCCGATCAGCACCGAGACGAGGATCGCCAGCGGCGAGAGCTGCACCGTGCGGCCGTACACGATCGGCTGGAGCAGGTGGTTCTCGAGCTGCTGGTAGACGATGAAGAACGCGAGCACGATGAGGCCCGACGTCACCGAGTCGGTGAGCGCGACCAGCGTGACGATGATCGCGCCCAGCGTCGCGCCCGCGAGCGGGATCAGGTCGAGGATCGCGACGAGCAGGCCGAGCGCGAGCGCGAACGGCACGCCGACAACGAGCAGCACGAGCGTCGTCGCGACGCCCGCGATGACGCTGATGAGGAGGTTGCCGGTCACGTAGCCGCCGATCGTGCGCGACACCTCGCGCGCGATGGCCTCGGTGCGGGGCTGGCGGTCGGCCGGCAGGAGCGCGATGAGGCGGGCGCGCCAGGCGGGTCCCTCCAGCAGCATGAAGAACGTCATGAACACGATCGTCACGACGCCCGCCACGAACGTGATGACGCTGCGGGTGACGTCCAGCGCGGCGGTCGCGCCGCCCGCGAGCCGCCCGGCGCCGTCGCCGCGCACGGCCTCCTCGACGCGCTCCACGACGCTGTACTTCGTCTCCAGGAACCCGAGCGGGCCGCGGCCCCGCGTCAGGTCCTGCACGTAACCGGGCACCGCCTGGACGAAGTCGTTCACCTGCTGGATCAGCGTCGGGATGATCAGCGCGCCGAGCGCGACGATGACCCCCATCGCGACGAGGTAGACGATCGCCGCGGCCAGGCCCCGCCGGCCCACCCCGCGGCGCTGCAGGGCGTCGACGGCGGGGCTCATGGCGATCGCCAGGAAGACGGACACGAACGTCCATATCAGGACGCGCCGCGACACCCACATGATCCACAGCACGACGGCGACCCCGACGAGCACGAGCGCGGACACGAGGATCGTGCGCGGGCGGAAGGCGACGACGCGCTCGGCGGGCATACGGCCGGGATAGCCCGAGCGCGGCGGCGGACAAACGCCCCGCCGCGCGGCGTGGCGCGGGCGCAGCCGGCATCACGCGCGCCCGCGCGCCAGGTCCAGCAGCCGCCCGAGGATGCGCTCGCCGTCGGCGCGCAGGCCGTTGTGGTCGTACTCGCTCGTCACCCACGCCCGCAGCCCCGGCGCCGACGCGAGCGTCTGCTCCGAGTAGGCGCGCTCGACGTACGGGTCCTCGGTGTAGATCGCTGCCGCCCCCGGGACCTCGTTGCGGGCGAGGCGCTCGGCGTCGTACAGGCGCGGCCACTCGTGCGCCGCGAGGATCTCGGCCGCCTCGCGCAGCGGACGGAGCGCGCCGTAGTCCTCGAACATCCACGGGTAGACGTGCTCGCCGGTGAACAGCTCCGGCGTCTGTCGGTACTCGTCCGGCATCACGCGCGCGGCCGACCAGCGCGTCGCGCCGCCGTCGGCCCAGCAGGCCTCGTGGAGGATCGCGTAGATCGGGTTGCGGGCGAACGGCGTCGCCGCCTCGACGTCGTGGCCGAACGCCGGCGACTCGGGGTCGAGCTCGAGGATGTAGTGGAGGCGCTCGGCGCCGTCGCTCATCCCGAGTAGGTTGCCGAGCTGGCGCAGGCGTCGCGACGTCAGCCGGTCGCCCGACGGCAGGCGCAGCTCCTCGGCCTCCAGGCGGCGGTGCAGGGCGCGGACGCGCTCGCGGTCGGCGGGGTAGCGCTCGTAGTAGCGGCGGTTGCGCTCGAGGATCCGCGCGTACGTGGCGCGGTAGACGTCGTCGATCGACCGCCCCACCGGCGGCACGCCGCCGGTGATGAGCACCTCGCCCAGGCCCTCGGGCGCGAACGACAGGTACGTGGTGGCGCAGAGCCCGCCGTAGCTCTGCCCAGCACGCTCCAGCGCTCGGCGCCGACGGCGGCGCGGACGCACTCCGCGTCGCGCACGATCGAGTCGGCGCGGAAGTGCGCGAGGTGGCCGGCCTGCTCGCCGGGCGTGCGGCCGGGCAGCGCGCCGACCGGCGTCGAGCGGCCGGTGCCGCGCTGGTCGAGCATGAGCACGCGGAAGTCGCGCAGCGCGCGGTCGAGCCAGCCCGGCCCGCGCGGGATGGGGATCGGCCGGGGAGCCTCGCTGCCCGGGCCGCCCTGGAGGAACACGAGCAGCGGCCGGTCGCGGCCCTCCGCGTCGGCGACCTCGCGCGCGAAGACCGTGATGCGCTCGCCGTCCGGCCGGGCATGATCGAGCGGCACGTCGAACTCGTGCTCGACAAGCACGAGCCCGGCCGCGTGGACCTCGACCGGCATCGGCGCGCTCAGCGGCCGGCACGCCGGCGGCGGTTGCCGGTGCGGCCGAGCGTGTCGAGCTCCTCGAGCGAGTGGCCGGCGCCGCTGGCCACGCACGTCAGCGGCGAGTCGGCCACGTAGGCCTGCATCGCGGTCTCGGCCTGCACGCGCTCGACGAAGCCCCGCAGCAGCGAGCCGCCACCGGCCAGCAGGATGCCGTGGCGCACGATGTCGCCGGCGAGCTCGGGCGGCGTCTCCTCGAGCGTGGCGTGGATCGCGGCCAGGATCTCGGTGAGCGGGCTGGCGATCGCCTCGCGCACCTCCTGGCTCGTCAGCTGGAGGTTGCGAGGCAGCCCGGACAGCAGGTCGCGCCCGCGGATGTCGACCTCGAGCTCCGTCTCGAGCGGCACGGCGGAGCCGACCGCGAGCTTGATCGCCTCGGCGCTCTGGGAGCCGATCGCCATGACGTGCTCGGTGCGGATGTGCGCGCCTATCGCCTCGTCCAGGTCGTAGCCGCCGACGCGGACCGACCGCGACACGACGATCTGCCCGAGCGAGATCACCGCCACCTCGCTGGTGCCGCCGCCCACGTCGACGACCATGCGGCCGACGGGCTCGGCGATCGGCACGCCCGCGCCGATCGCGGCCGCGATCGACTCCTCGATGAGGTGCACCTGGCGCGCGCCCGCCGACCGCGCCGCCTCCTCGACCGCGCGGCGCTCGACCTCGGTGATGCCCGACGGCGCGCAGACGACCAGCCGCGGGTGCGCGCGCCGGCGGTCGAGCACCTTGGCGATGAAGTGGCGCAGCATCTTCTCGGTGACCTCGAAGTCCGCGATCACGCCGTGGCGCAGCGGGCGCGTGGCCGAGATCGCGGCCGGGGTGCGGCCGATCATGCGCTGCGCGTCGGCGCCGACGGCGTGCACCTCGCCCGTGCGCTCGTCGATCGCCACGACGGAGGGCTCGGACAGCACGATGCCGCGCCCACGGACGTGGACGACGGTGTTGGCGGTCCCCAGGTCGATCGCCATGTCCCGCACCGGGCGCAGCGACCACGAGGCCGAGCGCCGCGCCGCGCGACCCGCTTCGGTGCTCGGCCCCATCCCCCACAGGGTGCCAGAGCCGGCGCGGTCGTCGCGGCCGGCCCTTGAAAGGATGTCTGCATGCACTGGCAGATCTACCTCTCGGGCGAGATCCACACCGACTGGCGCGAGCGCATCGCGCAGGGCATCGCCGACGCCGGCCTCGACGTCGAGCTCACCGGTCCCGTCACCGACCACGCCGCCAGCGACGACTGCGGCGTCGCGATCCTCGGCGACCAGGACCGCGCGTTCTGGAAGGACCACGTCGGCGCGGGCGTGAACGCCATTCGGACGCGGACGCTGATCGAGCGCGCCGACGCGGTGGTGGTTCGCTTCGGCGAGCAGTACCGCCAGTGGAACGCGGCGTTCGACGCCGGCTACGCGGCCGCGCTCGGCAAGCCGCTGATCACGCTGCACCCCGAGGAGCACGACCACGCGCTCAAGGAGGTCGACCGCGCCGCGCTCGCGGTCGCGCGCGAGCCCGAGCAGGTCGTCGAGGTGATGCGCTACGTGGTCGAAGGCCGCCTTCCGGCGCGGGTGTGAACGTCGCGGCGGGCCAACTCGGGCCGATCGTCGGCCCGGGCCTCCGGGTCCTGTTCGTCGGCATCAACCCGTCGCTGCGCTCCGCCGAGGTGGGCCACCACTTCGCGCGGCCGGGCAACCGGTTCTGGTCGACCTTGCACCTCGCCGGGTTCACACCGCGGCGGCTGCGCCCCGACGAGGACGCCGAGCTGCCGGCCTTCGGCGTCGGCGTCACGAACATCGCGTTCCGCCCGACCCGCGCGGCGGCGGAGCTGTCGGCCGTGGAGCTGCGCGCCGGGGCGGCCGAGCTCGAGCGCACGGTGGCCGACCACCGCCCTCGCCTGGTGGCGGTGGTCGGGCTCACGGCGTACCGCACGGCGTTCGGGCGCCCGCGAGCGGCGTGGGGCCTGCAGCCGGAGCGCATCGGCGGGCGGCCGGTGTGGGTGCTGCCGAACCCGAGCGGCCTGAACGCGCACTACAAGCCGGCCGACTTCGCGCGCCTGTACGCGGAGGCGCGCGCGTATGCGGAGGGCCTCGCGCCGGCCTGAGAACGACGACACGAGCGAGGAGCCATGCACATCACGCGCATCCGTCCCCCGACCCGCCCCGGCCCCGCCGAGTGGTTCACGGGCGAGGTCTTCATCGACCCGATCGCGGCCGGCTCCGAGCCGTCGCGGCTGCGGGCGCTGAGCGTGCACTTCACCCCCGGCGCGCGCACGGCGTGGCACACCCATCCGCTCGGCCAGTTCATCCACGTCACCGAAGGTGCCGGGCTCGTCCAGCGCGCGGGCGGGCCGGTCGAGGCCATCCGCGCCGGTGACACGGTCCACTTCGCGCCGGGCGAGGAGCACTGGCACGGCGCGGCGCCGAACTCGTTCATGACCCACCTCGCGCTCCAGGAGGCGGGCGACGACGGCGCCGACGCGCACTGGGGCGCGCACGTGACCGACGACGAGTACCTCGCGCCGCCGGCCGGCGCGTAGCCACCCATGCCCGGCCGCGGGGTCGTCATCGCGATCGGCCTGGTGATCGCCGCGCCGCTGATCTTCGCCGCCTTCGGCGCCAGCCAGCGCGCCGGGCTGATCGTGGGCGTGGTGCTCGTCGTCGTCGGGATCGGCTGGATGCTGGCGGGTGCGCGGCGCCGCGACGCGCCGGACGAGGAGCGCGACCGCTCGCCTTGACCGCGCCGCGTCGCGGCGGCAGGCTCGGCGCGTGAGCGACGTTCCCGGAGCGGCGACGTTCCGCACGCAGGCCGAGGCGTACGACCGCCACATCGGCCGCTACGGCGCCGAGCTCGCGCGGGCGCTGATCGCGGCCGCCGGCGTGCGGCGGGGCCGGCGCGCCGTCGACGTCGGCTGCGGGCCGGGCGCCCTGACGACCGAGCTCGCCGCGCTGCTCGGCCCGGACCGCGTCGCGGCGGTGGATCCCTCCGCGCCGTTCGCGGACGCCTGCCGCCGGCGGGTGCCGGACGCGCGGGTCGAGGTCGCGGCGGCGGAGTCGCTGCCGTTCGCGGACGGGTCGTTCGATCACGCCCTCGCGCAGCTCGTCGTCAACTTCATGACCGATCCGCCGGCCGGGGTGGGCGAGATGCGACGGGTGACGCGCCCCGGCGGCACGGTGGCCGCGGCGGTGTGGGACTACGCGGGCGAGATGACACTGCTGCGGCGGTTCTGGGACGCGGCGATCACGCTCGACCCGTCGGCCGCCGACCTCGACGAGGGCCGGTGCATGCCGCACTGCACGCCGGCGGAGCTCGGCGCGCTGTGGGCGGCGGTCGGGCTCGCGGGTACGCAGGTGGTGCCCGCCGTCGTCGGCGCCGCATACG
Source organism: Solirubrobacteraceae bacterium (assembly GCA_036259975.1). GTDB lineage: Bacteria > Actinomycetota > Thermoleophilia > Solirubrobacterales > Solirubrobacteraceae > JAOPZW01. Next base: position 2,369 of record DATAAR010000231.1, on the reverse strand, counting down.
ACGACTTCGAGGACCTCTGGCGCCCGCTCGAGCTCGGCGTCGGCCCGTCAGGCGCCTACGCGGCGTCGCTGCCGCCGGAGGCGCGCGAGGCGCTCAAGGCCGAGCTCCGGCGCCGCCTCGGCATCGAGGACGGTCGCCCGTTCCGGCTGAGTGCACGGGCGTGGATCGCGACCGGCCGCGTCGGCTGAGCGGCCTGCTCGGCGCGGACTGATCAGTTCTCCTGCGCGATCCGGACCGCGAAGGTGAACATTTCCTCTCTTGCCGCTCGCCGGGCGCAAGAGGGTCGCATCGCGGGCGTTCGCGTCCGTGAACGGATCAGACCTTCCGGGAGCGCACACCATGACGATGTTGACGCTGGCGGCGATGGCACTCGTGGGACTCGGCGCCGCGTGGGCGATCGCCCGCCGATCGACCGCGACGCGCCATCACGGCGCCGGTCGCATGGACGATCCGGTGCGCCCGGGCGCCGGGCGCTGCGCCGCCGCGCACCGCCACCGCCCTCGCCGGCGCATCCGCGGGGGCCGCCGGTCGCTGTGCCGCTGACGTGCCGGGCCGCGCGGCGCTCCACTCCGGCGGAGTCGTGCGACGAGCGACGTCGGCCGGCATCGAGGGGCGAGGGCGCGGCGCCAGAGCCCCGCGCTGGGCCCGGTCCTGACGCGCCTGACGTTCGGCCCGGCAATGGGGCCGTTCGTCATTTGCGCCCAGGCGCCGGAGGTTCCGGCAGGCCCTATCGCCCCCGGCTGCGCCCGAACGCGCGCGCCCGGGCGGGCACGTCGCCCAGGAGGCGGCGCACCTCGGACAGCCCGGCGCGCAGCTCGGCGTCGCCGACCTCCACCGGGCGCATCGAGTCCTGCAGCTCGGCGAGCATGCCGTCGGCCGCGACGACGGCGCCGACCGCCGCGTCGACGAAGCCGCTCACGCCCTGCGACGGGTGCCCGCCAGGCGCGGCGGCGAACGTCCGCGACGGCAGCCCGTAGCGCTGGGCGAAGCCCGCGTGCGTGCGCTGCGCGCGCCCGTACGCGGTCTGGACCGGGCGGAAGAGCTGCTCCTCCAGGCGGTCGGCGTTGTACTCGTCGAGCTGCTCGTAGGCCTCGCCGAGCGCGGCGAGCGCCACGCCGAGCCGGTCGGTCGCCGCGGCGACGTCGTCGAGCAGCTGCTGCCTCGCCTCCGCCGTGCTGTAAGCCATCGGGGCTGAGGGTACGGTGCGGGTGATGCTGCGCGCCGCTCGGGAGCCGTCCGCGATCCTGCTCGCCGCACAGTTGGCGGGCGTGCTGCTGTACCCGTTCCTCGAGGGCGACGGTGTCGGACGCGCGGTGTTCAGCGTGCTCGGGATCGCGATCCTCGGGCTCGTGCTGCTCGCCGTCCGCAGCTCCTCCTTTCACACGTGGGTGGGGCTCCTGCTCGCCGCGCCCGCGAGCGTGCTGCTCATCATCCAGGCGGTCACGGGCAGCGACGACCTCCTGCCGTACTCCTCGGCGTTCGAGGCGGTGCTCTACCTCTACGCGGCCGGCGCGCTGATCACCTACATGCTCGCCGACCACGAGATCACCCGCGACGAGCTGTTCGCGGTCGGGGCGACGTTCACGCTCGTGGCCTGGGCGTTTGCCTACATCTACGTCGTGTGCCAGGCGATCCAGCCCGGCAGCTTCGTCGCGGCGATCGAGCCGGAGGCTGACCGCACCTGGATGGAGCTGCTGTTCCTCAGCTTCACGACGCTGTCGAGCACCGGCCTGAGCGACGTCGTGCCGGTCGAGCCGTTCGCGCGCGCGCTGGTGATGCTCGAGCAGCTCGCCGGCGTCGCCTACATCGCGATGGTGGTCTCGCGGCTCGTCGGGCTGACAGTCATCCCGCGCCGGTCGGACAGGCCGGCCGAGGCCGCTCAGAGCGCGCCGGCGGCGAACGTGTCGCAGCGGCCGGGGTCCCCGCCGCGATAGCCGATGTCGAACCACTTCTGCCGCGAGGCGGACGAGCCGTGGGTCCAGCTCTCGCGGTCGACGCGGCCGGTGGCGCGCTCCTGGATGCGGTCGTCGCCGACGGCGGCCGCCGCGTCGAGGCCGTCGGCGATGTCGTCCGCGGTGAGCTCCTCGATGTAGCCGGTCTCGACCGCGTGGGCGGCCCAGACGCCGGCGTAGCAGTCGGCCTGCAGCTCGAGCCGCACGGCGCCCGACGTCTCGCCCTGGCGATCGCCGCCGATGCGCTCGTCGATGCCGAGCAGATGCTGGACGTGGTGGCCGTACTCGTGCGCGATGACGTACGCCTCGGCGAAGGGCCCGCCGCGGGCGCCGAACTGCGTGCGCAGCTCGCGGTAGAAGCTGAGGTCGATGTAGATCGTCTGGTCGGCCGGGCAGTAGAACGGACCGACCGCCGAG
>DATAAR010000230.1:0-6308 GCA_036259975.1 Solirubrobacteraceae bacterium | reverse complement strand
CCGCCGAGCGTCTGGGGCACAGCCCCGTCGTCCACATGGGGATCTACGCGAACCCGATCAAGGTGATCGGCGCCCAGCGCTTCCGCGACCTCGACGACCTGATCGCCGAAGCCCGGGGCGACCTGGAGTGCCCCCAGAGTGCCCCGGGCAACGGCTGACGCGACGTTCCCCCTGCGAACGGCGCGGTTCGTGCACTACTTGATGAACAGCATCTCCGAGTACTTCGGCAGCGGCCACAGGTCGTCGGCGACGACCTTCTCGAGGCGGTCGGCGACCTCGCGGACGGCCTCCATCGCCGGGATCACGGTGTCGCGCATCCAGCGGGCGTGCTCCAGGCCCTCCTCCGCCGGGTGGTGGGCGTTGACCTGCTCCAGGCGCTGGATCGCCGTGACGAACTCGTCGATGAGCTCCTCGCTCTCGGAGATCAGGCCCTTGTGCCCGGCGCCCGAGAGCTCGGCGAGATAGCGGATCGCCGCCGGCAGCAGCATCGTGCGCGCGATCGACGCGGCGGTCTCCGCCTCGATGTTGAGGCCCGTCGTGTACTGCTCGACGAAGACCTCGAAGCGCGACGCGAGCTCCCGCTCGGACAGCACGTCGTAGCGCTCGAACGCCTGGATCGTCTGGTGCTCGACGAGCCACGGCAGCGCGTCGGGCGTGGTCCGCAGGTTCGACAGCCCGCGCTGCTCGGCCTCCCGATGCCAGGACTCCGTGTAGTTGTCGCCGTCGAAGCAGACGTGCTTGTGCGCTGCGTACGTCTCCCGCACGACGCCGACGACGGCCTCGTCGCTCACGGTGCCGTCCGAGGCCGCCGCCTCGAGCTTGTCGCAGAGCTGGTCGATCGCCTCGGCCACGATCGTGTTCAGCACGGTGTTCGGGAGCGCGAGCGACATGCTCGACCCGAGCGCGCGGAACTCGAACTTGTTGCCGGTGAACGCGAACGGCGACGTTCGGTTGCGGTCGCCGCCGTGCAGCGGCAGCGGCGGCAGGACCGGCGTGCCCAGGCCGAGGAACGATCCCGGGGTGGCGGGGTCGCCCTCGCCCTTCTCGATCGTCTCGAAGATCTTGCGCAGCTCGGCGCCGAGGAAGATCGAGATGATCGCCGGCGGCGCCTCGTTCGCGCCGAGGCGGTGGTCCTGGCCGACGTTGGCCACCGACGCGCGCAGCAGCGCCTGGTGGCGGTTCACCGCCGCGATCACCGCCGCGCAGAAGAACAGGAACGAGATGTTCTCGTGCGGCGTGTCGCCCGGCTCGAGCAGGTTCAGCCCGGTGTCGGTGCCCATCGACCAGTTGTTGTGCTTGCCCGATCCGTTGACGCCGGCGAAGGGCTTCTCGTGCAGCAGGCAGACGAGGCCGTAGCGGCGGGCCACGTTCTGCATCACCTGCATCGTCAGCTGCTGGTGGTCGGAGCCGACGTTCGAGTTCTCGAAGATCGGCGCGATCTCGTACTGGTTCGGCGCGACCTCGTTGTGGCGCGTCTTGACCGGCACGCCCAGGCGCGCGAGCTCGCGCTCGCTCTCGAGCATGTACGCGAGGATGCGCTCGGGGATCGACCCGAAGTAGTGGTCGTCGAGCTCGTGCCCCTTCGGCGGCTTGGCCCCGAACAGGGTGCGGCCGGTCGTGTACAGGTCCGGGCGCTCGAAGTAGTACTGCTCGTCGATCAGGAAGTACTCCTGCTCGGCGCCGACCGTGGTGAACACGCGCTGGGCGGTCGTGTCGCCCAGCAGGCGCAGCGCGCGCAGCGCCGCCTTGCTCAGCGCGTCCATCGAGCGCAGCAGCGGGATCTTGTGGTCGAGCGCCTCGCCCGTCCACGACGCGAACGCGGTCGGGATGCAGAGCAGCGCCCCGTTGGGGTTCTCGAGGATGAACGCCGGCGACGTCGGGTCCCAGGCGGTGTAGCCGCGGGCCTCGAACGTCGCCCGCACGCCGCCGGTCGGGAACGAAGAGGCATCGGGCTCGCCCTGGATCAGCTCCTTGCCCGAGAACTCCGCCAGGGCGGTGCCGTCGGGGCTGGGCGCGTAGAACGAGTCGTGCTTCTCCGCGGTCGACCCCGTGAGCGGCTGGAACCAGTGCGTGAAGTGGGTCGCGCCCTTCTCCATCGCCCACTCGCGCATCGCGTTGGCGACGGCGTCGGCGAGCGTCGGGTCCAGCGCCTCGCCGCGGTGAAGGGTGGCCTGGAGGCGCTTGAAGACGTCCTTGGGCAGGCGCTTGCGCTGGACGTCCAGGTTGAAGACGTTCTCCCCGTACGGGTAGCTGCCGGGGGTCGTGAGGTCCGCCGCTCCCAGGGCCGCGCCGTTGGCGGTCCACTGGGCTGCGGTCACGTTCTGCTGTCGGGTCCGAGCCATGGGGTTGAAGGGTTCTCCTCTGCTCCTCGAATGCGTACGTGCGTACCGATGCACGGTCGAGGCTATGGCGTGAGCGGCGCGGCGACTTTATCCACAGGGCGAAACATCCCGCGGCCCGCCTCGCCCCCGCGGAAGGGGCCCGGCGGCGATTCGACGCCGGGGAGAAACGGCGGCGCCGATCTTTGGACCGCGGGCGAATGCCGCCCGGGGCGCAGGGATCGAGACTGCCGCCTGCCACTCGACCCTGGAGGATCCATGCTGAGACGTTCGTTCGCGATCCGTGCGCTCATGACGAGCGCGCTGGTCGCACTGCTCGCCCCGGCGGCGGCGAGCGCCGACACCTTCAACGCGGCCGGCAACGGCCTGCCGGACTCTGTCGGCATCAACTCGATGTGGGTGATCGTCGCCGGCTGCCTCGTGATGTTCATGCAGGCCGGCTTCGCGTTCCTGGAGATCGGGTTCTCGCGCGGCAAGAACGCGGGCACGGTGATCGCCAAGATCATCACCAACTTCTCGATCGCCGCGATCATGTACTGGGCGGTCGGCTTCGCGTTCGCGTTCGGCGGCGGCCTCGGGCACATCATCGGCACCGACGGCTTCTTCCTGCGCGCGTTCGGCGATCCGCAGGAGGCGTTCCCGATCATGGGACTCTCTGACGCCACGGTCGAGGCGAAGTGGTTCTTCCAGTTCGTCTTCTGCGCCGTGTCGCTGGCGATCGTGTGGGGCACGACGCTCGAGCGCATCAAGTTCGGCGTCTACATCATCTACGCCGTCGTCTTCAGCGCCCTCATCTACCCGATCGCCTCCGGCTGGGTGTTCGGCGGCGGCTGGCTCCAGGCGAACCTCGGCATGCAGGACTTCGCCGGCTCGACGGCGGTCCACCTCATCGGCGCCACCGGCGCGCTCGCGGCCGTGCTGCTGCTCGGCGCCCGGCACGGCAAGTACGCCCACGACGGCACGCCGCGGCCGATACCCGGCCACAACATGCCGCTGTTCGGCCTCGGCGTGATCATCCTGTGGCTCGGCTGGTTCGGGTTCAACCCGGGCTCGACGCTCGGCGCCCTCGACGGCCGCTTCACCGAGGTCCTGGTGGTCACGCAGCTCGCCGCCGCCGCGGGCGTGCTCGGCGCGGTGATGACCAGCTACCTCAAGACGAGGACGGTCGACATCGGCATGGCCGGCAACGGTGCGATCGGCGCGCTGGTCGCGATCACCGCCCCCTCGGGCTACGTGGCGCCGTGGGCGGGCGTGGTGATCGGCTTCGTCGCCGGCGTCATCGTGCCGCTCGGCGTGTACGCGATCGACAAGCGCCTGGACGATCCCGTCGGCGCGCTGACCGCGCACGGCCTCTGCGGCGTGTGGGGCACGCTGTCGTGCGGCCTGTTCACGCTGCCGTCGCTGGCCGAGTACAACGCCGTCGGCGATCCGGGCCTCTTCTACACGGGCTCGTTCGGGCAGCTCGGCGTGCAGGCGCTGGGCGTCGTGACCGTGTTCGCGTTCGTGTTCGCGGCCTCGTACGGCACGTTCTGGCTGATCAAGAGGACGTACGGCCTGCGCGTCACCCCCGAGGAGGAGGAGGCCGGCCTCGACATCTCCGAGCACGGCATGTACGGCTATCCCGAGCAGTTCATCCCGGCACCCGAGCTCGTGGGTTACGGTGCAGTTCCCGCCGCGTCGCGTGCCCCCGCTGGCGCGACGATCGCGACCCCGAAGGAGGTGCCGGCATGAAGAAGGTCGAGAGCTTCATCCGCCACGAGGCGTTCGAGCCGATCCGGATGGAGCTCCTGAGCCTCGGGTTCCCGTCCCTGACGATCAGCGAGGTGAAGGGCTCCGGCCGCCAGAAGGGCATCACCGAGCGCTACCGCGGCGCGGAGCTGACGAACTACCTGCGTCCGAAGGTCAAGCTCGAGTGCGTGGTGGCGGATCGCGACGTCCAGACGATCGTGGACACGATCCTCAAGCACGCACGGACCGGAGCGGTCGGCGACGGCAAGGTGTTCGTGCTGCCCGTCGAGGAGGCCTACCGCGTTCGCACCGGCGAGGCCGGCGAGGACGTGCTGCAGGCGCACCCGGACGCCGCCGCGGCGGTCACCTGAGGGCGGTCACGGTGCGCCACGAGCCCGCCGCTCCCGCCACCCCCGCCGCGCCCGGCGGCTCGGCCGGAGGGGCGGCGGAGCTCGTGGCCCGACTGCGCGCCGTCCACCTGGAGATGCTCGACGCCGTCCTCGGCGGCGACGGGCTTGCCCGGGTGGCGGCGCTGGCCGCCGACGCCGCCGGCGCGCCGGTGGCCATCGTCGTGCCGCGGCTCGGCCGCGCCCTCGTGATCTCGCCCGACGCCGGCGACGTTCCCGTCGACGATCTGCGCCGCTACGTCGCCGACCGCGTCGCCGACCGGCCCGCGCGGGTCCCCGACGGGGTCGCCGCCGAGGCGCCGATCGCGTCGGGCGACGAGCTGGTCGGCGCGGTGCTGCTGCTCGGCCCGGCGACCGGGCCCGACGCCGCCGAGTTCCTGCACCTCGCGGCGGTCGCCTCGCTCACCGAGGTCGCCGTCGAGGAGGCCCGCGAGGAGGTCGAGGAGAACCTCCGCGGCTCGTTCCTCGAGGACCTTCGCGGGCGGCCGGACCTCGAGGCCGACGAGGTCGTGCGCCGCGCGGCGCGGCTGGGATGCGACCTGTCCGCCGGCGCCGTCGCGCTGTGCGCCGAGCTGACGAGCGACCGCCCGCGCCACGTCGTCGCGACGATCGCCGAGGATGCGCCGGGAGCGCTGGCGCAGCACCTCGACGGCCGCGTGTACGCGCTGCTGCCCGCCGGCGCCGACGGCCCCGAGCGGGTGCTCGCCCGCGCCCGCGGGCTGGCCGAGCGGCTGCGCCGTCACGGCGTCGTCGGGGTGTCGAGCTACTACTCCGACCCGGGCGAGCTCGGCCGCTCGATCCAGGAGGCCGAGCTCGTCCTCGACGTCGTGCGTCGCTCGGGCGCGCCGATCGAGCAGGACATCGGCACGGGCACGTACCGGCTGCTGTTCCGCGTGCTGGCGTCGCATCCCGAGGAAGTGCGCTCGTTCTACGAGGACACCGTCGCCCCGGTGGTGCGCTACGACGACCAGTACCGGACCGACCTCGTCGGCACGCTCGAGGCGTATCTCGAGCACAACTGCAACATGAACGCGACGGCGGGCGCGATCTACGCGCACCGGCACACGGTGGCGTACCGGCTCGAGCGCGTGCGCGAGCTCACCGGCCTCGACCCGGTGCTGTCGGAGGACCGGGAGCGGCTCGGGCTCGGGCTGAAGGCCTACCGGATCATCGCGCCGCGGCTGCCGCGGTAGGCGCCGCGCGGCGCCCGCTGGGAGGGCGCCCGACGCGGCGCCACACCAGGCGCCCTACTGCAACCCCAACACCACGAGCAGCACCGCGGCGACCACGAATGCGAGCGCCAGGATCGCCGCGGCCCGCGCGAGCCACAGGCCGAGGCCGGCGCGGCCCATGTCGCCCGGGACGATGTGGCGGGCGCCGACCTCGGCCGTGCCCGGCAGCGGCTCGACGGGGGGCTCGTCGCCGGTACGGGCGCGCGGCGGCCGGGGGCCGAGGACGCGCACGCCCTCGTGGTCGTCGTCCCAGTCGCCGTCGTCCTGGTCGTCCTCGACGCGTGCGCGCCGCACGCTCGTCGGGTCCTCCGAGCCGGCCTCGTTGCGGTCCTCGACGACGGCGGTGGGCGGCTCGTCGTCGCCGTCCGAGCCGCGGCCGTCGCCGTTGGACGCGCGCCCCGCGGCGGTGAGCGGCCGCGGCGGGCCCACCTCCTCGCCCTCGGGGAGCGGCAGCGCCGGCGCGGCCGCGTCCTGCTCGGGATGGACGCCGCGCTCGACGGGCAGCGGCGCCGTCGCGGCGGACTCGGCGCGCACGAGCGTCGCGCGCTCGACGGCGCGGTCGCGCTCGCGGCGGAGCACCTCGATGTCGGCGCGCGCGCTCT
>DATAAR010000229.1:0-16448 GCA_036259975.1 Solirubrobacteraceae bacterium | reverse complement strand
GGAGCGCACGCCCGGCGCGCCGCCGAGCCCGAGGAGCTTCGCGATCGCCGCCAGGCCGCCGTGGCCGGGGCTCAGCGCGCCGAAGCCGTCCTGCACCCCGCGCAGCGCCCGGCGGTAGCCGCGGCACCCGGCGCAGTCGCGCACGTGCCGCCGCGAGCGCCCGCTCATCCGCACGCCGCGGTCGAACGCGAGCGACAGCTCGGCGCGAATCTCCGCGCAGGCGGCGTCGCGCGCCTCGCCCGCCTCGACGAGGCTGAGGCGCGCGCGCACGAGCAGCGACTTGACGGCCTGGACGGTCACGCCGAGCACGTCGGCGAGCTCCGCGTAGGACAGGCCCTCGAGCTCGCACATCAGCAGCGCGGAGCGCTGCTGCTCGGGCAGGCGCCGGATGTCGGACACCAGCCGGCGCAGCTCCTCGCGGCGTTCGGTCTCGGCGGGCGGGTCCAGGACCGGCGTGCGCGATACGTCGAACACCTCGCTCGCCACCGGCTGCGGCCGGCGCAGGTGGTCGACGCAGCGGTTGTGCGCCACCCGGTAGAGCCACGCGCGCAGGGTCACCGGCCGGTCGTCGTCGCGCAGCGCGTTGTAGGCGCGCAGGAACACGTCCTGCAGGACGTCCTCGACGTCCGACCGCGCCCCGCCGAGCATCTGGCGGGTGTAGGCGGAGAGGCGCGCCCGGTAGCGCTCGTGGATCGCGTTGAACGCCTCGTCGTAGCCCATCCGGAACAGCGCGACGAGCTGGTCGTCCGAGCGCAGGCGCAGGAGCGGCCCCGCAAGCGCGCGGCGCGCGACGAAGGTCGGCGCGTGAAGGGCTGAGGCTTCCAAGGGGGACCTCCGCGGCAACCATAACGGCGTAGCGGACTCCGACGCGGGGTTTGCGGCTCAGTGTGCGAGACCTCGCACGATCCGGGGAAGACCTCGCTGATCTGATTGACGCCGGGGCGGCCGGTCGCCAGCCGCCGGCAGGCACGCGCCGCCGGCTCCGGCGCGAACCTGCTCGCGAGCGGAGCCGGCGTGCGGGGACGGCTGCGCTACGACAGCGACGCCATGACGTGCTTGACGACCGTGTAGTCCTCGAGCGCGTACATGGACAGGTCCTTGCCGTAGCCGGACTGCTTGAAGCCGCCGTGCGGCATCTCGGAGGCGAGCGGGATGTGGTCGTTGATCCAGACCGTGCCGAACCGCAGCGCGTTGGAGACCCGCAGCGCGCGGCCGACGTCGCGAGTCCACACCGACGCCGCCAGGCCGTACGGGGTGCCGTTCGCCCAGGCGATCGCCTCGTCCTCGTCGCTGAACTGCTGCACCGTGATGACGGGCCCGAAGATCTCCCGCTGGATCATCTCGTCGTCCTGGCGGAGGTTCGCGACGACCGTCGGCTCGAGGAAGAAGCCGGGCAGGTCGGGCTCGTTGCCGCCGGTCACGATCTCGGCGTTGCCGGGGACTCGCTGGAGGAAGCCCTCGACGCGCTCGCGCTGGCGCTTGGAGTTGAGCGGGCCGAGGTTCGTCTCCGGCGAGCGCAGGTCGCCCATGACGTAGCCCTTGGCCTGCTCGGCGAGCCCGTTGACGACGTCGTCGTAGACCTTGCCGGCGGCCAGCACGCGCGTGGCCGCGGTGCAGTCCTGGCCGGCGTTGTAGTAGCCGGTGCCGGCGATGGTCTCGAGCACCGCGTCGAGGTCGACGTCGTCGAACACGACCACCGGCGCCTTGCCGCCGAGCTCGAGGTGCACGCGCTTGAGGGTCCTCGCGGCGTGCTCGGCGATCCACTTGCCCGTGTCCACCGAGCCCGTCAGCGAGACCAGGTCGACGTCGTCGTGCTCGACGATCGCCGCGCCGGCGTCGTTGCCCCCCGCGATCACGTTCAGCACGCCCTTGGGCAGGATGTCCGCCGCCAGCTCGGCGAGCTTGATCGTGGTGACCGGCGTCGTCGGGGCCGGCTTGAGCACGGTCGTGCAGCCGGTCGCGAGCGCCGGGCCGATCTTCCAGATCGCCATCATCAGCGGGTAGTTCCACGGCGCGATCTGGCCGACGACGCCGACGGCCTCGCGGCGGATGATCGACGTGTAGCCCTCGAGGTACTCGCCGGCCGCCTTGCCCTCGAGGCAGCGCGCGGCGCCGGCGAAGAAGCGCAGGTTGTCGACCATCGCCGGGATCTCGTCGTCCTTGAACGCCTGCAGCGGCTTGCCGGCGTTCGCGGACTCGAGCTCGGCGATCTCGTCGGCGTTCTCCTCGATGGCGTCGGCGAGCTTGAGGATCGCGAGCGAGCGCTCGCCCGGGGTGGTGCGCGACCACGTGTCGAACGCCGCGCGCGCGGCCTTGACCGCGCGGTCGACGTCCTCGGCGGTCGAGTCCGGCGCCTGGGCGAGCTCCTCGCCGGTGGCCGGGTTGATGACGGCGGACGTGCGTCCCTCCGCCGGGTCGACGAACTCGCCGTCGACGAAGTTCTGGAGCGTCCGGGTTGCGGTCGCCATGGCGTCCGCCTCCTTGAGGTCGAGTTTGGCCGGAACGTAGCACCGCGCCGACGGCCCGACCGGCCAATCGTCGGCGGAGCCGGACGCCACGGTGACCAACGCTCATGGCCCGGCCGCCGCGGCCGGTTCAGCGTCCGCGTCGAGGCCGCGCGACCGTACGTCAACGCTGGCGCCGGGTGTCCGGATTCTGATGGTCACCGCCGGTTGGGCATCTACGCGCAACGACATCCGCGACGGCGCGCCACTCTGCCACATCCGCGCCGACACGCCGGCGGTCCGCGCGGCGCTGCTCGACGGTCGACGCGATGCTCTCAGCCGCGCTCCGAGCGGCGAACTGACATGGGTCACGTTTGCCGTCGCAGCGCGAGTCTGCCGCCGCCGACGCCGGTCTATGCTGCCGGGCGATGGCGTACTTCAAGGACGCGGACGACGTCTACGGAACGCTCGGCCGGTTCCTGCGCGAGCTGGCCGCCGACCCCGAGCTCGCCCCGGCCCTCAAGCGCGCCGACACCACGTTCCAGCTGCGCCTGCGACAGCCCGATTCGCTCGTCACCGTGAGCGCCCCGCGGGACGACCAGCCGGCGACCGTCGATCTCGGCAACACGGCGATGCAGCCGGAGGTGGTGCTGCAGATGGACGCGGACACGGCGCACCGCTTCTGGCTCGGCGACGTCAACGTGGCGGTCGCGCTCGCGCGCGGCGACGTCCGGGCGCGCGGGCCGGTCGCCAAGATCCTCAAGATCGTCCCGCTCGTGAAGCCGGGCTTCCAGCGCTACCGCGCGCAGCTCGAGGCCGACGGGCGCGAGGACCTGCTCGCCGCCGGATCGTAGCCGGCGCTCAGGCGGCCTGGCCCGCGCGCTGCCGCCCGGCCCGCAGGAGCTCGCGCAGCACCTCGGCCTCGTGGGCGCCGCTGAGCGCCACCGCGCGCGCGGCCAGGAAGAACGGCACGCCGCTGAGACCCATGCGCGCCGCGAGGCCCTCCTCCGTGGTGACCTCCGCCTCGCCCTCGCCGGCCTCGAGCTCGGCGCGCAGCGCTGCCGCGTCGAGGCCGGGCGCCGCCGCGGCGACGAGCGGGATGGCCTCCTCCGGGTCGGCCACGTCGGCGCCCTCGCGGAAGTGCCCGGCGAACAGCGCGTAAAGCGCCTCCACGGCGCGTCCCCGGCGGCCCGCCAGCGCCACGAGGCGGTGGCCGAGGCGTGTGTTCGGCGCACGCCGCATGCGATCGAAGCGCAGCTCGAGCCCGGAGCGCGCGGCCTCGCCGGCCACGCGCTCGAACGCCTCGCGCATCGCCTCCACGGACCCGAACTTGCGCGGGTAGAACTCCTCCGTGGACATGCCCTCGGGCGGCAGGTCGGGCTGCAGCTCGAACGCGCGCGGGAGCACCACGACGCTGCCCGGCGGCTCCTCCGCGATCGCCTGGCGCAGCCGGTGGTGGCCGATGTAGCACCACGGGCAGGCGATGTCGGCCCAGACGTCGACGGGCAGCGGCGAGGTGGCCATGGTGAGCAGAGGTATTTCCTGAAACGACCCGGCCGACTCGTGCATGCTTGGCGTATGCAGACCGATCTCACCCGCTTGCTCGGCATCGAGGCACCGATCGTGCAGGGTCCGTTCGGGCCCTGGACCACCGTCGCGCTGTCGGCCGCCGTGTCCGAGGCGGGCGGCCTCGGCTCGATCGGCGCGGCGGCGGTCGCGCCCGAGCGCGTGCGCGAGATGATCACCGAGATGCGCGAGCGCACGGACCGGCCGTTCGCGGTCAACCACACCTGGCGCCCGCTCGACGAGGAATCCTTCCGCATCACGCTGGAGGCGCGCCCCGCCGTCGTGTCGTTGGCGCTCGGCGGCCCCGGCGACCTCGCGGCTCGCGTGCACGACGTCGGCGCGCGCTTCATGTCGCAGGTCACCACCGTCGAGCAGGCGGTCCGCGCCGCGGAGGCCGGCGCCGACGTCGTCATCGCGCAGGGCGCCGAGGCCGGCGGCTTCGGCGGCGAGGTGTCGACGATGGTCCTGGTGCCGCAGGTCGTCGACGCGATCGCGCCGGTCCCGGTGCTCGCCGCGGGCGGCATCGCCGACGGCCGCGGGCTCGCCGCCGCGCTCTTGCTGGGCGCGCAGGGCGTGAACGTCGGGACGCGGTTCCTGACGGCCGCCGAGTCGGCGATCCCCGAGCTCTACCGCGACGCTGTGCTCGGCGCGACGTCCCAGGACGCCGTCAAGGTCGCCTTCGACGCGTTCGGCCCGGCCGGCGGACCCGATCCATACGTGACCCGCCCGCGGGCGATCAGCACGCCGTTCGTCGAGCGTCACAACACGCACCCGCCCGAGGACCTCGAGGCGGTCGGGGCCGAGATCATGGCGGCGCTGCGCGCCGGGCGCGCGCACGAGCTCGTGCCGTTCGCCGGCCAGAGCGCGGGCCTGATCGACCGCGTCCTGACCGCGCGCGAGATCGTCGAGGGGATGGTGCGCGAGGCGACCGCGCGCCTGGCCGCCGTTTCCCAGGCGGCGGCGGGGGTAACTTCCGCCGCGTGAGACTGCTCGTCCTGGCCACCGAGCCCGTCGACGCCGATCGCGTCCGCGCCGCGCTGCCCGACGACGACCTCGAGGGCGCCGAGGTGCTCGTCATCTCGCCGGCGGTCAACGAGTCCCCGGTCGCGTTCTGGATGTCGGACAGCGACGAGGCGATCGAGGAGGCCGAGTCGACCGCTCGCAAGACCGCCGCCGCGCTGCGCGAGCGCGGGGCGACGGCGCGCGCGGCGACCGGCGAGAGCGAGCCGCTGCTCGCGCTGCAGGACGCGCTCGCCACGTTCCCGGCCGACCGCGTGGTCGTGTTCGTCCGCGACGACGACGCGGCCCGCTACCGCGAGGACGACGTCATCGGCGAGGCGCAGCGCCGCTTCGGTGTGCCGGTGACCGAGATCCGCGCGTAATCGCCGCGGCGCCGGCTCAGCGCGCCGCCCCTGCGCCGCTGCGGTCGCGCTCGCGCGCCGTCTTGCGGAAGCGCAGGATCTTGCGCACATTGACGCGGTAGCGCTCGAACTGCGAGGACGGGAGCTGGAGCCCGGCCACGACGCGGTGCGGGTGCAGCACGAGCCGGCCCTGCTCCTCTGCGAGGTCGCCTCGCACCTGGTAGCTGCGCTGCCACGTGAGGTCGTCGGCGTGGCTGTGCGCGCACAGGCACGCCGGACCGGCCTCGATCGGGGCGGCCAGCGGATCGGAGCCGATGTGCACGACGCGGCGCGCCTCGTCGGCGCGGACCGGGACGCGCACGGCGAACGGGAAGCCGTCGGGCCCGACGATCGCGAGCACCGCGGTGGGGTCCTCGCGCCCGAGCCGGTTCAGGCGCGGTTCCCATACGTCGAGCCCGCCCTCCGGCGGCGCGTGGCCTTCCTCGGGCTCCTCGTTGTGGCCGGAGCGGACCTCCTCGAGGTGCGCGTCGTACAGCGTCGGCTCGGCCTCGGGGTCGGCGTCGGGCCACACGTACACGCGCTCCGGGCGGACGTGGAGGTAGATGCGGTCGTAGTACCAGGAGAAGAAGCGCTTGAGCGGGCCCGTCGGCGCGAGCGCGTGCAGGGCCGGCAGCTTGGCCGCCATCTCGCGCTCGTAGCGCTCGCGATTGGCGGCGGGGTCCCTGTCGTCGACCCGCGCGGTGCCCTGGACGAGCACCATCGGCGCCGGGTCGACGCCGCTGCCGGTGGGGTCCGAGAACAGGAGGGCGACGCGCGGGTTGCGAGCGGCGTCGTCGGCCTTCTTCGGGTAGCCGACGCCGGTCGTGACGTCGATGCAGCCCTCGTCGGGGCGGTAGTAGGGGGTGACCGGCCACACGATTGGCCGTCCCACCGCGTCGATCGTGACGAACTCGCAGGTCAGATAGCGCTCGGCGGCCTGCGCCAGCTCGGGAGGAAGCGTCGACGGCATGGCCCGAATCTAATCGACTCCGAGCGCCGCGAGGCGCTCGTCCAGGAGCGCGAGCTGACGCGCCGGCGGCAGCCGCCGGGGCTCGAACGCGGCCTGCACCGCCAGCCCGTCGACGAGGGCGATCAGGGCCGCCGCCTCCGCCTCCGCGTCGAGCCCCGCGCGCAGGCCCTCCACGCGCAGCGCGGCCGCCACCGCGCCGCGCCAGGCGCGGTAAGCGGCGCGCTGGTCCGCCGCGAGGTCCGGCCGGGTCAGGGCGAGCCCGAGGAACGAGAACCAGATCCGCGCCTCGGTGCGGCGCGCGGCGTCGAGCGGCAGCCCGGTCGCGAGCAGCGCGCGGGCGCGGCCGCCGCCCGCGACCCGCGCCTCGGCCTCTGCGCGCGCCCGGCCGCGGTCGACGACGAGCCGGAACGCCAGCCGCAGCAGCTCGTCCTTGCCCGCGAAGTAGTGCGAGACCACGCTCGTCGACATGCCGGTCTCGGCCGCGACGCGCCGGACGGTGACGGCGTCCAGCCCCTCGCTCGACACCACCCGCCACACAGCGGCGGCGACCTCGGCGCGGCGCTCCTCGTGATCGACCATACGCGGCATCGCGGTTGCTACGCTATTTGCAACGCATGTTGTAAATCAAGCGGAGGTGCGAGCGGCGTGGAGCTCAAGTGGATACTGGCGATGGCGGCCGAGGCGGCGTTCTGGGCGCTCTTCCTCGCGTTCCTGCTCCTGCGCTATCGCTACGGGCGCGACGGCGCGAGCATCGCCGTCCTCGTCGCGATCGTCGTCGACCACCTCGTCCTCCTCGGCCTCGCGGCGTGGGACTTCGCGGAGACCGGGAGCGCGAGCCTCTACACGGTCGCGATCCTGGCGCTGCTCGTGTACGCGCTCACCGTCGGCCGCGGCGACATGCGCCGCGTCGACGCGTGGGCCAAGCGGCGCTTCAGCCCCCCGCACCCCCCTCGCCCGGAAGCACGACCCGCGCCACTTCGCCGTCCATGACGACGTGGGGGACGACCGGCTCCACCTCGCGCCCGCGGGCGTGATCGAGCGCGGCGTCGGCGCTGGGGAACGCCGCCAGCTGCTCGAGGTGCTTGATCGTCGGGAACACGAGCAGGATGTCTTGGCGATGGGCGGCGGCCAGCGCCGCCTGCGGCGTGAACCAGCCCAGGTCCACGCATTCCTCGCCGTCCACGCGCGGCTCCTGGCCGGCGGGGAGCGCCGCCAGGAAGAAGTGCGTGTCGAAGCGGATCTTCACCTGCGGCGGCGTGATCCAGCGCGAGAACTTCACGAGCGCGGCGGGGTCGGGCAGCGAGATGGCGGCCTCCTCCTCGAGCTCGCGGACGGCGGCGATGCGGTGCGCCATGTCGCCGTCGCCCTCGGTCGTGTCGACGGCGCCGCCGGGGAAGACCCAGACTCCGCCCATGAACCGCGCCTCCGGCGTGCGCTTGACGAGCAGCACCTCGAGCGTGTCCGCGCCGCCGCGCAGCAGGATCACCGTGGCGGCCTGGCGGGGGGTGCTGCCCTCCGCGCCGAAGTCGATCTCCTCGCCGGGCGGTGGACGGTCGATTCGCACGGTATGAGGGTACCCTTACGCCCCGATGACGGAGACGACCACGACGCAGCTGTGGATCTGCGAGTCCTGCGGATTCATCTATGACCCGGCCGAGGGCGACCCCGACGGCGGCATCCCGCCCGGCACCCCGTTCGAGGCGATCCCGGACACGTGGTTCTGCCCCGTGTGCGGCGCGCGCAGGAAGGACTTCGTCCCGTACGAGGACTAGGGCCAGGGCGTCGATCGCGTCCGCGTCCCCGAGCACCGTCAGGCGGGTCCGCGCAGCGCGGCGCGCCGCCCCATATCGAGCAGCCGCACCGACCGCGCCACCGTTGCAAGTGAGGCGCGGCCCGGGAGGCGGCGGAACGGCACATCCTGAGCGCAGACGGTGCCGGCGGGCGGGACGACACCCGCGATGAGATATCTCTCGACCGCCCGGTCGATGCAGCCCGAGTTGCCGCCGAGGTACGCGGTGTGGCCGTCGCCGCGCATGGTCAGCAGCCGCGCGTTGCCCAGTGTGGCCGCGAGTCGCGGCGCGTCCGCGTACGGCGTTGCCGGGTCGTAGGTGGTGCCGACCACGAGCGTGGGCAGGGCCGACGCGGGCGCCGAGAACGGCCCGTAGTACGCGCCCCTCGGCCGCACCGGCCACTGCGACCACGCGAGCACGGAGTAGCCGCTGTTCCACCAGAAGTGAGGGAAGAGCTCGAAGTCGTCGGCGGCTACGTCGAGATACAGCCCGATCCCCGTGGGCGCTCGCGCTTCGAGCGATGTGATCGCGAAGAAACGGTCGTTGAGCGGATCGTAGGTGCCGTCGGGATTGCGCCGGTAGAACTCGTCCGCGAGCCGGCGCACGCCCGTTCCGTCGCCATCGACCGCCTGCGCCAGCGCCCGGGCCAGGAACGGCCAGAGCTGCTTGGCAAAGAGCCCGATGCTCGCGGCGGCGAGCAGATCGTCGCCGTCGGCAGGCCGCGGGTCCCGGCCGCGGGCGGGCAACGGCGCGGCGTTCATGCTCGCGGCAAGCCTGTCGAACGCGGCCCACGGGTCATCGGCGCCGAACCGCTCGCAGGCGCCCTGGTGGGCCGCGCAGGCCTGGAAGAAGCGGCCGAGCGCCGTCTCGAACGCGCGCGTCTGCTCGCGCTGGGACTGGATCGGCCGGTTCAGATACGTGGCCGGATCGACCGCGCCGTCGAGCACGAACCGCCCGACATGGGCGGGAAACAGCGACTCGTACGTCGCGCCGAGCAACGTTCCATACGAGAAGCCGAGGAAGCTGATCGCGGTCAAGCCCAGCGCGCGCCGCACGCGGTCCATGTCGCGCGCGCTGTTGGCGGTCGTGACATACGGCAGGATCCGCCGGTTGAGCCTCAGACAGCGGCTGACGTAGGACCGATGGTTGGCGATCAGTGCCTGCGCCTGCAGGGTGGCCGGTCGCGGGAACGGCTGCGCGATCGGACCGGACGTCTCGGGGTTGCTGCGGCAGTCGATCGCGCCGGTACCGCCCGTGCCGCGCGGATCGACGCCGACGATGTCGTAGCGGGCGTTCAGCGCGGTGAACGCGCTCGCTCCGATCGCGCGCAGGGATTCGGCGGCGGGCTCCCCGGGGCCGCCGAAATTGACGAACAGCGCGCCGAATCGTCCGGCCCTGCGCCGGGCCGGCAGACGCGCGACCGGGAGCCTCAGCGTCGCCCCGCGGGGGTTGGCGTAGTGGCGGGGCACGGTGATCCGCGCACACTGGAAACGCTCTCCGCACGCCGTCCACCGCAACGGTCTCACCGAGTGCTCACCGCCCCGCGCGGCGGCCGGTGCGGCGGCCGGCATCACCAGTGCTACTGCGCCCGCGACAAGGATCGCCTGCGGCCAGCAACGCGACAGGGCCATGCACGCTCCCGGTTCTGGAACCGGATCAAACCTCGCAGATCACCGGGAGCGCGTCCAGGCGAGTCGCCTCGAACCGCAGCAGCGTGACGGGCCGCGCCGTGCCGGCCCGCAGCCGCTTCGCCCACGACGAGCCCGTCTCCGCGACCTCGGCGGCCGTCGCGGCGCGCGCCTCGACGAGCCGCAGTCCTGCCCGCCGGTAGGCGGCGGCGAGCGGGTCGCGCGCCGGGATCGGCGGCACGCCGTCGCGCGGCACGACCGACACGAACGCCGTGCCCGGCGCCCCGGGCGCGAGCAGGGCCGCGACGCCCGCGAGCACGGCCTCGTCCTGGCCGAGCACGCCGCGCAGCAGCGATCCCCACGGGAAGTGGACGGTCAGGGCGCCGGCGACGCCGTGCAGCGCCTACGGCGGGTGCTCGGCCGCGGCCACTGCGAACAACGCGTTCGGCAGCGTGCCGCGGCGGGCGGCGCGGCGCGAGGCCTCGGCCATCCCGGCCGCGTTGGCATCGACGCCGATCGCCAGCGTGTCGGGCCGCCGTGCGGCCCTGGCGAGCACGTGGCGGCCGTCGCCGGTGCCGAGGTCGAGGGTGACGGCGGCGTAGCGGGCCGCGAGCGCTCGGAATCAGCCGACGTCGAGCTCGTGGAGGCGGCGACCTGAGACCACGCGGAGCATGCGCCAAGCGTAGCGCGGCGATGGCTTCGGGCCACGGACGTCACACGGCCGATCGACGGCGGCCGCGGCCGTGTGAGGCGTGGCGGAGCATCGGTGCCGTCGCCTAGGATGGACACAGGAGTCGTTGTCCGCACAGGGGCGAAGGGAGCAGGCTGCATGACGGAACTCGACGTGCGAGCAGAGGCGGGCCACCGCGCGGTCGCCCCCGACGTGGAGCTGCGCCTCGAGCAGCACCGCGGCGAGCTGACGGGCTACTGCTACCGGATGCTCGGCTCGACCTTCGAGGCCGAGGACGCCGTGCAGGAGACGATGGTGCGCGCGTGGCGCGCGTACGACCGCTTCGAAGGCCGCGCGGCGCTGCGGTCGTGGCTGTACCGCATCGCCACGAACGTCTGCATGGACATGCTCAACGGGCGCAACCGCCGGGCGCGTCCGATGGATCTCGGACCCGCGAGCACGGCCGAGGGCCCGCTGACGCCGGCGCGGTCGGAGGAGACCTGGCTCGAGCCGATCCCCGACGCGCGTGTCCTGCCCGAGGACGGCGATCCGGCCGAGCTCGCCGCCTCGCGCGAGACGCTCCGCCTCGCCTTCGTGGCCGCGCTGCAGCACCTGCCCGCGCGCCAGCGCGCGGTGCTGATCCTCCGCGAGGTCCTGCACTGGAAGGCCAGCGAGGTCGCCGAGCTGCTCGACACGACGGTCGTGTCGGTCAACAGCGCGCTGCAGCGCGCGCGGGCGGCGCTGAACGCCACGGAGATCAGCCCGAGCGACCCGCTGCAGCCGATGGACGACGAGCAGCGCAAGCTGCTCAACCGCTACATCGACGCGTTCGAGCGCTACGACATCGACTCCCTCGTGTCGCTGCTGCACGAGGACGCGACGATGTCGATGCCGCCCTACGACCTGTGGCTCGTCGGGCCCGACCAGGTCGCCCGGTGGTTCCTCGGCATCGGCGCCGGCTGCCGCGGCTCGCGGCTGCTGCCGGTGTCGGCGAACGGCTCGCCCGGGTTCGCTCAGTACCGGCCGAGCCCGGAGGGCGGCTGGGAGCCGTGGGCGCTACAGGTCCTCGAGATCTCGGGCGGCAGGATCACCGGGCTCAACTCGTTCCTCGACACCGCGCGGTTCTTCCCCCTGTTCGGCCTGCCGGACCGGCTCGACGCGTAGCTCGCGGGCCGCGGGCAGCGCCTCGTCGAGCCCGACGAAGCGCAGCAGGTCGCGCAGCTCGGGGGGCGGGTCGAGGAGCCCGACCCGCCGCCCGAGCCGCCGCGCCGTCAGCTGCAGCCGCGCCAGCGCATGGACCGTCAGCGCGTCGGGGCGCGCGAGGCCGCGCACGTCGCAGACGATGACGTCCGCGTCGCTCTGCGCCGCGCGCCGGCGCACGCGCTCGCAGAGACCCGGCACGTCGGCGCACGCGATCGGGGCGCGGATGACGAGCGCGCTCATGTCCGGCTCGGGTGGCGATCGCAGGGACAGCGGAGCTCCGTTCCAGGCTTCTGCATGTAAGACGCCTCGGGCCGGCGGAACTCATCGCCCGGTGGGCGGAGGGCACGGGATCTCGACGCGCACGCGCGTGCCCTCGCCGGCCGGGCTGTGGACCCCCAGGCGGCCGTCGAGCGCGCCGACGCGGTCGGCGATGCCGCGCAGGCCGGAGCCGGCCTCGGGCCGCGCCCCGCCCACGCCGTCGTCGGCGACCTCGACCACGAGCCGGTCGCCGCGGTGAGCGACGCGCACGGTGGCATGATCGGCGCCCGCGTACTTGGCGACGTTGGCCAGCGCCTCGGACACGACGTAGTAGGCGGCGATCTCGGCCGCCTCGGCGACGCGCCCGCCCAGCGTCCCCTCGACCTCGACCGGCAGCGGCGCGCGGGCCGCGAGCGCGTCGAGCGCCGCGTCGAGGCCGCGCTCGGTCAGGACGGCGGGGTGGATCCCGCGGGCGAGCTCGCGCAGCTCGTCCAGGCCGGCGCCGAGCTCCGCGATCGCGCGGTCGAGCATGCGCGCGACCTCGCTGCCCGGCGGCGCCTTGGCGTGGGCGCGCCGCAGCTCCAGCGCGATCGCGACGAAGCGGCTCTGAGCACCATCGTGCAGGTCGCGCTCGAGGCGCCGGCGCTCGGCGTCGGCAGCCGCCACGAGCCGCGCCCGCGAGGCGCGCAGCTCGTCGTTCTGCTCGCGCAGCTGGGCCCGCAGCAGGCGGTTCTGGAGGCTGAGGCTGGCCGGCCCGCACAGCGCCGACGCCGGCGACGCCGGCGCGGGGCTCGCGCCGGCGCGCGCGAACCGGCGCGCGGGCGTGAACGGCGAGCCTCCGGCGTGGTCGATCACGGCGTTCTGTTCGTCGAGCAGCATTCCCGTTCTCCTCAGCCTCGTCGTCTGTGTCCTAAGACGGGCGGAGTCTGCGGAACTCATCGACGGCGATGTGTGATGTCCGGCGCAGGCGCCGGACGCGGCGCTCAGGCCGCGGCCGCGAGCGGCGCCTCGGTCGCCGCCGCGATGGCCGCGCCGGTGATCTCGACGAGCCGGCGCAACTCGGCCGGGTCGATCGACAGCGGCGGCATGAGCACGACGGTGTCCCCGAGAGGCCGCACGATGGCGCCGCGGGCGCGCGCCTCGAGCGTCACGCGATGGCCCATGCGCGCCGCGACCGGGAACTCGGCGAGCTGGATGCCGACCATGAACCCGCGGCGGCGGACCTCGGCGACCGCGCCGAGCGGCGCCACGTGCTCGGCCAGGAGATCGCCGAGCAGCTCGATCTTCGGCTGCAGGCGCTCGAGCGTGCGCTCATGCTCGAACACGGCGAGGGTCGCCAGCGCCGCGGCGCAGGCGAGCGGGTTGCCGGTGTACGTGTGGCCGTGGAAGAACGTGCGGAACTGGTCGAAGGCGCCGAGGAAGCCCTCGTACACGCGCTCGGTCGTCAGCGTCGCGGCGAGCGGCAAATAGCCGCCGGTGAGGCCCTTGGCGAGGCACATGAGGTCGGGGCTCACGCCCTCGTGCTCGCACGCGAACATCCGCCCCGTGCGGCCGAACCCGGTCGCCACCTCGTCGCAGATCAGGAGCACGCCGAACTCGTCGCAGAGCTCGCGGACCGCGCGCAGGTAGCCGTCGGGATGCACGCGGATGCCGGCCGCGCCCTGGACGAGCGGCTCGACGATGACGGCCGCGACACGCTCGCCGTGCTCCTCGAGCAGCGCGCGCATGTGACCGGGATCGCCGGGCTCGGCATGCCAGGCGTCGAACAGCAGCGGGCGGTACAGGCTGTGGAACAGCTCGATGCCGCCGAGCGAGACGGAGCCGATCGTGTCGCCGTGGTAGCTGTCGCGCAGGCACACGAACCCGGAGCGCCACCACTCGCCGCGCTGGTGCCACCACTGGTAGGTCATCTTGAGTGCGACCTCGCAGGCGGTCGAGCCGTTGTCGGAGTAGAAGACCCGCCGCAGCCCGTCGGGCGCGAGGTCGACGAGGCGCTGCGCGAGGCGGATCGCGGGCGCGTGCGAGAGACCCAGCATCGTCGAGTGCGCCACGCGGTCGATCTGGTCCTTGATCGCCATGTCGATCGCCGGATGGCGATGCCCGTGGACCGTGCACCACAGCGACGAGACGCCGTCGATGTAGGCATTGCCCTCGGTGTCGTACAGCGTCGTGTCGTCCGCGCACTCGATCACCGGGAAGTCCTCCGCCATCCAGCCCTGCTGCTGGGTGAACGGGTGCCACAGCACCGAGCGGTCGAGGTCTGCGAGCTCGCGGCCGGTCGTCATGGCGGCCACGTTAGGCCCGTCATCGGTCGGAAGGGCCCGGGCCCTACCAGGTGCGCACGGCGTCGCCGATCGGGCGCGGCGGCGCCGGACGCACGATCGGCAGCGTGTAGACGCGCGGCTTGGGGGCGCGTCCGGCGCCGGGGCTGTGGATGACCGTGGCGGGCTGCATGATGACCTCCCTGTTCGTGCTACATCACACGAGGTCGCCGGGCCGGATGTCACTTGGACATTGGTCGCAGGCGCTCGGCCTACCATCGGCGCATGCCCGAGCCTTCGGGCGTCGGCCCCGAGCTGTTCGACGACCATTACCTGCACTTCTACGGCGACGCGCTCGCCGCCCGCGCCGACCAGGACGCCGAGCTCGCCGCGCGCCTGCTCGACCTCCGGCGCGGCGACGCCGTGCTCGACGCACCCTGCGGGCACGGGCGGATCGCCAACCTGCTCGCCGCCCGGGGCTGCCGGGTCGTCGGCGTCGACAACAACGCCCGGTTCCTCGCCCTGGCCGAGGCCGACGCGCGTCGCCGCGGGGTCGAGGCCGAGTACCGGCTCGGCGACCTGCGCGAGCTCGCGTTCGACGCGCGCTTCGACGCCGCGCTGAACTGGTTCACGTCGTTCGGCTACTTCGACGACGCCGGCAACCAGCGCATGCTCGAGGGGTTCGCGCGGGCGCTGCGCCCGGGCGGGCGGCTGATCGTCGAGCTGCTCAACCGCGACGTCGTGCTGCGCCGCATGCCGGCCGGCGACGACACCGCGCTCGTCCTGCTCGAGCGCGGCGACGACCTGCTGATCGACCGCACGCGGCTCGACGCGGCGACCGGCCGCACCGAGACCGACCGCTTCGTCGTGCTCGGCGGGCGCGTGCGCCGGCTGCATATGAGCGTGCGCGCCCCGACGCTGCCCGAGCTGCGCGCGATGCTCCACGCCGCCGGCTTCACGGCGGTCGACGCCTACGACGAGCGCGGCGAGCCGTTCGCCTCGGCCGCGACCCGGCTGGTCGTGGTCGCGCGCCGCTGACCCGCGCCGCGCGGCGTCCGGCGCTCCTCAGCGCAGCTCGCCGGCGAGCATGTCCATGAGCAGGCCGTCGTGCCACGTGCCGTCGGGTCCACGCTCGTACTGGCGCATGACGCCGACCGGCCGGAACCCGACGCGCTCGTAGCTGCGGATCGCCCGCGCGTTGTGCGCGGCGGGGTCGATCGTGACGCGGTGGTGGCCGCGGTCGTCGAACAGGTGGCGGGCGACCGTGCGCACCGTGTCGGCACCGAGGCCGCGGCCGTGCCAATCCGGATGCAGCGAGATGTCGATCCCGGCGTGGCGGTACATCGGGTCCGGCTCCTCCCACGCCTGGACGAGCCCGATCTCGTCGTCGCCGTCGAGCACGACCCAGAGCGTCGTGTCCGCGTCCGCGAGCGCGTCGTGCAGGTCCTCCTCGGCCCGCGCGCTCCACCAGCGTGCGACCTCCGGGGTTCGGAGGATGGCGATCAGCCCGGGGACGTCGGCCTCGGTCGCCGGGCGCAGCACGACGCGCTCGCCGCGGAGCGTCGTCACGGCCCGAGCCAGGCGTCGACCGGCACGGCCGCCCCGGCGCGCGCGAGCTCGGCCGGGTCGACGCCGACCGGCGGGAGGGTGTGGACCGCGACGTCGCCCATCGCCGCGATGGTGTCACGGTTCGAGCGCTCCATGACGCCCGGCGTGGCCGGCCACGGCGTGAGGACGACCGCGCGCACGTCGAGGCCGGCCCCACGCGCCGCCTCGACGGTGAGCAGCGAGTGGCTGATCGTGCCCAGCCCCGGGCGCGCCGCGACCACGACCGGCAGCCCGAGCGCGCACGCGAGGTCGCGGATCGTGTAGCCGACGGTCAGCGGCACGAGCAGCCCGCCCACGCCCTCGACCACCAGTGCCTCCGCGCCTTCGGCCGCCGTGCGCGCCGCGGCCGCGAGCGCGTCGGGGTCGATCTCGACGCCGGCCAGCTCGGCCGCCAGATGCGGCGAGACCGCCGGCCCGAACCGCAGCGGCGCCACGGCTGGGGGCGGCATGTCCGCCGCGGCGCCGAGCAGCTCGTGGTCGGCCGGGCGCCCGGGCTCCGGGTCGTCGAGGCCGGTGACCACCGGCTTGAACGCGGCGACCGGCGTGCCGCCGGCCCGCAGGGCCGCGGCGATCGCTGCCGCGAGCACCGTCTTGCCGACGCCCGTGTCGGTGCCCGTGACGAAGCAGCCGCGCACCTACGCCGCGCGCGG
>DATAAR010000228.1:0-6847 GCA_036259975.1 Solirubrobacteraceae bacterium | reverse complement strand
ACTGGGCCGGCGTCCAGCGCCTGCCGGTGATCTTCGTGCTCGAGAACAACCAGTACGCGTACTCGACGCCGCTCGACCAGCAGTTCGCCGTCGACCCGGTCGAGCGCGCGGCGGCCTACGGCTTCCCCGGCCTCACCGTCGACGGCAACGACGTCGAGGCGATGTTCGAGGCAACGCGCCAGGCCCGCGAGCGCGCGGTCGCGGGCGACGGCCCGACGCTCATCGAGGCGGTCACGATGCGCATGCACGGCCACGCGGCGCACGACGACATGAAGTACGTGCCCAAGGAGAAGCTCGAGGAGTGGCGGCGCAAGGACCCGATCGACCGCCAGGTCGCGCGGGTCGAGGAGCTCGGGGTCGACGTCGAGGCGCTCCGGGCGGAGGTCCGCGAGGCGATCGACGCCGGGACCCAGGAGGCGCTCGCCATGCCGATGCCCGACCCGGCGACGGCGACCGAGGGGCTGTTCGCGGACGAGGCCAACGAGCTGGAGGACGGCGAGGCGCCGTGGAGCGGATGGCGACGCTGACCTACCTCCAGGCGATCTCCGACGGCCTGCGCACCGAGATGCGCCGGGACGAGCGGGTCATGTGCATGGGCGAGGACATCGGGGTGTTCGGCGGCGCGTTCAAGGTCACCGACGGGCTCATCGAGGAGTTCGGCAAGTGGCGCGTGATGGACACGCCGCTGGCCGAGTCGGGGATCGTCGGCACCGCGATCGGGGCGGCCGTCGTCGGGCTGCGGCCGATCGCCGAGATGCAGTTCGCGGACTTCATCTCGTGCGGGTTCGACCAGCTCGTCAACGTCGCGGGCAAGATGTACTACCGCCAGGGCCTGCCGGTGAACATCACCGTGCGCCTGCCCAGCGGCGGCGGCTTCTCCGGCGGCCCGTTTCACTCGCAGAACCCCGAGGCGTGGTTCATGCACGCGCCCGGCCTCAAGGTGGTCGCCCCCTCGACCGCCGAGGACGCGAAGGGCCTCCTCATCGGCGCGGTGCGCGACCGCAACCCGGTCCTGTTCCTCGAGCACAAGCACCTCTACCGCCGCGTCCGCGGCGACGTCCCGGACGGCCTCTACCCGACGCCGTTCACGGCCCGCGTCGCCCGCGCGGGCACCGACCTCACGGTGATCGCGTACGGCGCGATGGTCCATACGGCGCTGGACGCGACCGAGGACCTCGACGGCGCCTCGGTCGAGGTGCTCGACCTGCGCTCGCTCGTGCCCCTCGACGAGGAGGCGATCCTCGCGTCGGTGCGCAAGACGAGCAAGGTGCTGATCGTCGACGAGGCAAACCAGACCTGCGCCGCCGGCGCCCAGGTCGCGGCGCTGATCGCCGACCGCGCGTTCGAGGACCTCGACGGCCCGGTGCGCCGGGTCGCCACGCCCGACGTGCCGATCCCCTTCTCGCCGCCGCTCGAGCAGGCCGTCCTGCCCAGCGTCGATCGCGTGAAGGAGGCCGCCCGTGAGCTCCTCGAGTACTGAGGCCCGCCTCGTCGACGTCGTCATGCCGCAGATGGGCGTGTCGGTGTCGGAGGGCACGATCGTCGAGTGGCGCAAGCGGCCCGGCGACTGGGTCGCCTACGAGGAGCCGATCTGCGACATCTCGACCGACAAGATCGACACCGAGGTGCCGTCGCCGGCGGCCGGGCGCCTGACCGAGATCGTCGTCGACGTCGGCGCCACCGTCGAGGTCGGCACGGTGCTGGCGCGGATCGCCACCGACGCGAAGCCCGGCGAGGCGCATGCCAGCGAGGCGGCGGCCGCCACCGGGGAGACCCCGGCGCCCGCGACGCCCGACCCCGCGCCCGAGCCGGCGGCCGCCACTCCGCCCGACGCGCCCCAGCGCCGGCGCTACAGCCCGGTGGTGACGCGCATGGCGGCCGAGCACGGCATCGACCTGTCGCGGATCGAGGGCACCGGCCGCGGCGGGCGCGTGCGCAAGCAGGACGTGCTCGCCTACCTCGAGGACGGCGGCGGCGCGACGGCCGGGGCGGAGGCGCCGCCGGAGCCGCCGCTGCACATCGAGTCGCCGTACCGGCCCGAGCCGGCGCCGTCGGGCCCGGAGCCCATGGCCGCGCCGCCACCGCCACCGGCCCCGGAGCCCGCCGTCGCGGCGACCGGGCGCGCGCAGCCGCTGTCGCGGATGCGGAAGTCGATCGGCGAGCACATGAAGCGCTCGCTCGAGCTCGCCGCCCACTGCACCACGATGGTCGAGTGCGACATGAGCGCCGTCGAGGCGCGGCGCGCGCTGATCGGCACAACGGCGCTGCCGATCGTGGCCCGCTGCGTCGTCGACGCGCTGCGCGAGTACCCGGCCCTCAACGCGTGGCTCGAGGGCGACACGTTCACCCAGCACGAGCAGGTCCACCTCGGCGTCGCCGTGTCGCTCGGCGAGGACGGGCTCATCGTGCCGGTCGTGCGCGACGCACAGGACCTCTCGGACGAAGGGCTCGCGCGGCGCATCCGCGAGCTCGCCCGCCGCGCCCGCGAGCGCGAGCTCAGTCCCGACGACGTGCACGGCGGCACGTTCACGATCACCAACCCGGGGCAGTACGGCGCGGTCGCCGCCACGCCGATCATCAACCAGCCGCAGGTCGCGATCCTCGACCTCGAGGCGATCGTCAGGCGCCCGGTCGTGATCACCGACGCGGACGGCAACGACGCGATCGCGATCCGGCCGATGACGATGCTCTGCATGTCGTGGGACCACCGTGCGCTCGACGGCGCCTACGCCGCGCAGTTCCTGACGGCGCTGCGGCGGCGGATCGAGTCGGTCTAGCGGCCGGGGCGGTTCTCGAGCCGCACGTGCTGTGGCCAGGACGGGTCGATGTCCTCGAGCTCGCCCAGCGCGTCGATCGAGCGCGGCTGACCCTCCATCTCGAAGATTCGCCGCCCGCCGCCGTCCCGGCACGCCAGGCCGGTGCGGGCGGCGAGGGCGTCGAGGATTCGGTCGGCCTCGCCGTCGAGCTTGGTGAAGATGAGCGTCTTGGGCATCCGCTTCCCTCAGAGCGACGCGTACAGCGCGCGCTCGAAGTCGACGTACATCTGGAACACGGGCGGGTCGCAGAACGGCAGGACCTGGGAGAAGATCGAACCCGTCACCCGCGCCGCGGGGTCCACCCAGAAGTGGGTGTTGAACAGGCCCGCCCACGCCCCGCTTCCGGCGGCGCGCATCCCCGGCTGCTGGCGCTCGTTCAGGAGGAGCCCGAGGCCCCACTTGAGGCCCGGGCCGAGGTAGATGTCGGCGCTCAGCTCGGGGCGCGCGGTGGGCAGCTCGGCCGGGAACCACAGGTCGCCGATCTGGTTGCGGAACGCCTCGTCGACCGTCGAGGGCGCGAGCAGCGTGATGCCCTCGAACGTGCCGCGGCCGAGCAGCATGCGCTGGAAGCGCAGGTAGTCGCGCGGGGTCGAGTACAGGAAGTGCCCGCCGCCCCAGAACTCGGGCTCCTGGGCCCAGTCGATATCGGTGCCGATCCACTCGCCGTCCTCGCCGCGCACGTGGACCGGGGTCGACTGCGCCCGCTGGCGCGGCGACATGCGGCGGGCCGTCTTGGTCATGCTCAGCGGGCCGGTGATGTTCTGCTCGACGAAGTCGGCCAGCGACGCGCCGCTGACCGCCTCGACCACCCGGCCGAGCCAGTCGGTGTTGATGCCGTACTCGAAGCGCTCGCCGGGATCGAACAGCAGCGGCGACCTGAACGCCTCGACGCTGCCGGGCAGCACGTTGGGGACGCCGGTGAGCTGCTCGTAGCGGTCGATGTCGGCGCTCCAGATCCAGTAGCCGAGACCGCTCGTGTGGGTGACGAGGTGGCGGACGGTCGCCTTCGTGCGTGGCGCGCGCAGGCGCGGCGTGTCGCCGTCGAAGCCCTCGAGCACCTGCAGCTCCGTCCACTCCGGGCGGTACATCTCGACCGGCGCGTCGAGGTCGAGCTCGCCGCGTTCGACGAGCTGCAGCGCCGCCACCGTGGTGATCATCTTCGTCATCGACGCGATCCGCATCGGCGTGTCGGGCGTGATCGGGTCGCCGGTGCCGGCGTCGCGCACGCCGGCGGCGCCCTCGTAGAGCACGCCGTCGTCGCCGGCGGCGAGCGCGACGACGCCGGGCACGACGCCGTGGGCGACGGCGTCCTCGAGCACCTCGTCGATGGTGGTGGTCCGCACCGTCTCGGGCATGGCAACGTCTCCTGCGTCGGGAGGGGTCGAGCCGATCAAACACCCGCGCGCCCGCGCCGCGCAAGGGCCCGCCTGGCCGGGATGGGCGCTCTGTCATCATCGATGCCGTGACGCGCGAGCTCTGGACCGTTAACCTCGGCCTCGTCGAGTACCGCGAGGCGCACGACCTCCAGGAGCGCCTGCGGGCGGCGCGCCAGGCCGGCGCGATCCCGGACACGCTGCTGCTGCTCGAGCACCCGCCCGTCTACACGCGCGGCCGGCGCTCCGAGCCCGGCGAGCTCGGCATGGGCGAGCACTGGTATCGCGCGCAGGGCATCGACATTGTCGACGTCGACCGGGGCGGCAAGGTCACGTACCACGGGCCCGGGCAGCTCGTCGGCTATCCGATCGTCGCGATCGGCGACGTGATGGAGCACGTCGCGGTGCTCGAGCGGGCGATCGTGGCCGCGCTCGACGGCGAGGGCATCGTCGCGCGCGGGCGCTCGGCCGAGGGCATCGCGTGGACCGGCGTGTGGACCGCGGACCGCAAGATCGCCTCGATCGGCCTGCACGTCTCGCAGGGCGTGACGAAGCACGGCTTCGCCGTCAACGTCGACAACTCGCTGGAGCCGTTCGACTGGATCGTGCCCTGCGGGCTGCCGGAGGTGCGGATGACCTCGGTCGCGGCCGAGGCGGCGGATCCGGGCCCGCACCTGCCCTGCTTCCGCAAGCGCGTGGCCTGGCGGTTCGCCCAGGCCCACGGCAGCCGTCAGCGGCTGATGTCGCGGGCGCGGCTGGAGGCCGCGCTCGACGGCGTGCCGGCCGCTGCGCTGACGGTGTCCCGCTCGGCCGCGCCGGTCGGCGCGTAGCACGCGGACTGCGCATCGAGGAGGCGAGCGTCTCATCGCGAGTGGTCGCCGCGCGGCGCGCCGACGGGCCTGGGCGCCGGGGAGGACGGCGCCCCCGGGACGTTCGCATCGCGAACAGTACGTTCGCCATGCATATCGGGGCATGCGTACGTCTCGATCGTCGACAACGTGTGACGCGCCGGCCGTCGGGTGCGGATCACCTGCCCTCACTGCGCCGTCCGCTCGGCGCCGCTCACCTTCGGCGTCCCCAGCGGGACGCGATTACTGGCACCCCAGCGCCCGCACCCTCGCCCTGTAGCGCCGCATCGACGCCGCGACCCAGTCGCCGTGCGTCTGGCGGCGCAGCCGCGCGACCCGCTCGCGGTGGTACGGCGACGACAGCGACTCGTTGTGGCCGATCACGTCGCGGACCGCGATGCCGAAGCGGCATCGCAGCCAGCGGGTCAGGCGCAGCGAGGCGCGCAGCTGGCGCGGGTTGCCCAGCACGTCGGCGTCGCGCCGGCCGACGTGCTCGATCCCGAGCGCCGTCCAGTTCAGCCCCACGGTGTGGCGGCACATGATGGACAGCGGGACGAACTGCACGATCGTGCCGTCGCGGCCGACGACGAAGTGCGAGCAGACGCCGGGCAGCTCGTGCAGCTCGGCGTCCGGGCGGTCGGGCGCGAAGGCGTCGTACGTCGCCTCGATCGAGTCGTTGACGGTGAGGTGCTCGACGATCACCCGGGGATCGCGCAGGCGGTAGGTGTCCAACCCGTAGTGCCGGCGCGCGTAGGCGGCGGTCTCGCGCCGGCGCGCCGTTCCGAACGGGATCGGGCGCTGAACGATCGGCGGGCGCAGCGCATCGGCGGCCTGCGGCGGCGGAGCCGCGACGGGCGCCGGGGCGCCCAGGGCGACGGCCGCGAGGAGCGCGAGCATGACCAGGTTCTAGCGCCTGTAGATTTCCGGTGACGTGAGTGCCGACCCGATTCCCCGCGAGCACAAGACCCGTTCCCGCGCGAACCCCGGCGGCATGGACGTCCTCACGGTGCTGGGCACCGACGTGCTGCCCCTGCGCACGCGCAAGCCCGCCTGGTTCAAGGTGCCTGCGCCGGGCAGCCCGCGCTACCGGCAGCTCAGCGCGCTCATCAAGGCCGAGAACCTGCACACGGTCTGCCAGGAGGCCGCGTGCCCGAACGTGGGCGAGTGCTGGGACCGCGGCACGGCGACGTTCATGATCCTCGGCGATACGTGCACGCGGCGCTGCGGCTTCTGCAACGTCAAGACCGGCAGGCCGACGTGGAACGACCCGCTCGAGCCCGCCCGCGTGGGGCGCTCGGTCGCCAGGATGGGCCTGCGCCACGCGGTCATCACGAGCGTCGACCGCGACGACCTGCCCGACTACGGCGCCGGTGCGTTCGTGGGCGTGATCCGGCAGATCCGCCGCCAGGCGCCGTGGTGCAAGGTGGAGGTGCTCACCCCCGACTTCCGCGGCCAGGAGATGCCGCTGGCCAAGGTCATCGCCGAGCGCCCGGACGTCTTCAACCACAACGTCGAGGTCGTCCCGCGCCTGTACCCCGTCGCCCGCCGCGGCTCCAGGTTCCTGCGCTCCTGCCGCGTGCTGCTGAACGCGAAGGAGATGGGCGGCGACGAGGTCACGACGAAGTCGGGGCTGATGGTCGGCCTGGGCGAGACCCACGACGAGCTCGTCGAGACGTTCGGGATCCTGCGCGAGCACGGCGTCCAGGTGCTCACGGTGGGCCAGTACCTGCGCCCGACCGAGAAGCACCTGCCCGTCGTGCGCTATTGGCACCCGGGCGAGTTCGCGGCCCTCGAGCGCGCGGCCTACGCG
>DATAAR010000227.1:0-20697 GCA_036259975.1 Solirubrobacteraceae bacterium | reverse complement strand
CGCGACTGCGCCGCTGCGCGCCTCGACCGCGCAGGCCACGATCCCGCCGCGCACCGCGGCCGGCGCCGCTCGTGCGCGTGCCGGCGGCTCCGCCTCCCGTGGCACCGGGGGCCGCTCGCGGCGGACCCTCATCGGCGCCCTTGCCGCTGCGGCGGTCATGGCCGTCGCCGCCGTCGGCCTCGCCGTCGTGCTGATCGGCGGCGGTGAGGAGCAGCCGTCGCCCGCGCCGCGGCCGAACACCGTCGCCCCGCCGCCCGCGGCGTCGACGCCCGCCGGCGGCAACGGCGGCGGCAGCGCCGGCTCGGCGCGCGTCGATCGCGGCCAGGTCACGGTGGCGGTGCTCAACGGCACGACGTTCACGGGCCTGGCGCGCAGCGCGTCGGACAAGCTCACGCGGGCGGGCTTCAGGCCGGGCGTCGTCACCAACGACACGACGAATCAGGCCCGGTCGGCGACCGCCATCTTCTACTCCGAGGGTCAGCGCCGCGCGGCGCTC
Organism: Solirubrobacteraceae bacterium; assembly: GCA_036259975.1. Classification (GTDB taxonomy): domain Bacteria; phylum Actinomycetota; class Thermoleophilia; order Solirubrobacterales; family Solirubrobacteraceae; genus JAOPZW01. The sequence continues at coordinate 20,201 of DATAAR010000227.1, read as the reverse complement.
GACGTCGCCCGGCTCATCGGGATCGGTCGGGACGCTGTCCAGCCGCTGGACCGCAACACCAGCACCATCGCCGGCGATGCGGACGTCGTCGTGAGCGTCGGGGCGGACCAGGCGCGCTAGATGGAATCCACCATCTGACGGCGAACTCCGTCCCATGATCCACCTGGCCCGCCACGGGCAGACGGCCTACAACGCCGAGGGCCGCTTCCAGGGCCACCTCCCGGTCCCGCTCGACGACACCGGGCGCGCGCAGGCCGCGGAGCTCGCCGAGGCGGCCGCCGGGGTCGAGGTCCGCTCGCTGTGGTGCAGCCCGCTCGCGCGCGCGCGAGAGACCGCGGACATCGTGGGCGCCCGGATCGGCCTCGCGCCCGCGGAGGACGTGCGCTTCGCCGAGACCGACACCGGCGACTGGACCGGCCGCTCGTTCGCGGAGATCCGGGCGCAGGACCCGGAGGGATTCCGGCGCTTCCAGGTCTCCGACCCGACGTTCCGCTACCCCGGCGGCGAGTCGTTCGCCGAGCAGTCCGAGCGCGTCCAGGCCGGGCTCGCCGACCTGCGCGCGAACCCGGCGGGGCTGCCGGCGCTCGTCGTCTGCCACCGCGGCGTGATCCGCCTCGCGCTCGCGGCCCAGACGGGCGAGCCGAGCGCCGGCGGCAGGGAGATCCCCAACGCGGCGCTGGTGACGCTGTGAGCCGCGTCGCGGGCATCGCCTTCACCGTGCTCGTCGTCGCGACGTTCGGCGCGTTCTTCGTGGCCCAGCGCCTGAAGGGCTCGCCGGCGGTGGTCGGCGAGTTCCGGCGCACGCCGTTCTTCTCGCCCAACAGCGACGGGCGCTTCGACCGCGCGACCGTCCGCTTCGAGATCCGCAAGCGCGACCGCGTGACGCTCGCCGTCGTCGACGCGGACGGCGACGAGGTCCGCGAGCTCATCGCGGAGCGCACCGTGCTGCCCTACCGTGAGGTGAGGGCGCGCTGGGACGGGCGCGATGACGACGGCGGCATGGTGCGCGACGGGACCTACCGCTACCGGATCACGCTGCCCAACCAGGGCCGCAACGTCGTGATCCCCGAGTCCGTCCGGCTCGACACGACCGCGCCCCGGCCGCGAGTCACCGCGATCGGGCCGGTTCGCGACAAGGCGCCGCGCCCGGAGCTCCTGCCCGCGCCCGGCGGCGGGGAGGCGGTCGTGCATCTCGACGCTCCCGGGCGCAAGAAGAAGATCCTGCTGTTCAAGACCTCGCCCGGCCCGTTGCGCCAGGTCGGCGACCCGATCCCGTTGCTCGACGACGCGACCGAGTGGCGCTGGGCGGGGCGGACCGAGAGCGGGCGGCCGGTCTCCCCGGGCACCTACCTCGTCGCCGTGCAGGCCCGCGACCAGGCCGGCAACATCGGCACCTCGCCGCCGCTCGACCGTCGCGGCCTGCCGGCCACGACGTACGGCTCGCCACTGCCCGGGCGCGGCGGGATCAGCGTGCGCTACCTCGCCGTGCAGCCGCCCGTGCGCCCGGTGCGGGCGGGGCAGCCCGTCACGTTCGGCGTCGACGCGCGCGGCGAGCGCTGGCGCTGGAGCGTGCGCCGCGTCGGCTCGAACCAGGTGATCCGCCGCAGCACCGACGGGCGGACCCGCGGCGGCGTGTTCCGCCTCACGGCGCCCGGGCGCGAGTCGGGCGTGTACCTGCTCGAGGTCCGCACGCGCACGAGGCACGTGACCGTTCCGTTCGCGGTGCAGGGAGCAGAGCGGCGCCCCGTGCTCGTCGTCCTCCCGACGATGACCTGGCAGGGCCGCAACCCGGTCGACGACGACGGCGACGGCTTGCCCAACGTCCTCGACCGCGGCCTGCCCGCACGGCTCGGGCGCGTGCTCGCGGGTGACGGCCTACCGGCCGGCTTCGCCGCGCGCGACGCGCCGCTGCTCGCGTGGCTGGCGCGCACGGGCCGGCGCTTCGACGTGACGACCGACGTCGCCCTCGCCGCCCGCGGCGGTCCGCGGATCGACGGCCACGCCGGCGTCCTGCTCCCGTCGGACGTCCGCTGGCTGCCGTCGGCGGTGCAGCAGCGCCTGCGGCGCTTCGTCCGCCGCGGCGGCACGCTGTTGTCGCTGGGCGTGGACTCGCTGCGGCGCTCGGTGCGGGTGTCGCCGCGGGGGCGGCTGCTCGACGCGACCCCGGCCGCGCCGACCGACCTCTTCGGCGGGCGTCTGGGGCCGCTGCGCCGCGCGCCCGCGCCGGTCGCGCTCACCGAGGCGTCCGACGGCATCGAGCTCTTCACCGGCACGAACGGCGAGTTCCCGGGCTGGCGGCTGCTCGAGCCGCTGGCCGGCGCCGGCCGCGAGGGACGGCTCGTGGCCTCCGCGCTGACCGAGGCCGATCGCGCGCCCATCACGGCCGTGCGCTTCGGCCGCGGGCTCGTGCTGCGGTACGGCCTGCCGGAGTTCGCCGGGCGGCTCACGCTCGACGAGACCGACCCTCAGACCGCGCTGATGGCGAGGACATGGACGCTCCTGTCCCGCTGATCCTCGTCGTCCTGCTCGCCGCCGTGGCGCTCGTCGCGCCGTCGCCGCGCGGGCGCGCCTTCGCGATGCTGGTCGCGCTGGCGATCGCCCCGGTGATCCTCGTCTTCCACATCGCCGACTCGGACCAGTTCCGCGCGCTGGTCGACCGGCCGGCGCTCGCCGCCGCGGCCGCCGGCGCGGGCGTCGTCGTGATCGCCGCGCTCGCGGCGCTCGTCCGGCGGCGGCCGGCCGCGCTGCCGATCCTCGCGGTCGCGGCGCTGCCGTTCCGGGTGCCGATCGCGGTGGGCGGGACGACCGCGAACCTCCTCGTGCCGCTCTACGCGGTGGTCGCCGCCGGCGTGCTCGCGTACGCGCTGCCGCGCGCGTTCGGCCCGGCCGGCGAGGAGCCCGAGCGCCGCGCCGGCCCGCTCGAGTGGGTGCTCGCGGCGTATCTGGCCCTGTACGCGGCGCAGTCGTGGTACTCGGTCGACTTCGACCACGCGCTCGAGAACGTCGTCTTCTTCTACGTGCCGTTCGCGCTGCTGTTCGCGCTCGTGAGCCGGGTCGAATGGACGCCGGGGTTGACGAAGGCCTGCCTGGGCGTGGTGATCGCGCTCGCGCTCGTGTTCGCCGGCGTGGGGTTCGTCGAGTACGCGACGCGCCACCTATTCCTCAACCCGAAGGTCATCGCGTCCAACCAGCTCCAGGACTACTTCCGCGTCAACTCGCTGTTCTTCGACCCGAACATCTACGGGCGCTTCCTGGCGCTCGTCATGCTGCTGGTCGTGGCGTGGGTGCTGTGGGCGCGGCGCGCGCGCGACGTCGCAGCCGGTGTACTGGTGCTCGCGGTCCTGTGGGGCGGGCTGGTGCTGACGCTTTCGCAGTCGAGCTTCGCGGCGCTGCTCGTCGGCCTCGCCGTGCTCGGCGGGAAGCGCTGGAGCGCGCGGCGCGCGGTCGCGCTGGCGGGCGTCGCGGTCGCCGTCGGTGTCGCGGTCGTGCTGCTCGCGCCGGGCGCGCTGCGTCTGGACCTGGGCAGCTCGCGATCCGCCGACGCCGCGACGAGCGGGCGCTACGAGCTCGTCGCGGGCGGCGTGCGGCTGTTCGCGGAGCGGCCGCTGCAGGGTTGGGGCTCGGGCGCCTTCGCGCGCCAGTACCGGCGCGCGGAGCGGGTCTCCGCCGAGCGCGCGACGTCGGCGTCGCACACGATCCCGATCACGGTCGCGGCCGAGCAGGGCGTCCCCGGGCTGCTCGTGTACCTCGCGCTGCTCGGCTGCGCGCTGTGGCGGCTGTTCCGCCGGGCGAGCCGGACGCCGGCCCGCGCGGGCGTCGCGGCGGCATTCGCGGCGCTGCTCGGGCACACGATCCTCTACGCGGCGTTCCTTGAGGACCCGATGGCGTGGACGCTGCTGGCCGTCGGGACGGCGCTGGCCGTCGCGAAGGCGCGCACCGCCGAGGTCGAGGCGCCGAGCGAGCCCGAGCGCGCCGCGCCCGACCCGGCGCCGGCGCCGACGCCGGCATGAGCGCGGGCGTGGGCGCGCGGCGCACCGCCGCACGCGCGAGCGCCCGCGCCGTCTGGCCGGTGCAGCTCGAGCTGGCCGTCGGCGCCGCCCTGGCGCTCGCGGCGGTCGTCGCGTGGGCGCTCGTGCCGACCTATCCCAACTACGACGCCTACTACCACCTGGTGTGGGGGCGCGAGCTGCTCGACGGGGTCAAGCCGACGTTCGAGGCCTACGCCGCGCCGACCGAGCATCCGCTCTACCTCGCCCTGTGCGCGGTGCTCGGGCTGTTCGGGGGCGACGCCGACCGCCTGCTGGTGCTCGTCGGGGCGCTCTCACTGGTCGCGCTCGCATGGGCGACGTACCGCGTCGGCGAAGCCGTGTTCGGCCGCTGGCCCGGCCTGCTGGCCGCGCTGTTCGTCGGCTCGAGCTTCGCGTTCCTGCTCTACGCCGCGCGCGCGTACGTCGACGTGCCGTTCCTGGCGCTCGTGCTCTGGGCGGCGGCGCTCGAGGCCCGCGCGCCGCGCCGCGGGCGTGCCGTGATGGCGATGCTCGCGGTGGCGGGCCTGCTGCGGCCCGAGGCGTGGGTGCTCGCGGGGCTGTACTGGCTGTGGTGCGTGTGGCCGCGGCGGGGCCCGCGTCTCGACCTGCTCGGCCTCGCCGTCGCGGCCCCGCTCGTCTGGGCCGCGGTCGACCTCTGGGTCACCGGCGACCCGCTGTTCTCCCTGCACGCCACCAGCGACCTCGCCGACGAGCTGAACCGCAACCGCGGGCTGCGCGACGTGCCGGGATCGTTCGTGTCCTTCGTCGTCGACACCGCCCGGCCGCCGGTCGCGCTCGCCGCGCTGGGCGGCCTCGTGCTCGCGTGGCGGCTGCGCGCCACCGTCCCGGGCCCTGCCGAGACGGACCCCGGTGCGGCGGAGACCCGGTGGGCCTCGCCCGGGGCGCTGCACGTCCCGGCGGGCCTGTTCGCCGCGGGGGCGCTGACGTTCGTCGCGACCGGAGTGGCCGGCCTCTCGGTCCTGCCGCGCTACCTCACCGTCCCGGTGATCGCGGTGTGCCTGCTGGCTGGCTACGGCGTGCTCGGCTTCACGACCCTCCCGCCCGGCCGCCTGCGCCTGTGGTGGTCGCGGGCGGCGATCGCGGCCGCGCTGCTCGGTGTCGTCTTCGTCGCGATCAAGGCGCCGGTCGTGAACCGCCTGATCGCGGAGCTGCGCTTCATCCGCGCGACGCACACGGAGCTGCGCGCGGTGCTCACCGCCCCGGCGGTGCAGCGGTCGCTGCACTGCGGCCCGCTGACATTCCCGAACTACCGGCTCGTGCCGGACGCGCGCTGGATGCTCGACCTTCCGGCGAGCCGGGTTGGCGCGCGCAGCGCCCGGCGTCGCGACCGCGGCGTCGCGATGTTCGTGATCGGCGCCAAGGAGCTGGAGCGCTTCGGCTTCGCCGCGGGCGCGAGCCCGATCACGAACGTGCCCGACCCGGGGTTCGTGCCGGTCGCGCGCAACGCGCGCTACGCCGCGTACGCGGCCTGCCCCTGATCGCCTCCGGCGACGGCGCCGGGGCTCGCGGAGCGCGGACTTGTCGCCCAGAGCACCGCCGGGCGCGCTTCCGTGCATGAAATACCCATTGCAGGAGTGTCGCCGTACGGGCAAGGATCGGTCCGAGCCCAGCGACCCTCGCACCGACCGTGCACATACGCCTCGTTCCGGCCTTCGCGCCGCCACAGGCCCCCCACCCCTCCGCACCGGCGACCGACCGCGACGCCGTGGCTCGCTCCGGCGAGCCGCGTTGCGCGACCAGGCGGCTCCGGTCGTGACGACGGCGACAGCCCACGTGTCCGCCGCGCCCGTGCGCGCGGCCGCCACGGTCGTGGGCATCGTGCTCGGGCTGGCGCTGGCCGGTGCCGGGCTCGCCGCGTGGAGCCTCGTCGACCGCACGCCCACCGTCACGGGCGCTCCGCCCTTCGCGGGCGCGTGGAACGCCAGGGCCAGCTTCGGGCCGATCCGCGTCGGACACGTCGAGCGCGCCGCCGCCACCGAGTTCGCCGGCGGGCATCACACCGCGGAGGAGAAGGTCGACGAGCTGCGCGTGTCGCTCGAGGTCAGCAACCGCATGGACCGGAAGGTGCCGTACTCGCCCGGGCAGTTCCGCCTGCGGCTGGGCGAGACGACGGTCACGTCGGTCCGACCCAACCCGCCCCCCGACGCCATTCCCGCCGGCCAGACGGTGCGCCAGGACCTCGTCTTCGTGGTCCCGGCCCGCCGCGCGGCCTTCACCCTCGTCTTCGACGACCTCGCACGCTCGAGGCCGTTGGGCATCGCGCTGGGCTCGCTGCCCACCGCCAGAAAGGAGTAGCAGCGTGCTGCGCCTCAGAAGCGTCCCGATCCCCACCGTGGCGGCGCTCGGCGTCACGATGACGTACGCCGTCAGCCTCTGGCTCGTCCTCCTGCATCAGGCCGAGGGCGGTCACGAGCACAACGAGCCGGCGCTCCTCGTCCACTGGCTGCGCGACGGCACGCTCGCGCTGCCGGGTGTCGTGGCGGCGGTATGGCTGGGCGCGGCGCTGGCGCTCGGGGTGGTTGATCGCGACGAGCGGCTTCCGGCCCCCTGGCGCACGGCGCTGATGGCCGCGGGGGCGGCGGTCGGCGGGGCGATCGCGCTCGCGGCCGGCAATCCCCTGCACACGTGGCTCTTCGACGTGCGCGAGGCCAACGGCCTGCCCGCCGGGCTGCACCTCGGCCGCGACGCGCTCATCGCCCTGAGCGTCGGACTGCCGGTGGCCGCGGTGGTGACCACGCTGTCGGCACTCACCACGCGACCACGGGCCACAGCGCCCGCGGCGACACCAGCGCCGCCCGCCGCACCCTCGGCGCCGCCCGCGGTCGCGCCGTCGCGCGCCCCCGTGCGCGCGGCGATCGCCGAGCAGGGTGGCCTCACCCGGCGCGGCTTCGTCCGCTACGGCGCCGGCGGCGTGGCCACGGCGGGCCTGGTCGGGACGGGGCTCATGCGCGCGTCGCGCCCGGCGCGAGCGCAGGTCGTCACGGACCGCCTGGAGCTGTTCATCAACGAGGGACACGTCGCGATGGTCGACGGCACGCTGGTGTACATGCGCGGGTTCGGCGACGAGCAGAGTGGAGACCCGAACCCCAGCCTCACGATCAGCCCGCGGGTCTTCCTGGCCGACGGCCGCGGGCCGATCGACAGCCGCGTCTACCCGCTCGAGGGCCACGCCGAGGTGCCCGAGGACGGCACGCCCGCGGACGACGGCGTCGACGACAGCGGCCCGGGCCTGCACTTCATCTCGCGCCGGCGCTGGGCCAGCTTCTTCCCGCGGCGCACGATCGTGGCGGAGACCGGGAGCACGATCAAACTCGCGATCACGAACACGCTCTCGCAGCCGCACACGTTCACGATCGCCGAAGCGAACGTCGACGTGCAGCTGGCGCCGGGTGAGAGGAGGGAGATCGACTTCCCCGCTCCCGGGCCGGGCACGTACCTTTACCACGACAAGACCGACGCGCCGGTTAACCGCGTCCTCGGCCTGTACGGCGCCCTGGTGGTCGTGCCTGCCGACCGGCCCTGGACGCTTGACGGCGACGAGGGCGAGTTCGAGCGCCAGTGGCTCTGGATCTGGGCCGACATCGACCCCGAGTGGGGTCGGCTGGCCCGCCTCGGCACGAAGATCGACCCGAAGAAGACGCCGTGCGTTCCGCGGTACTTCACGATCAACGACCGCAGCGGCGTGTTCTCGCTCGGCATCTCGCCCGACGAGGAGCAGAACCACCGCACCCACGAGGACACCAAGCCCTCCGGCCACGCCCGCACGGTGGACGTCCGGGACTTCCCGCACAGCAACGACGCCGGCCTCGGAACCGGGCAGCTGATCCGGATCCTCAACGCCGGGGTGGCGGTCCACCAGCCGCACTTCCACGGCAACCACGTCTGGACGATCGCGGTCAACAACAAGACGCTGACGCGGACGCACGTCGAGATCGTGGACGGGCACATCCTGCTGCAGCACTGGGAGGACGTCATCGAGCTCGACCCGCTCGTCACCAAGGCGGTGATGCTCCCGCTCAAGCCGCCGCCGGACGCGCTCGACGTCGTGCGAGCGAACCAGGAGTGCGACTGGATCTTCCCGATGCACTGCCACGCCGAGATGTCGCAGACGGCCGGCGGGGGCCTCTACCCCGGCGGGATGGTCTCCGACTGGGTCCTCAAGCCGTAGGGAGGCGACAATGAGCCACAGCGACGGATCCGGGTGCCCCCCGGAGGCGCTCCACACGCAGGTCGAGTTCTCGACCGACCAGCCGCAGGAGGGCAGCCCCGAGACCGAGTTCAGGCAGCGGCCGGACCGGAGCTTCTTGCGGAAGTTCTACAACCGCCGCCTGCGCTTCCCCGACGGCGAGGAGCTCGAGATCTGGTCGTTCGAGGATGAGAGGTCGGGCCGATCGTTCCCGGGGCCGCTCACGCGCGCGAGGGAGGGCGAGATCGTCCACGTCGAGCTCAAGGCGTCGAAGTCGGCGCACACGATCCACCACCACGGCGTCGAGCCCGACCCCCGCAACGACGGCGTGGGACACAGCTCGTTCGAGGTGACCGGCAGCTACACGTACCAGTTCATCGTCAACGAGGGGAAGCCCGGCGACCCCAACTCGGGCGCGGCGGGCACCTACTTCTACCACTGCCACGTCAACACGGTCCTGCACGTGCAGATGGGGATGTTCGGGCCGATGATCTTCGACCCGGCCACGGGCCGGGGGAAGGCGTTCGTCGACGATCCGATCGGCTATGACACGCGCGCGGAGACAATGCTCGTGACGTGGTCGTCGGATCGGCGCTGGCACCGGATGAGTCACGGGGCCGGCCTCGACGGCGAGGATGCCGGCCTCAACCGGTTCGAGCCGACGAACTTCTACCTGCTCGGGGGCAACCTGGACACGCCGCCCCGGAGGGAGGGCGTGCACTCCATCGACAGGATCTTCGCGACCGCCGAGCCGGACGCCCCCGGGCTCCTCCGCGTGAACAACGCCAACTACGTCCCGACCGTCATCTCCTTCGGCGGCGGCCTGAAGGCCGAGCTCATCGCGCACGATGGGCGGCCGCTGCGCGACACGGCGGTCCGGCCGAGCCCGCCGGTGTCGGCCCAGACGGACAAGCTGGCGTTCGGCGCTGCCGAGCGCTACGACATGCGTCTGCGGCCGCCCCGCGGCGCGATCTCGGGCGACACGTTCCCGATCACCGTCCAGTGGTTGCACTGGATCACCGGCGAGACCCTCGCCAGCAAGACGACGACGGTGGAGCTCCTCTGACCGATCAGGCCCCGTCGCGCTCCGGCCCGATCCCGAGCGCGGCGAGCCGCTCCCACAGCGGCGCGTTCTGCGAGCGCGCCGTCTGCGCGAGCGCCCACGCCCGCAGCTCCTCGTCCGGGCGCAGCCGGGCTCCGGCGTGCGCGCGCAGCGCGGCCGCGAACGCGCCCGCGTCATCGGCGACGGTCACCGCGCGCGCCCACGTCCGCACGCCGGCGAGCGCCGGGCTGACCGTCGCCCGGCCGAGGCGGGCGTACTTGATGATCCGGTAGGGCAGCGCGGCGTCGTTGAACGGCTCGGCCTTGAACGGGACGATCCCGACGTCGGAGATCAGGATCAGGCGCGCGGCGGCCGCGTCCGACACGGCGCCGAGCCACACGAACTGCGGCATCGCGCGAACGGCGTCGAAGTCGGGGTCGTCGCGGCCCTCGTCCTCGTGCACCGCCCCCGCCATGAGCATGACCAGCTCGTCGCCGAGCTCCTCGGCCACCGCGCGCAGCAACGCCCAGTCGGTGCGGCGCCCCAGGTGGCCCAGCGAGACCGCCACGATCCCGCCGCCGCGCGGAGCCGGGAACGCGTCGGCGGACATCGGCACGAGCGCCGCCTCACGGCCCGCCTCGCGCTCGAGGCGCACGAGCTCGTGCGACACCGCGGGGATCAGCGTGGCGCGGCGCGCCGCACGGTCGTGCAGCTCCTCGAGCCGCGCCCGCAGCCGCGGCGAGGCATCGTAGGCGCGCTCGTAGCGGTCCCAGCGCCAGTACCACAGCTCCGCGCCCGCCGCGCCGTCCAGGAGCGCGCGCGCCACCGGCTCCTGCAACGCGTGGAAGATCACGACGACCCCCGGCTCGCCGGCCAGCCCTCGCCGCACCCGTGCGGCCTCGATACGCGCCAGCCGCTCAGCCGCCCCGCGCGGCAGGCGGCCATAGGCGCCGTAGGGCACGCGCCCCGGCTCGATCGCCACGACGCCGGGGGCGCGCAGCAGGTCCTCGGCCTGGTCGCGCAGGATGAAGCGCCGCAGCGGCGCGGGCAGCAGCAGCACGCACAGGGCCCGGTCCACGCGCGGCAGGCTAGTCGCCGCCGCGCGGCTCAGGTTCGCGGCGCCTCCGGCGGGACGCGCTGCAGCGGCAGCCGCCAGAGCGTGTCGACCGCCGGCGCCGACACCCACACGGCGCCGAGGCCGACGGCCACCGCGCCGTCGCCGGCATCCGGCCCGTACCGCTCGGCGACCTGCCCGTCGAGCTGATCCACCCGCGCGAGCAGCCGCTCGCTGCCCCGCGCCCACAGCCAGCGCCCGCGGGCGGCGATCGCGCCGCCCGACCCGTGCATGCCGACGTCGTGCCCCGCGGCGCGGGTCGACGCGGGCCAGCCGGCACGCGAAGCAGCCGGGCCCGTCGACGACGAGCCACACGCGCCGGCCCCGACGCCGACGCTGCCCTCGTGGCCGAGGTACTGCGGGACGGCGAGGCGTACGTGGCCGGGCTGGCGATTGGCCGACGGATCGATGCGCGCCAGCCCGGGCGTTCAGCACGTTCGCGGTCCACACCGCGCCGAAGCCGACCGCGCTTGCCTCGCACGCCCCGGCGGGCACGCGGATCCTGCCCTGCGCCGCCGGGGTCCTCTCTCGGCGTGGCCGGAGCTGTTGGTGAGCATCGCCGCCGGGATCGCGTCAACCCCGAACCCGGTGCGCCTCGGGGGAAACCCGGTGGGCCTCGGGTACCGTGCCCGCCCGTGGCGAGCCACCTCAAGCGCCTGGCGACGTCGGGCGCGGCGTACCAGGCCTCGAGCCTACTCGCGGCCTTCCTGGCCCTCTTCACGCTCCCGCTCTACACCCGCTACCTCACGCCCGCCGAGCTGGGCTACGCCGAGACCCTGCTCACCGCGATCATCCTCGTGAGCATCCTCCTGCGTTTCGGGATCGGCGAGGCGTTCGTGCGCTTCTACTTCGACGACGCCGACCCGGCCCGCCGCGACCGCCTCGCGCGCACGACGACCGGGTTCGTGCTCGTCACCACGACGGTCGCCGCGCTCGTCGCGGTGGCGCTCGCCGGCGCCATCGGCGAGCTGCTGCTCGGCATCCGCGACCCGACGCTCGTGGCGTTCGGCGTCCTGGGCCTCTGGGCATTCACCAACCTCGAGGTCGCGTACGCGCTGCTGCGCGTCGACGAGCGCCGCCGCACGTACCTCGCCGCCTCGGTGAGCAACGTCCTGCTGACGGTGGCGCTCACGGTCACGCTCGTCGTCGGCTTCGACCAGGGGGCGCGCGGCTACGTCCTCGGCAACTACGCCGCGTCCACGGTCGTGCTCGTCGGGCTGTGGCTGTTCGCGCTGCGCCACCGGGTCGCGCTCGCGCTGCGCGGCGGGCCGCGCGCGCTCGTGCCGCTCCTGCGCTTCGGCGCGCCGACCGTGCCCGCCGACGCCGCCGTCTTCGCGCTGAACGTGATCGACCGCGCCTACCTCCTGCGCGCCGACAGCCCGGCCGCCGCCGGCCTGTACTCGGTGGCGGTGAAACTCGCGACGGTCGTGATCGTCGCGGTGCGCGGCTTCCAGCTCGCGTGGCCGCCGCTGGCCTACTCGATCGCCGAGGAGGCCGAGGCGCGGCGCGTGTACGCGCTCGTGACGTCCGCGTACGTCATGGCGACCGGACTCGTCGTCGCCGGCGTCACGCTGCTTGGGCGCTGGGTGCTGCGGCTGCTCGCCGACGACGAGTTCTTCGCCGCGCACGAGGCGCTCCCGTGGGTCGCGCTCGGCTGGGCGCTGTACGGGCTGTTCCTGGTGTTCGTCACCATCGCGGGCCGGGCGAAGGTCACCGCGCGCGTGTTCCCGGCCGCCGCCGCCGGCCTGGCGGTGAACGTCGTCGCACTCGTCGTGCTCGTCGATCCGCTCGGCATCGCGGGCGCCGGCATCGCGCTCTGCGCCGCCTACGGCGTCATGCTGCTGACGGTGCACCTGCTCACGCGCCGCGCGTTCGCCGTGCCGTTCGAGGCCCGTCGCCTCGCGCTCGTCATTGCGGTCACCGGCGGCGTGGCCACGGCGGGCGAGCTGCTGCTGCCGACGAGCGGCGTCGCCGGGTTCGCCTCGCGGGCCGCGGCGCTGCTGGCGATCCCGGTGCTGCTCATGACGGTTCGCGTCTTCTCGCCGCAGGAGATCGCCAGGTTCCGCGCCGCCCTGCGTTGAGCGTGCCGGCTACAACCGCCGCCCGCGGTTGTGCTCGATCGCCGCCTCCCGCAGTCCCTCCCCGCGGTCGGGGCGCAGGGTGGCGGTGACGTGGCGCCAGTAGCGCCGCGGGCTGTGGCCCGGGAGGACGACCGCCGCGAGCGAGCGCAGCGCGTACGCCCACGCGGTGAGGGCCCGCACGACCGCCGCGGCCGCGGGCGAGTGGTGCTTGCGCATGTAGCGGTCGCGATTGCGCGACAGCTCGACGATCCGTCGCTCGGGCACGGCGCCCGTCGAGAGTTGCTCGTGATGGATCGCGACGGCGGCCGGCACGTAGAGCGTCGCCCAGCCGGCGTCGCGCAGGCGCTTGCAGAAGTCGACCTCGTCGGAGTAGACGAAGAACGCGGGGTCGAAGTAGCCAATCGTGCGGGCCGCGTCGACGCGGACGAGCAGCGCGGCGGACTGGGCCCAGTCCACCTCGCGGGTGCGGTCGCCCGTGCTCTGCACGGTGAACCGCCGGTGCAGGAACAGCGCTCCGACGAGCGCGGTGACCGGCGACGGGAACCGCCACGCGCTCGGCTGGAGCGTCCCGTCGGGCCGCAGCAGGAGCGCCCCGGCCGCCGCCGCGCGCGGGTGCGCCTCGAGCGCCGCGTGCAGCGCGGCGACGGCGCCCGGGCGCAGCTCGGAGTCCTCGTTGAGCAGCAGCGCGAAGCGGCCGCGGGCGCGCTGGAGCAGGGCCGTGTCGTTCTCGCCCTTGCCGCGACGCTCGCGCAGCGCGATGACCTCGGTCACGGTCGGGTGGCGGCGCGCGGCGCCGGCCGAGCCGTCCTGCGATGCGTTGTCGAGCACGAGCACCTCGGTCGTGAACGGCAGCTGCTCGCGCTCGGCCGCGACCGCGTCCAGGCAGCGCACGAGCAGCTCGCGCTGCTCCGTGTTGACCACGCAGAATGAGACCTCCACCGCCACGGCGGGCCGTATTGTCACGCGCCGTGCGCGTGGACGTCGTCGATCCCTCGGCCTACACGCCGCCCTACGACCACGCGCTCGCGGCCGCGCTGGCCGGGGCGGGCGCCGACGTGCGCCTGGTCACCAGCCGCTTCGCGCACGGCGACGTCGCGCGCGGAACCGGCTACGCGGTCGACGAGCGCTTCTACCGCCGCGTGCCCGGCGGGCGCCTGCGCGTGCCGGCCAAGCTCGCGCGCCACGTGCCGGACATGCTCGCCACCGCGCGCGCGGCGCGCGGCGCGGACGTGGTGCACTTCCAGTGGCTCGCCGTGCAGCCGGTGGACGCGCTGCTCCTGCGCGCGTTCCCGCGGCCGCTCGTGCTGACCGCGCACGATGTCGTGCCGCGCGAGCCGCGTCCCGGCCAGCGCGCGGCCCAGCGGCGCCTGTACGAGCGTGTCGATGCCGTCGTCGTGCACTCCGCGCACGGGCGCGGGCGGCTCGTGGACGGCCTCGGCCTCCCGCCCGACAAGGTCGAGGTCATCCCGCACGGCGTCCTGCGCCCGCCCGGCGACGGCGGCCTGCCCGCCGAGCTTGCCGCGGTCGACGGTCCGGTCGTCCTGTTCTTCGGCCTGCTGCGCCCGTACAAGGGCCTCGACGTCCTGCTCGAGGCGTGGCGCGGGATCGCGGGCGCGGAGCTGTGGATCGTCGGGATGCCGCGCATGGACACCGCGCCCCTGCGCGCGATGGCGCCGCCGGGCGTGCGCTTCGTCGAGCGCTTCGTCCCCGACGCGCAGGTCGGCGCGCTCTTCGGCCGGGCCGACGTCGCCGTGCTGCCCTATCGGGAGATCGACCAGTCCGGCGTGCTGTTCACGGCGCTCGGCGCCGGCACGCCGCTCGTGCTCAGCGCGGTCGGCGGGTTCCCCGAGGTCGCCGCGGAGGGCGCTGCCGAGCTCGTCCCGCCGGGCGACCCGGCGGCCCTGCGCGAGGCCCTCGTGCGGCTCCTCGGCGATCCGGTCGCCCGCGAACGGCTCGCCGCGGGGGCGCGCCGCGCGGCGGCCGAGCGCTACGCCTGGGACGCCATCGCGAAGCGCCATCTCGAGCTGTATGCGAGGCTCGGGGCCGCATGACGCGCGCCGCCAAGGTCGTCTTCTGGATCGCCGGCGGCGCGCTCGTCTACGCGCAGGCCGGCTACCCGGCGCTGCTCGCAGCGCTCGCGCGCGCCCGCGGGAGGGGCGCCGCCGGCGCGCCCCGGCGGCCGCCGGCCGGCCCCGAGCCGCACGTGAGCCTCGTCGTCGCGGCGCACCGCGAGGCCGAGGTGATCGCCGCGAAGGTGCAGAACGCGCACGCGCTCGACTGGCCACGCGACCGCCTCGAGGTGATCGTCGCCTGCGACGGCTCGCCCGACGACACGCCCGCGCGCGCGCGGGCGGCGGGCGCCGACGTCGTCCTCGAGCTGCCGTGGGGCGGCAAGGTGCGCGCCCAGGACGCGGCCGTCCGCCGAGCGCGCGGGGACCTCCTCGCGTTCAGCGATGCCAACGCGCGCTGGGAGCACGACGCGCTGCGCGCGCTGGCCGCCCGGTTCGCCGACCCGGCCGTGGGCTACGCGTGCGGCCAGGTGCGCTTCGTCTCCGAGGGCGGCACCAACCAGGAGGGCCTGTACTGGCGCTACGAGATGGCGATCCGCGCGCTCGAGTCGCGTCTCGCGTCGATCACCGCCGGCAACGGCGCGATCTACGCCGTGCGCCCCGAGGCGTACGTCGAAGTCGACCCGGTGATGGGCCATGACCTCTCGCTGCCGTTCACGGTGGTCAAGCGCGGCTGGCGCGCGGTATACGAGCCTGGCGCGCGGGCCACGGAGAAGATGGTCCCGAGCATCGAGGGCGAGTTCGCGCGCAAGCGGCGGATGATGAGCCATGCGTGGCCGATCGTGCTGCGCGGCGGGATGCTCTCGCCGCGCGGCTACCCGCCCCTGTACGCGCTGATGATCGCCTCGCACCGGGTGCTGCGCTACGCCACGCCGCTGCTCCACGTGCTCGCGCTCGTCGCCAGCGCGGCGCTCGCGGTGTCGCGGGACGGCGGCCGCGTTGCCCGCCTGGCGCTCGGCGCCCAGGTCGCGCTGCTGGTCGCCGCGGCGGCGGGCGGCCGCGTGCGCGCGCGCCCGCTGCTCGTCGCGCGCTACTACGTCCTCACGACGGCGTCGATCGCGGCCGGCCTGTGGGACCACCTGCGCCGCGGGACGCCCGCCGGCTGGGCGCCGCCGGAGGGCACGCGGTGATCCGGCGCGTGTTCGACGTCGTCGTGGCCGGCGGCGCACTGATCGTCCTGTCGCCGTTCCTGCTCGGCGCGATGGCCGCGATCCGGCTGGAGTCGCCCGGCAGCCCGATCTACCGCCAGCGGCGGGTGGGCAAGGACGGGCGCGAGTTCGACGTGCTCAAGCTGCGCACGATGGTCTCCGGCGCCGAGCACATGGGCCGCGGGCTCGCGGTCTCGGAGGGCGACACGCGGATCACGCGCGTCGGGCGCTTCCTGCGCCGCACGTCGCTCGACGAGGTGCCGAACCTCATCAACGTGCTGCGCGGGGAGATGTCGATCATCGGCCCGCGGCCGACCGTCCCGGTCCAGGTCGACCGCTACACCGAGCGCCAGCGCGGGCGCCTGGCGGTCAAGCCCGGGATCACCGGCTGGGCGCAGGTCAACGGGCGCACCGAGCTGTCATGGGACGAGCGCATCGAGCTCGACCTCTGGTACATCGAGCACCGCTCGCTGCGGCTCGACGTGGACATCCTCGTGCGCACGGTGCGCATGGTGCTCGGCGGCCACGGTCTCTATCGCGGCGAGACGCCGGCCTGGCGCGACCCGCCGCCGCCGGGCTGAGCGCGCGGCGGTGACAGCGCGAATCTAGGGGATGAACTCGGGCGCCTTGTCGGTGTAGAGCCGGCGGAACTCCCGCATGACGTCCTCGGACTCGGGTGTCAGCCGGTTGCACGTCAGCGACTTCGTCCAGGACGTGAGGGCGAACTGAGCGGTCATCCTCGTGTTGTTCTGGAACAGCAGCGTGTGGTAGCCGGGGGAGCCGTTGAACTCCTCCTCGGCCAGCGCGCGCAGCTTGCGCACGTCGGCCTCGGGCGTCCCCGGCTTGTACTGGTACAGCACGCGCCCGTGCTCGAGGCTGTGCACCGCGTTCTCCGGCGCCGGCTCGTTGCCGGGCTGGTAGATCCCGTCCTGAGCCGGCACCGGGTTGTGCCTGCCCGACGTGGGCGGATTGGTCCTGTACCTCACCTTGCCGCTCGTGTGGTCGCGGCCCTCGGACCGGTACGCGTTGAACGTGCAGCCGGCCGCGCGCGCGTCGGCGGCGAACGCCGTCTGGTCCGGCTCGTCGTCGCCGCCACCGCCCGCGAGGGCGACGACGGCGATCGCCGCGCCCACGGCGGCGATGAGCAGCGCGGCGCCGCCGAGCCGCAGCCTGCGCTTGCGCGAGGCCGACCGCGCCGCCGCCTGCTCCGCGGCCTGCCGCTCCTGGCGCCGCCGCTCCTTCTCCTGCTGACGAGATGACATACGGGACCCCAGGTTAGGCCACGCGCCGCGGCTCCGCCCCACCGCCGCATGGAGGCGGCCCGCCGGCCGGACGACCTCGCTGGCTGACCGGCCAGTCGGTGCTGCGCTAAGGTGACGCTTGCGTCATCTTTGGCCCCGAACCGGTAGGAGGCGTTCCACTCCCATGCGCAAGCAGCCCCGCTCCCTCGACCGCCGCGTGGTCGCGATCACGGGCGCCGCGCGCGGCATCGGCCGCGCGACGGCGGCGGCGCTGGCCCGTGAGGGCATGTCGGTGGCGCTCGGCGACCTCGACGCGGACGTCGCGCGCGCAGCGGCCGAGGACATCGGGCCGCGGACCGCCGCGTTCCAGGTCGACGTGACGGACCGCGAGTCGTTCGAACGGTTCGTCGACGACGTCGAGGCGCGGCTCGGGCCGATCGACGTGCTTGTCAACAACGCGGGCATCATGCCGCTCGGCCCGTTCCTCGCCGAGGACGACGCGACCGCGCGCCGCCAGGTCGACATCAACGTGCACGGCGTGCTGCTCGGCATGAAGATCGTGCTGCCGCGGCTCGTCGCGCGCGGGCGCGGCCACGTCGTCAACATCGCCTCCGCCGCCGGCAAGGGGCCGTACCCGGGCGGCGCGACGTACTGCGGCACGAAGCACTTCGTGGTCGGCGTGAGCGAGACCGTGCGGGGCGAGCTGCGCGGCTCCGGCGTCGACCTCTCCGTCGTCATGCCGGTCGTGGTGGACACCGAGCTCGCGACCGGCGTCCGGACCGCGTGGGGCGTGCCGCGGCTCGCGCCGGAGGACGTCGCGCAGGCGATCGTGGAGACGCTCCGCCGCCCGCGGTTCGATGTCTACGTCCCACGCTCGATCGGGCCGCTCACCGTGGCGGGCTGGCTGCTCCCGCGCTCGGTGCGCGAGCTGCTGTATCGCGCGATCCGCGCCGACCGCATCCTCGCGGACGTCGACTCCGGCGCGCGTCACGGCTACGAGCTGCGCGCGGCGCGCTCCGAGCCGGAGCTCAGCGAAGCGGGTCGCTGACCGGGCAGGTCGAACGCCTCCTGCGCGCGGTCCGCGATGAGCCGGGCGATCGCCAGCGATGAGGTCGCCGCCGGCGAGGGCGCGTTGCGTACGTGAAGGCCACGCCCGGTGTGCGAGATGACGAAGTCGTCGACGAGCGCGCCGTCGCGGCCGAGGGCCTGCGCGCGCACGCCCGCCGGACCGGGCAGCACGTCGTCGGGCCGCAGGTCGGGCAGGTAGCGCTGCGCGGCGTGGACGAACGCCGTGCGGCTGGCCGCGTAGCACATCTCGGCCAGGCCGGTGCGCCACCAGCGCCGGGCCATCCGCCACGTCCCGGGCCAGGCGAGCGTGGCGGCCAGGTCGTGCGGGCGGATGCGGCGCACGCGGTAGGCATCGCGCGCGCCCGCCATCAGCGCGGTCGGCCCGACCAGCACGTCGCCGCCGATGTGGCGGGTCAGGTGCACGCCAAGGAACGGGAGCGCGGGATCGGGCACCGGGTAGATCAGCGAGCGCACGAGGTGGCGGCGCTCGGGGCGCAGGCGCAGGTACGCGCCGCGGAAGGGCACGATGCGCGGATCGGGCGGCGCGCCCGCCGCGACCGCGAGGCGGTCCGACCAGGCGCCGGCGCAGAACACGGCGTGCCGGGCCGTGAGCTCGCCGGTCGCGGTGCGCAGCACGACCTCGGTCGGGCCGCTGTCGACGCCGGTCACCTCGCGCCCGAGCGCGAGCGTCCCGCCGCGCTGCACCACCTGGGCGGCCAGCGCCCGCGCGACCGCGGGGAAGTCGACGATGCCCGTCGCCGGCGAGTGCAGCGCGCCGACGCCCTCGGCGTGGGGCTCGAGCTCACGCAGGCCGGCGCGGTCGACGCGCCGCAGCCCGGGCACGCCGTTGCGACGGCCCCGCTCCTCGAGCGCGTCGAGGCCCGGGAGCTCCTCGGGCGTCCGCGCGACGATCACCTTGCCACAGCGCTCCACGGGGATGCCGTGGCGCTCGCAGAACGCGTACAGCTCGCGCGCGCCCTCGACGCACAGGCGCGCCTTGAGCGAGCCGGGCGCGTAGTAGATGCCGGCGTGCACGACGCCGGAGTTGTGGGCGGTCTGGTGCATCCCGACGCGGGCCTCGCGCTCGACCACGCAGACCCTCAGGTCCGGCTTGCGGTCCAGCAGTTCCCGTGCTGTCGCCAGCCCGAGGATTCCGGCGCCGACGATCGCGAGGTCGCAGGTGTCGCCGCTGGCGCTCACGCCGCCATCCTGGCGGCGTCGCGCCTGACGCGGCGCCATGGCGGCGGGGGTGCTCGCCCGCCATGGCGATCATCGAACCGTACATGGCCGTCGGCTTCGTCACGACGGTGTGGGGCGCGCGCTCTCCCGCGGACATCGGGCGCAACATCGAGCACATCCACGGGGTGACGAAGGCGGGCGGCGTGGCTGTCGAGCTTGACGACCCCGTGCGCCATGTCGCGATCCCGGAGGGCCCGCTCCAGGGCTTCACCGACGAGGTCTTCGACACCGACCACGCGCAGTTCGCGCGCGAGTCGGCGATCGAGATCCCCGGGCCCCGGAGACCGAGGCGCTCGGCGAGATCGCGCGCGAGTTCGGCGTCTACCTCGCCGCCCAAGCCAAGGCGACCGAGCCCGACTTCGAGGGCCTCGTCGTCGCGCCCAACACCGGGACGTACTTCCTCACGCCCGACAGCCCCTGGCCGGTCGACACGTTCGGCGGGCGCAGCTTCATCTTCGACTACCGCGGGCGGATCGTCGGCAAGCACGAGTACGGCGGGAGCTCGAGCTACGTCGCCGGCGTGATCGACATGGAGGCGCTGCGCCAGCACCGCGCTCGCGGCCAGAGGACGAACTGGATGAAGGACCTGCGCACCGCTCTACCAGCTCGTCTACGAGGGGCCGATCTACCCGCGCAACCTCTACGCCGGCCGCGCGCCGTACGACCATAAGACCCACACGGCGGAAGTGAACCGGCCGCACGTCGAGGCGATGCACGAGCGGGGCATCTGGGCGCGACCCGGGACCGACGCGGCGGCCGGCGACTGACCGCGTCGCGCGCGCCGCGATCGGGAAGGCCCGCCCGCATGAGCGAAGAGCGCGATCCGGCCACCCGAGAAGAGGACGACGACCTGGGCGGCGGCGGCCCCAAGGACCTCGCGACCGGCGGCGAGCTGAGCGACACGCCCGGCGGCACGGGCGCCGACATCGGCGGCGGCACCGGAGCCGGCGGCGACACCGGCGCC
>DATAAR010000226.1:0-12748 GCA_036259975.1 Solirubrobacteraceae bacterium | reverse complement strand
GATCCTCATGCCGACGCCTCCTCGATCGCCCGGCGCACGAGCTCGGTGGTGAGCGCGCGGCGGTAGTCGTCGTCGAGCTCGGCGCCCGCGATGCGCGCCGCCTCGGCGGCGCTCGCGCCGCGGCACAGCGCGCACTCGGCGTCGGGCACGCGGACCGGCGTCGGCACGGCGCCGAGCAGCGCGATCGCGGCGTGCTCGGTCCCGGCGCGCACGACCGCCGCGCCGGCGAGCGCGAAGTCGCCGTGCGTGCGGGCGTGCTCGGCGAACCCCGCCCGCGCCCCGGCGGGGAGCGGCGGCACCTCGATCTCGACGAGCAGCTCGTCGGGATCGAGCGCGGTCATGAGCGGCGCCTGGAAGAAGTCGCCCGCGGCGATCGTCCGCGCGCCGCGCGCCCGCGAGCGCACGTGGAAGCAGGCGTCGAGCGCCGTGAGGGCGACCGGCAGCTCCGCGGCCGGGTCGGCGTGCGCGACGGAGCCGCCCACGGTGCCACGGTTGCGGATGGCCGGGTGCGCGACGTGGGCGACGGCGCGCGTGAGCAGCGGCCAGCCGCCCGCGACGACGGTCGAGCGCTCGAGCGTCGCCTGGCGCGTGAGGGCGCCGATGCGCAGGGCGCCGCCGGAGCGGCGCACGTAGGCGAGTTCGTCGACGCCGTTGAGGTCGACGATCGTCGCCGGGCGCGCGAGGCGGAAGTTCAGCAGAGGGACGAGCGACTGGCCGCCGGCGAGCGCCTTGGCGTCGTCGCCGAGGGCGCCGAGCGCCTCGTCGAGCGTCCGCGGGGCGGCGTACTCGAACGGCGCCGGCTTCACGAGCGCCGCCTCCCCCACGCAGCCCCGACCACCCCGACCGCGGCCCCGAGCGCGACCGCCATCGCGGCGCGGGCGGCCAGCCGGCGGCGGTACGCGGGGTCGTCGGCGAGCGACTCCTCCGCGGGCGCGCCGACCGGCGGCGGCACCCGGGGAGCCGCGCGCTCAGGCTCGGGCGCCGGCTCCCGCGCCGCGTCCTCCAGCCGCGCGGCCACCCCGCTGAGCAGGGCCTCGGCCGCCTCCTCCGGCGCCTCGCCGCTCAGCTGCACGTCGCCGGCGATCTCGACCCGCCGCTCGCCGCCGTCCGGGCGCAGCTCGAGCCGCGCCGCCACGCCGCCCCAGCCGCCGACGCGCCGCGCCTGCGCGTGCGCCCCCACCACGCGCGCGTCCTCGTCGACGTCGACGAGCGCCACCTTGCCGGCGTATTCGGCGTCGCCCGCGCGCACGCGCACGGGGCCGCCCCAGCGGCCCGCCGCCAGCGCGGGCCACGCGGGCGCGCCGAGCTGCACCGAGCGCTCGAGCCTCACCGGGCCACCTCCTGCAGCGCGTGCCACAGCTTCTCGGACGTGTACGGCGGGTCGACGTGGTGGCCGCCGAGCGCGTCTACGACCGCGTTGGCGATCGCGGCCAGCGACCCCGTCGTCCCGCCCTCGCCGGCGCCCTTGGCGCCGAGCGGGTTCAGCGGCGACGGCGTCTGCACCTCCGCGACGCGCAGCGGCGGCACCTCGGCCGCCGTCGGCAGGCTGTAGTCGAGCAGCGACGCGCTGCCCAGCTGGCCGAGCTCGTCGTGGACGACCTCCTCCGTGAGCGTCTGGCCGAGCCCCTGGACGATGCCGCCGACGGTCTGGCCGTGCACGAGCAGCGGGTTGACGATCGTGCCCGCGTCGTCGACCGCCGCGTAGCGCAGGATCGAGAGCCGTCCGGTGGCGCGCTCGATCTCGACCACGGCCGCGTGCGCGCCGGAGGACAGGCTGATGTCCGAGCTGAAGCGGCCGCTCGCCTGCAGCCCCACCTCCATCCCCGGTGGCAGCCGCGGCGTGTACGCGGCGGCGGCGACCTCGCGGAAGCCGACGCGCCCGCCGCCGACAGTGAACTCGCCGTCCTCAAACCCCACGTCCTCGGCCTCGCCGTCGAGCAGGTGCGCCGCGATCGCGCGCGCCTTCGCCAGGACCTTGTCGAGCGCGACCACGATCGCCGACCCGCCCATCGCGGTGGAGCGGCTGCCGAAGGTGCCGATGCCGCGCGGCACCACCGCGCTGTCGCCGAAGCGCAGCACGACGTCGGCCGGGTCCACGCCGAGGCGGTCGGCGACGATCTGGGCGAACGTCGTGTCGTGCCCCTGCCCGTGCGGCGACGTGCTCGAGCGCACGACCACGCGCGCGCTCGGCTCGACGGTGACGTCGGCGCTCTCCCACACGCCGCCCGAGCGCTCGACGTACAGCGCGACGCCGGTCCCGACGAGCGAGCGCTCGTCCGCGCGGCGCTCGGGCTCGACGGTCTCGAGCGCGAGGTCGAGGCAGCGCTCGTAGTCGCCCGAGTCGTACGGCAGGCCGAGCGGGGAGCGGTGCGGGAACTCGCGAACGATGTTGCGCCGGCGCAGCTCGACTGGGTCGATGCCGAGCGTGCGCGCGGCGTCGTCGACGGCGCGCTCGACGAAGTAGTTGCCCTCCGGGCGCCCGGCGCCGCGGTACGGGCCCGTCGGCACCTTGTGGGTGAGCGCGCCGGTCGCCTGGACCTCGGCCGCGGGAATGTCGTAGGCGCCGCACATGAGCATGCCGGCGGTATGCACGGGGATGTGCGTCGCGGGCCACAGCCAGCCGCCGAGGTCGGCCAGAATGCGCCCGCGGACGCCCAGGATCGTGCCCTGGCCGTCGAGGGCGAGCTCGACGTCGGCCTGCATGCCGCGGCCCTGCTGCGTCGTCTGGAGGCTCTCGAGCCGGTCCTCGGTCCACTTCACCGGCCGCCCGACGTCGATCGCCGCGACGGCGAGGGCGGCGACCTCGGGCGGCAGGTTGCCCTTCGTGCCGAACGCGCCGCCCACGTCGGGCACGATCACGCGGATCGTGTCGTCGGGGCGCCCGAGGATGTGCGAGAGCTGCGCGAGCGGCCGGTGCGGGTCCTGCGCCGAGATCCACACCGTCAGCACGCCGCCGCCGGGGTCGTCCTGCGCGATCGCGCCGCGCGGCTCGATGGGGACCGACGCGACCCGGGGCATGCCATAGCGGGCGCCGACGACGTGCTCGGCGTGGGCGAACGCCTCGTCCACCGCGCCGCCGGTGCGCGACCAGCGCACGAGCGCGTGCTCGGCCGCGCGCGGGTCGACGACCACGTCGAGCGGCTCGTAGTCGACCTCGACGAGCTCGGCGGCGTCCTCGGCCTCGGCGCGCGACCCGGCCACCACGGCGGCGATGATCTGGCCGACGTAGCGGACCTCGTCCTCGGCGAGGATCGGGTGCTGGTCGTCGGAGACCTCGACGTCCTCGACGGTGAGCTTGGGGAAGCGCCGCGCGCGGCCGGCGAGGTCGGCCGCGGTCCACACGCCGAGCACGCCGGGCCCCAGGTCCTCGGGGACGCTGATCTCCCCCACGCGTGCGTGTGCGTGCGGGCTCCGCACGAACGCGATGTGCGCCATGCCCGGCAGCTCGATGTCGTCGAGGTAGCGCGCCTCGCCGCGCAAGACGCGCGCGTCCTCGCGGCGGCGCATCGCCGTGCCGACGTAGCGTCCCGGCTTCAGCGCGACGCCGCCTGCCACTCCCGCACCCGCTCCGCTTCGCCGAGGGCCGCGCGGATCGCGCGCAGGGCGGCGATGCCCTCGGCCGCCCCGGTCTCGGGAGCCGCCCGGCCGCGCACGCACGCGCCCAGCTCGGCCAGCTCCTCGGCGAGCATGTCACGCGGCTCGAAGGCGACCGGCTCGCCGTCGAGCGTCAGCGTCGTCACCTGATCCAGCCGCTGCGCGTCGGGCCAGATCCGGAAGTCGGCGCGGTACTCGAGGACCGCCCGCGTGCCCGACAGGCGGATCGCGAACGTCTTCGGCGACACGTAGCTGCCCGTCACCGCTGCGAGGCTACCGGAGGCCATCTGCAGCGCGGCGATCCCCACGTCGTCGATGTCCGCCTCGGTCTCCACGTGCGCGAAGCGGCCCGACGCCGCGACCGGCGGGCCGAGCCACGACGCGAACGTGTCGACGTGGTGGATGCCGAGCTGCATCAGCGGGCCGCCGGGATTGCGCTCGCGGTGCGCGCGCCACTTGTCCGGCGTCAGCGTGCCGGGCAGCGAGAGCGTGCCCTCGGCGAGCACGACCCGCCCGAGGGCGCCCTCGGCCACGAGCTCGCCGACGCGCCGCGCGGCGCCCAATCGCCGGAAGGCGTGGCCGACGACGAGCGGCACGCCCGCATCGGCGCACGCGCGCGCCATGCGCTCGGCGTCGGCGACCGAGTCGGCGATCGGCTTCTCGACGAACACGCCGAGGCCGCGGTCGGCGCACTCAAGCGTGAGCTCGGCGTGGGTGTCGTTCGGCGTGAGGATCAGCGCAGCCTCGACGTCCGGGTGGTCGAGCGCGGCCCGCAGCGACGGCGCCGCCCCACAGCCGACGCGCTCGGCGAACGCCCGCCGGCGCTCGGCGCCGCGGCTGAAGCATGTCACCAGGCGCAGGCCGGCGCGGCCGGCCGCCGCAGCGATCTGGCCCGCCCACATCCCCGTCCCGACGAGCGCGACGCCGACCGGGCGCCTCGTCACGCGAGCTGCTCCGCCATCCAGTCGCCCACGAGCGGGCGGTACTTGTACGGGATGTTGTTGCAGACGTGGTTGCCGTCGTCGAAGAGCACCCACGTGGCGTTCGGCGCCTCGTCGGCGATCCGCTTCGTGTCCTCCCACGGGATCAGGTGGTCGTGGCGGCCGGTGATCACGAGGCACGGCTGCTCGATGCGCTCGGCCACGCCCTCGAGGTTCAGCTCGCCCGCCTTCGCGCGCGCCTCCTCCGGCGAGCCGGCACCCGTGTGGTGCTGCAGCGTCTCGCGGGTCAGGCTCGGCAGCGCGTCCCAGTGCGCGCCCATGTTGTACGGGCCGCTGACGCCCGCGACCGCCGTGATCCGCGGCTCGAACGCGGCGGCGCGCGGCGCGTAGTAGCCGCCCATGCTGACCCCGGCGGCGCCGACGCGCTCGAGGTCGACGTCGCCCTGGCCGCGCGCGGAGACCGCGTCGAGGATCGCGGCGACCGCCACCTCGTAATCGGGCCGGATGTCGAGCTGGAAGCCGGTCTCACCCTGGCCGGGACCGTCGAGCGACAGCGTCGCCATCCCGCGCGCGAGGAACACGTCCTCCCAGTGGAAGAACTCCTCCTTGGTGGAGTCGAGCCCCGGGATCAGGATCACGAGCGGCGGCTTGTCGAGGTCGCGGGGACGGCGTAGGTTGCCCGCGATGCGCCCGCCGTCCAGTGGCGCCTCGACGCGCTCGGCGGTCCGGTCGAGGAGCTCGTGCGCGGCGTACAGCGCCGCCTTCGCGCGCTCGGTGGTCTCGCGGTTGCGCTCGGCGTCGAGCACCCACACGAACTTCGCGAAGTGGAAGCACACCGCGGCGCGGACGAACGCCTCGCCGGCCGTGCGCGCGTGGCCCTGATCGCGCGCCTCCTCGGCGAGCGCCTGATGGACCGATGCCGTCTCCGACCACGCGTCGAGCCACTCCTCCCAGCGCTCGATGCGTGCGGTCGTCGCGCGGAAGTCGTTGGGGTCGACCCCGTTCGTCGTGAACCGCGGGGCCCAGTTATCGATGGCTGCCTGCACGCGGGCGTCGGGCACCGGCCACCACCTCCTCGATGTCGTTTCCAAGGTCCTGCAGGACCACCATGGCGGCGTTGCGGCCCGGCGCCCCCGTGATCGAGCCGCCGGGATGCGTCGTGCCGCCGGTCTGGTAGAGGCCGGGGATCGGCATCCGGTGCGAGCCCCAGCCGGGAGCCGGGCGCAGCGCGCCGCTCTGCGCGATCGTGCGGTCGCCGCCGTGGAAGGTCCCGTGGATCATGTGGCGGTTCTGGGCCTCGATCTCGACCGGGCTCTTGATCAGCGAGGCGAGGATCGCGTCGTCGGTCAGGTTCGGCGCCACCTCCCGCACGCGCTCGAGCTGGCGCTGCGCCTGGCGCTCCTTGAGCCCGTCGTTCCAGCGCTCGCCGCCGAGCCACGGCTGCCCGCTGAGGAACTTGACGGTGTGGTGGCCGTCGGGCGCGCGCGACGGGTCCGCGAGCGTCGGCGTGGCCACGAGCAGCCACGCGACGTCGTCGTGGTAGCGGTCGTCGCGCAGCGCGCGCTGGTGGTCGATGACCTGCTGGGGCCAGCCGACCAGGCCGGCCGACACCGCGCTGCGCGGGCCGGCGGGGGTCTCGAACACGGGCGCCTCGGTCGTCGCCATGTAGACGGCGAAGCCCGACAGCCCGATGTCGAAGGTCTCGACGCCGTAGCGAAAGTCCTCGGTCCACGCGTCGGCCGGCGCCATCTCGAGCAGGTGCTTGACGTGGATCGTCGAGACCACCGCGCGGCGGGCGAGGAAGCGCTCGCCGCCCTCGGTCTCGACGCCGGTGCAGCGGCCGCCCTCGAGCACGAGCCGCCCGACCGGCCGGTCGCACAGCACCGTCCCGCCGTGGTCCTCGATGAAGCGCGTGAGCGCGTCGGTCAGCGCGCCGGAGCCGCCACGCGGCAGGGTCCACGACCGCCGCTGGCGCCCGAAGACGATCGAGTACGCAAGCTGCCCCGAGCCGGGCATGTCGATCGGCACCAGCGTCTGGAACGCCTGCCACAGCATGAACGCCTGCACGTGCGGGGTCTCGAACTCGCGGCGGATGACGTCCCACGCGCTCATCATGCGCCGCCGCTGCCAGATCCGCCCGCGCGGATGCTCGGCCAGGCGCTCGTCGAGCGACGGCCCGAAGCCCGGCGGCGTGAACGTGGCCGCGCCGAAGACGTGCTTGACCTCGTCGTACTCGGCCAGCACGCGCCGGTACGCGTCGGCGTCGGCGCGCGAGAACCGCGACAGCTCCTCGTGCGTGCGCTCGGGGTCGAGCCACATCGTGAGATGGCGCCCGTCGGGGAAGGCGACGTGCGCGAACGGGTCGGGCTGGAGGTACTCGAGGCCGTAGTCGCGCTGCAGGCCGAGCTCGTCATCGAGGATGAGCGGGTTCGTCTGGATCAGGGTGTGGCCCGTCGAGCACGAGTCGATCTGGTAGCCCGGCAGCAGCAGCTCCTCGCTCGCCGCCCCGCCGCCGGGGATGTGGCGGGCGTCGAGGACGACCACCTCGTGCCCGGCGGCCGCCAGGTACGCGGCGGTGATGAGGCTGTTGTGGCCCGCCCCGGCCACGACGACGTCGGCGGTCGTCACGTCGGTCACGCGCGCGTCTCCAGTCCGAGCAGGCGCGCGGCGCTCCGGCCGAGCACCGCCTGCTCATCGTCGGGGTCAAGGGCGGCGGCCGCGACCGTGTCAGCCGGCCGCGCGTCCGCCATGTCGAAGGGGTAGTCCGAGCCGAGCAGCACGTGCTCCGCGCCGGCGAACGCCACGAGCTCGCGCAGCAGGCCGGGGTCGTGCGTGAGCGTGTCGTAGTAAAGCCGCCGCAGCGAGTCCTCGACCGGCTCGGTCAGGCGCGCCCGGGCCTGCGGCTGGAACGACGCGCCGTGGCGGAGCCGGCCGCGCAGGGCCGGCAGCGCGCCGCCGCCGTGGGCGAGCAGCACACGCAGCCGCGGGTGGCGCTCGAGGACGCCCGCCAGCACGAGGTGCGCGCCGGCGATGGTGGTCTCCATCGGGTTGCCGACGAGGTTCCACAGGTAGTAGTCGTCGAAGACCGGGTCGGCGAAGCCGCGCGTGCTCGGGTGCACGAAGACGAGCGCCCCGGTCATCTCCGCCGCCGCCCAGAATGGCTCCAAACGGTCGTCGCCGAGATAGGCGCCGCGGACGCTCGCGGCGATCTCCACGCCCGCGAAGGCGCCCGACGCCATGACCGCCTCGAGCTCGCCCGCCGCGAGGTCGGGGTCCTGCAGCGGCACCGCGGCGAGGACGCTGACGCGCTCGGGATGCGCGGCCCGCAGGGCGGCCAGGCCGGCGTTCTGCATGCGGCAGCGCTCGAGGCCGGCCGCCGGCTCGGCGTCGTAGCCGAGCAGGTTGACCCACGGGCAGAGCACGACGTGGTCGATCCCGGCCGCCTCCTGCTCGGCGAGGATCGCGTCCGCGGCCACGAACTCGCGCACCGCCGCGCGGATGGTGCGGCCGCCGAGCTCGACAAGCTGCACGCCGTCCTCCCACCACACCCGCGGGCGCCACGCCTCGCGGCCCGCGGCGTCGCGCAGCAGCTCGGGGACGATGACGTGGGCGTGGGCGTCGATCCTCATGCGAGCACGATCAGCAGCAGAGAGCCGGAGACGATGAGCGCGGCGCCGAGCCACACGCGCGCGGTCACGTGCTCGGCGTGGCGCCCGGCGGTGAGCGGGGCGCCGAGCAGCACGACCGGCACGGACAGCAGGTTCAGGGCGAGCACCACGGCGACGGCGGTGTCCTCCAGCGCCGCCCACCGGCCCCACGTCGACAGGCCGACGAGCAGCCCGGCGGCGATCTTGACGCCGAGCGTGTGGCGCCCGATCGCCCGCCAGTTCAGCACCGGCCGCCAGACGGCGAACGCCACCAGGTACCCGACCACCGAGACGGCGAGCCCGAGCGCCAGGCCGAGCAGGGGGTCGTCGAAGCCCTCGAGGCCGCGCAGCGTGAGCACAGGGCTCAGCGCCCAGCAGAACGAGCAACCGAGCGCGGGCAGCGCGTCCGCCACGCGCGCCGGGCGGCCGCCCGCGCCGCGCGAGGCGACGACGTAGGCGCCGAGCACCATCAGCGCGATCGCCGGCAGCTCCACGGCCGCCGGCAGCTGCCCGACGGTCACCGCGGCGATCACCATGCCGAACAGCGGCACGGTGATCAGGAGCGGGCCCGTGCGCGCGGCGCCGATGCGCTTCTGGCTGAGGTTCAGGCACGTCCAGCCGGCGATGAAGTGCAGGACGCCCGCGCCCGCGAAGTCGGCCAGCGCCCACGCCGGCGCGTCCGCCAGGTCGTCGATGCCGCCCGCGGCGGCGGCCGCGGCGCCGAGCGCGACCGCCGCGACGAAGATCTGCAGGAACGTCGACGCGAACGGGTCCATGCCCCGGACCGCCCGGATGTTGAGCGTCTGGAACAGGCCGAAGCCGATGCCCGACGCCGCGGCCACCAGCGTGCCCGTCACGAACTCGGCACGGGGTCCTGGGGCGCCGGATCCTGCGGGGACTTCTTGACCGAGCCGCCGAAGTACAGGTCGGCCATCTGCGGGTTGTGCAGCACGTCGTCCGCACGGCCGGTCATCAGCACGCGCCCCGACTCCATGACGATGCCGTCGGTGGCGAGGCGCAGGCCGAAGCGCACGTTCTGCTCGACGAGCAGGATGGTCTTGCCGGCGTCGCGCATCAGGACGACGTTCTCGAAGACCTGCTTGAGCGCCTTCGGGTCGAGGCCGAGCGACGGCTCGTCGAGCAGCACGAGCTTGGGGTCGAGCATCAGCGAGCGCGCGAACTCGACCATCCGGCGCTGGCCGCCCGACAGGTTGCCCGCCTTCTCGGGCCCGCGCTCGCGCACGACAGGGAACAGCTCCTCGATCTCGGCGTAGCGTCGCCTCAGCAGTGCCTTCTCGCGGCGGATGATGTACGCCCCCATCAGGACGTTCTCGCGGACCGTGATGCTCGGGAAGATCCCGTTCGTCTGGGGCACCTGCGCGATGCCCAGCTCGAGGATCTCCGCCGCCGGGCGCCCGCCGATCGCCTCGCCCGCGAAGTGGATCTCGCCCTCACGCGGCGCCAGCACGCCGCTGACGGCGCGCAGCACCGTCGACTTGCCGGCGCCGTTGGGCCCGACGATGCAGGCGATCGAGCCCTCCCGGACCTCGAGGTCCACCTTGCGCAGGACGTCGCCGCCGCCGTAGCCGCAGGTGACGTCGCTCAGCCGCAGCAGCGGGGCGCTCACGCGCGCACCTCCTCGAGCACGAAGTCCTCGCCCAGATACGCGTCGAGCACGCGCGGGTCCTGCTGGACGATGTCGGGCGCGCCCTCGGCGATCGTCTGACCGCGCGCGAGCACGAGCACGGGATCGCACAGGCCGAGCACGAACGGCATGTTGTGCTCGACGATCAGGAACGTCGTCCCCTGGCGGTTCAGCTGCCGGATCATCTCGCCCATGCGCTCGATCGCGGTCGGGTTGATGCCGCCGGCCGGCTCGTCGAGCAGGATCAGCTTCGGCTCGAGCATCAGCACCTGCGCGAGCTCGACCAGCTTCTGCTGGCCGTAGGACAGCGCGGCCGCCTTCTGGTCGCGGTACCGGCGCATGCCGACGAACTCGAGCAGCTCCTCGGCGCGCTCGGCCTCCGGGCCGCTGACCGCGTCGGCGTTCAGCTGGCCCCACGAGAACGACCGCAGCGGCGCGACGACGTTCTCAAGCACGGTCATGTCGCGGAACAGGCGCGTGATCTGGAACGTGCGGCCGATGCCGAGGTGGGCGCGGCGCCACGGGCGGAGCCCGTCGATCCGCTCGCCGTCGAACCACACCTCGCCGGCGTTCGGGCGCATCGTCCCGTCGACGAGGTTGAAGACGGTGGTCTTGCCGGATCCGTTCGGCCCGATGAGGGCGGTGATCGAACCCTCGGGGACGGCGAACGAGCAGCCGTCGACGGCGCGCACGCCGCCGAAGCGCTTCTCGAGCCCCTTGACCTCGAGCAGGTTCCGGCCCTCCGCGACGTCGTGGCCGACCGGGGCCTCCTCGCGCTCGCGCATGACGAGCGGGCGCTCGAGCCGGGCGCCGACGATCGCCTCCTCGCCGCGCCGGCGCCGCCTGTCGAGCACGTCGCGGACGAACGGCACGATCCCCTGCGGCATGAAGAGCACGACCAGCGCCATGAGGCCGCCGAAGATCAGCAGGCGCGAATTGCCGCCGCCGAGCTGCTGGTTGGCCACCTCGTTGAGCGGCTCGATGATGAACGCGCCGAGCACCGGCCCCCACAGGGTCGCCCGCCCGCCCAGCAGCACGGACAGGATGATCTGGACGCTCGTGACGATGTCGAACATCCCGCGGGGGTCGATGAAGTTCAGGTAATACGCGTAGACGCCCCCGGCCATCGACAGCGGGACGGCGCTGGCCACGAAGCCGATCATCTTGTAGGTCGGCGTGCTGATGCCGACTGTGGCGGCCTTGTCCTCGTCCTCGCGCATCGCGATGAGGCCCATGCCCAGCTTCGTGCGCCGGATTCGCCACGACAGCAGCACCGCGAGCGCGAGCAGCGCCGCCAGCGAATAGTAGAACGGCCAGTTCAGGTACGCGGGGTCCCACTGGGCCAGCGGCAGCGACAGGCCCGCCGTGCCCTTGGTGAACGACGGCCA
Organism: Solirubrobacteraceae bacterium; assembly: GCA_036259975.1. Taxonomy (GTDB): domain Bacteria; phylum Actinomycetota; class Thermoleophilia; order Solirubrobacterales; family Solirubrobacteraceae; genus JAOPZW01. The sequence goes on along the minus strand of DATAAR010000226.1, from coordinate 1,533 downwards.
GTTGATGATCACGAGCTGCATGAGCAGCAGGAAGGCGATCGTGATGATCACGAACGCGTGCCCGCGGGTGCGCAGGGCGACGAGCCCCAGCCCGACCGCGAACAGCGCGCCCATGACGCCCGCGAGCGGCACCCACACGAACGGCGAGGCGTCGATCCGGACCGCGAGCAGGCCCACCGTGTAGGCGCCAACGCCGAGGAACGCGCTCTGCCCCAGCGAGACGTAGCCGCCGTAGCCGGAGATGATGTTCAGCCCCGACGCGCCGATCGCGAAGACCAGCGAGAGGATGATCATGTTCTGGTAGAAGGCGTCGTCCGAGACGAACGGGAACGCCAGCAGCAGGACCCAGAACGCGACGATGAGCGCCGCCCACGGTGAGCGAGGGATCAGGCGCCTCAAATCGCCACGTCCTCTCGCAGTCGCGCGCCCATGAGGCCCTGCGGCCGGAACATGAGCACGAGGAAGATGATCACGTACGGCACGGCCGTCGTCCACGCCGGCGATACGTACGTCGTCGTCAGCGTCTCGCCAACGCCCATGAGCACCGCGCCGACGACCGCGCCGGGCAGGCTGCCCATGCCGCCGAGGACGATTATGCCGAGCAGGCGCGAGATCCACACGTAGTGGGAGCCGGGCAGGAACGGGTACAGCACGCCGACGATCGACCCTCCGGCGCCGGTGGTGGCGACCCCGATCGCGAACGTCATCGTCGCGACGGCGGCGACGTTGACGCCGACGAGCTGCGCGGCCGAGGGGTTAACCGCGCTCGCGCGGATCGCGCGGCCCGCCCACGTGCGGGCCAGGAACACGTACAGCGCGATGAGCACGCCGACGGCCACGAGGCCGCCGTACACCTGCGCCTTGGGCAGGAACAGATCGCCGATCGTGAACGACTGGTTGAAGTACGCCGGGCGGATCGCGTGCGACGTGTTGCCCCACACGAGGCCCATCACGCCCTCGAGCACGAGCGCCAGCGAGAAGGTCAGGAGCACGGAGGCGGCCGGCCCGGCCGTCCGGATCCGGCGGATGGTGCCGGTGTACAGCACCCACCCGAACGCGAACATCGCCGGCGTGGTGATCGCGATGGTCAGGAGCGGGTCGATCCCCGTGGCGCTCCACAGCGAGTACGCGACGAAGGCGGCCAGGATCAGGAACACGCCGTGGGCGACGTTGATGACGTTCATCACGCCGAAGATCAGCGTGAGCCCCGAGGCCAGCAGCGCGTAGACGCCGCCGATCAGCAGGCCGAGGATGATGGTCTGGACGAACTCGGTCATGGGCGGAGCGCGGCCCCTGCGGCCGGGAAGCGCCCCCCGCGCTCCCCGGCCGGGCTCCCTGCGGCCATCAGGTGCCGGAGGGGTTCTTCTCGACGATCCTGTCGGTGGTCGCGACCTCCTTGGGGAGCACGATCTCCGACTTGCCGTTCTGCCACTGGCCGATCAGGAACTCGCCCTGCGGGGCGCCGGTCTCGTCCCAGCGCAGCTTGCCGAGGATGGTGTCGACCTCGTTCTCGCGGATCCAGTTGGCGAGCTT
>DATAAR010000225.1:0-2308 GCA_036259975.1 Solirubrobacteraceae bacterium | reverse complement strand
TCCTCGTACGTCGGCATGCGCGGAGTCTGCGCCCGCCGCGGTCGCGGCGCAAGCGCGGTACCCGGCGGCGAGCCGGCCGAGCGCGGCCTCCCAGGTCCGCTCCCGCACCGCCGCGAGCGCGTTGCGCGCCAGGCGCGCCCGCTGGAAGGGCAGGCGCGCCAGGTCGGTGACCGCCTGGGCGAGCGCCCCGGCGTCCGCCGGCCGCAGGAGGCCCGTCACGTCGTCGGTCACGATCGAGCACGGGCCGCCCTCGGCCACCGCGACGACGGGCAGCCCGCTGGCCTGCGCCTCGAGCAGGACCTGGCCGAACGTGTCCGTGCGCGAGCAGAACAGCAAGACGTCCGCGCTCGCGTACGCGCTTGCCAGGTCCTCCGCTTCGAGCCAGCCGAGGAACGTCGCGTGCTCGCCGAGCTTCTCGCGCAGCCGGTCCTCCTCGGGCCCGCCGCCGGCGAGGCTCAAGTGCAGCCGCGGGTCGCGCTGCCGCGCGGCGAGGAACGCCTGCGCGAGCAGGTCTACGCCCTTCTCGTGCGTCAGCCGCCCGGCGTAGAGCACGTTCACCTCGCCGCGCAGCAGTCCCTCGACCCGGTTGTCCGGCGAGAAGCGCGCGGCGTCGACGCCGCGGTCCCAGCGGCCGATCCGCTGCGGGGCGATGCCCAGCTCGCGCAGCACCGCGTCGGCCGCCGGGCTCGGGGACAGGACCCGGTGGCAGCCGCCGTAGAAGGCGGCGACGGCGCGGGTGACCGTGCGCCCGAGCGCTCCGTCCCCGCTGCGCAGGCGCGCGTAGGCCGCCAGCTCGGTGTGGTAGCTGCCGAGCACCGGCAGCTCCATGACCCGCGCGATGACCGCCGCGGCCACCCCGCACGGGCCCGGCGAGACGAGGTGCACGAGGTCGTACCGGCCCTCCGCGAGCGTCTCGACGATGCCCGGCAGCGACGGCACGCCGACCTCGAGCCCCGCGTAGAACGGGATCTCGACCTCGCGCACCGCCGGCAGCCGGCGGTCGACGTTGGCGTCGGTGCCGACGACCTCGACCTCGAAGCCCGGCACGCCCCGCGCCTGGATCTCCTCGAGCGTGTGGGTGACGCCGTGCATCCCGCCGATGCCGTCCGCAACGAGCGCGACCCGGAGCGGCTCGCGCGCGTCGCGCGCCGCGAGCCGCCCCTTCTCGCGGCCGAGGAACGCGGCCGCCGGTGCGTACGGGATCGCGGCCACGCACGCCCGGAACAGCGCGGGCGCGGCGAGCGCGGGGTTCATGTCGTGCTGGGCGAGCGTGACGACGTCGTCCACGGCGCCGCCGAGCGCCCGCTCATGCCGCCGGCGGGCGATACGGAACAGGTCGCCGTGCGAGAACCCGTCGGACTGCATCCACGCGAGCAGCTCGTCCCCCGTCATCCCGACGCCGGTCGCGTCGAGCCAGGCGCGCAGCAGGTTGCGGGCGTCGTCCGGGGCCAGGTCCGCCCCGGTCGCGCCCGCGCGGACGTTTCCCTCGCGCATCACCCGCTCGACCATCCGCAGGACGACGGACGGGTCGGACTCGGCCGCCGCCTCCGCCCCCAGCGTCCGCACCGCGATCGCCATCGCGGCGTGCGCCCACTTCGCGGCGCTCCCGTGGTCGCCGGCGGCCTCGGCCGAGCCGGCGCGCACGTGCGCGAGGAACTCGCGCCACGTCGGCGCGGGCGGCGTCTCCGTCCAGGTCCTCCCGACGTCGACGCCGGCGTGGTCGTCCGAGCCGCCGATCCCGGTGCCGCCGTGCGTCTCGACGTACACCGCCGCGGGCGCGTTCAGCTCGCGCGCGCGGGCGCCGTTGCGCGTCTCCCACACGCCGAAGAGCTCGGCGAGCCGCCGCCGGTGCCGCGCGGTGAGCGGCGCAGCGACCGCGTAGAACGGGTGCGCCAGCGCGCAGGCGACCCCGTTGCCGTGCAGGTACTCGGCGCACGCCTCCACGTCGGTGCGGTGGCGCTGCAGCCACTCGTGGTCGTCCGGCGTGATGCCGTAGACGAGGACGTGGACGGCCTGCGGCTCCCCGCGGAACCAGACGGTGAGCTCCTCGGACACGAACGCGTCGTCATGGCGCTCGGCGATCGCCACCGCGCCGTCGATCGTGTCGTGGTCGGTGATGGTCACGAAGTCCATTCCCCGCCGCTTGGCCAGCTCGTAGACCTCCTCGGGCGGCGTGGCGCACTCGGGCAGCCCCAGGCTGCGCTGGACGCCCAGCCGCGAGATGGCGGAGGCGGTCGAGTGGCAGTGAAGGTCGGCCCGGCTGGCCGACGTGTCTCTCGTCTGATCGTTCATACGGCCGGAAGGTTCG
>DATAAR010000224.1:0-9670 GCA_036259975.1 Solirubrobacteraceae bacterium | reverse complement strand
CGGCGGCGCGACCGCGCCCGGCGAGGCGAGCGGCGGGGCGGTCGTGTCGCCGCGGGCGTCGGCCACGTCCTCCATGCCGGCGAAGACGGCCGCGACGCGAACCGTGGCCGAGCACGTCGTCGCGCCGCTGATCGACGCCTTCACGCGCCGTACGCCGAAGCTCCGCGTGACGGTCGAGACCGAGCCGGCGGGGCGGTTCGCCGCGCTCGTGGGCGATCGGCGCGTTGACGTCGCGCTCGGCGCGCGGCCGGCGGGCGACGCGTCGGCGGGCCTCGAGTCGATCCCGTTCCTGCGCTACCGGCTCATCGTCGTGGCCACGCCCGACCACCGCCTCGCGGGCCGCGCCGAGCTCGCCCCTGGGGCGCTGGCGCGCGAGCGCCGGCTGGTCGGGCCGGCGGGCGCGGGCCCCGACACTGCGGTCGGGGCCTACCTGGCGCGCCACGCGCTCGTGCCGCCGGAGGTGCGCGCGTTCGCGAGCGAGGCGGCGGCGCTGTCGGCCGCGCAGGGCGGCCAGGGCCTGATGCTCGCCGTCGCGCACACGGTCGTCGACGCGCTGCGCCGCGGCGCGCTCGCACGCCTCGACGTGCGCGACACGCCGATCGAGGGCCTGTGGCACGCGACCGCGCTCGGGCCCGAGCGCCGCAGCGCGGCGGCCTGGGCGCTCCTGCGGTTCATCACGACGCCCGAGGCGGTGCACGCGATGCTCTCCGGTCGCGCCGGAGTGCCCGCGGGGCGGTTCCGGCCGAGCACGTACGTGACGCTGTGGAGCTGAGGGCGCGTCAGGCCTGTGCCTTCGATGCCCAGTACCGCTCCCACCCGGTCCACAGCATCGAGGGCGGCATCGCGCGCAGGTAGGCGTCCATCAGCGGACCGTGGACGCCACCGTCGCGCATCGCCTGCTCGATCTCTGCGGCGTACTCGTCGTCGCCGGTGCGGCGCGAGACCTCGGCCCAGCGGTCGAGCTGGTCGTGCATCGCCTCGAGGTGCGCGCCGACGTCCTCCCACGTCCCGAAGTGGGTGATCGCGATGCGCTCGGGCGCCCAGGCCGCGACCGTGCGCAGCGACTCGTGCCAGGCCTCGAGGTCGACGTCGGGCGGCGGCGTCGGCGGCAGGATCGGGCCGCCGTCGATCCGCACGCCGGCGACGTCGCCGACGAGCGCCGTGCCCGTCGGCTCGTGCAGGTAGCTCACGTGGTGCGAGGCGTGGCCGGGCGTGTACTCCACGCGCCACGGGCCGATCCGCTCGCCGCCGGCGAGCACGCGCAGGCGCTCCTCGGGCACGGGCGCCATGCCGCCCCACAGGCGCTCCATGTCGGCGCCGTAGATGCGCGCCGCGCTGGCCATCAGCCGCGACGGGTCGAGCATGTGCCGGGCGCCGCGCGCGTGCACCCAGACCTCGGCCTCCGGCCAGCGCCGCGCGAGCGCGCCGGCCGCGCCGGCGTGGTCGAGGTGGATGTGCGTGAGCAGGATCTTCGCCGGCTGCCAGTCGCCCAGCGCGGCGAGCAGCGTGTCGATCGTGGACTCCGGCCCCGGGTCGACGATCGCATCCTCGATCTGGCGGCAGCAGATGACCTGGGCGATGCCCAGATGGCGGACGTCGATGTCACGCACGGGCGACCACGACGTCCTGATCGCTGAGCCCCTCGGGGTGGCCGCTCCAGGTGCCCGGGTGCAGCGCGACGAGGTCGAGCCCCGCGGCGCGGAGCGTCTCCAGCAGCCACTCCTCGCGCTCGGGCGCGAAGCGGCCGGTCGCGAGCAGCCGACCGCCCGGCGCCAGCACGCGGCGCACCTGCCCGAGCTCGTGCAGGGTCTCCTCGGCGGTGAGGTGCGCCAGCACGGTGATCAGCGCGGCGACGTCGAATGAGCCGTCCTCGAACGGGAAGCGATACGCGACCGCGTCCTCGGCGCCGCCGGGGTTGAAGCGCGCATGGCGCACGTCCGCGTGGACGAAGCGGAAGTGCGGCAGATGGCGGTAGCGACGGGCGCACCAGGCGACGGCGTCGGCGTTGGCGTCGAGGCCGGCGTACGCGCCGTCGATGCTCAGGAAGCCGGCCAGCGGACGGGCGAGGCGGCCGGTCCCGCAGCCGACGTCGAGCACACGGTCCTCGGGCCGCAGGCCGCACAGTGCGACCAGGTGCGAGAGGAACTCGTCGCCGGTCGCGACGAAGTCGCCATCGGCCCCGAGCCGCAGGCGGCGCGGCGGGACGAGCCGCCACCGGCGCGTGGGCAGCCGGCCGCGCGCATCGAGCGCGCGGCTGCGGAGAGACTGGCCCGAGCGGGGCGCCTGCGGCCTGGGCACGGGGCGGACCATACAATCGCGGCGCCATGACGCCGTCGCACCGTCTGCCCGAGCCCGACCGGCCCTGGATGATGCGCACGTACGCGGGCCACTCGAGCGCCGCCCGCTCCAACGCGCTGTACCGCGCGAACCTGGCCAAGGGCCAGACCGGCCTGTCGATCGCATTCGACCTGCCGACCCAGACCGGCTACGACCCCGACCACGAGTTGGCCCGCGGCGAAGTGGGCAAGGTGGGCGTCCCGGTCGCGCACAAGGGCGACATGCACACGCTGCTCGACGGCATCCCGCTCGGCGAGATGAACACGTCGATGACGATCAACGCGACCGCGGCGTGGCTGCTGGCGCTCTACGTCGTGACCGCCGAGGAGAACGGCGTCGACCCGGCGACGCTCCAGGGCACCACGCAGAACGACATCATCAAGGAGTTCCTGGCGCGCGGCACGTACGCGTTTCCGCCCGGTCCGTCGATGCGGCTGATCGCGGACATGGTGGCGTACACGGTGGAGCGCGTGCCGCGCTGGAACCCCGTCAACATCTGCTCGTACCACCTGCAGGAGGCCGGCGCGACGCCGGTGCAGGAGATCGCCTACGCCATGGCCAACGCGATCGCGGTCCTCGACGCGGTCCGCGAGCGCGTCGGCGCCGACCTCATGGCGCGCGTGTTCGGGCGGATCTCGTTCTTCGTGAACGCCGGGGTGCGCTTCGTCGAGGAGCACGCGAAGCTGCGCGCGATGGCGCAGCTCTGGGAGGAGCTCGGCCGCGACCGCTACGGCGTCACGGATCCGCGGCTGCTGCGCTTCCGCTACGGCGTGCAGGTCAACTCCCTCGGGCTCACCGAGTCGCAGCCCGAGAACAACGTCCAGCGCATCGTGCTCGAGGCGCTCGCGGTGACGCTCGGGCGCAACGCCCGGGCGCGCGCGATCCAGCTCCCGGCCTGGAACGAGGCGCTCGGGCTGCCGCGGCCGTGGGACCAGCAGTGGTCGCTTCGCATCCAGCAGGTGCTCGCGTACGAGACCGACCTGCTCGAGTACCCGGACCTCTTCGAGGGCTCGATGGTCATGGACGGCCTCGTGGCCGAGCTCGTCGAGGGCGCCCGCGCGGAGATGGCGATCGTCGAGGAGCACGGCGGCGCGGTCGCCGCCGTGGACTACATGAAGGCGGCGCTGGTGGATTCGCACCGCGAGCGGATCCGGCGCATCGAGGCGGGCGACCGGGTCGTGGTCGGCCTCAACCGGTACGTCGAGACCGAGCCCTCACCGCTGCTCGAGGGCGCCGACGGCGGCATTCTCACCGTCGACCCCGGGCAGGAGGCCGAGCAGCGCGCCGCGGTCGCGCAGTGGCGCTCCGAGCGCGACCAGGCCGCCGTCGACGCCGCGCTCGCCGAGCTGCGCCGCGTGGCGTCATCGGACGAGAACGTCATGGAGGCGACGCTCGCCGCCGCGCGCGCCGGGGTGACGACGGGCGAGTGGGCCGGGGCGCTTCGCGAGTCCTTCGGGGAGTTCCGCGCGCCGACCGGCGTCGGCGAGGCGGCCGCGGGCGCGCCCGCCGAGGACCTCGAGGCGCTGCGCGAGGAGGTCGACCGTGTCAGCGACGCGCTCGGCCGGAGGCTGAAGATTCTCGTTGGCAAGCCGGGGCTCGACGGCCACTCCAACGGCGCCGAGCAGATCGCCGTGCGGGCGCGCGACGTCGGCATGGACGTCGTCTACGAGGGCATCCGGCTGACGCCCGCGCAGATCGCATCGAGCGCGCTGCAGGAGGGCGTGCACGTGGTGGGGCTGTCGATCCTCAGCGGGTCGCACCGCCAGCTGATCCCGGTCGTGCTCGAGGCGCTGCGGGAGCGGGAGGTCGACTGCCCGGTCGTCGTCGGCGGGATCATCCCCGAGGCGGACGTCGAGCCGCTGCGCGCCGCCGGCGTGGCCGCCGTCTACACCCCGAAGGACTTCGACCTGACGCGGATCATGCGCGACATCGTCGGGCTCGTGGCCGAGCGCCACGGCGTCCGGGCCTCGGTCTGAGCGGCCATGCGCATCGAGCAGACGTTCCGCGTCGCCCGCCCGCCGGAGGTCGTCTTCGACTACCTGACCGACCCCGCGCACCTCGCCGAGTGGCAGACGGTCAAGACGTCCGTCGAGCAGATCACGCCAGGCCCGCCCGGCCCCGGCACGCGGATCCGCGAGCGCACGAAGCCGCCGCTCGGCAAGGAGTTCGAGCAGGTCGTCGAGTTCTCCGAGTTCGACCGGCCGCGGCGGTTCGGTACGCACATCGTCGAGGGCCCGGCCAAGGTCGACGGGAGGTGGACCCTCGCGCCCGACGGCGAGGGCACGCGCGTTCACTTCGCTGCCGAGGGTCCGCTGCCGGGCCCGCTGCGCCTGCTCGAGCCGGTCGCGCGACGCGTGCTCGGCCGGCAGTTCGCGGGCTATCACGAGAACCTCCGGCGCAACCTCGAGGGCGGCTGAGGCGTGCCGCGCGCGTGGCGCCGCGCCGTGTTTGGCCGCCGCGCCGCCGGGGAGTACCGCCGCCATGGCTGATCGATATCCCGTGGGCATGCTGCTGCTCCACCCCGGCACGCCGCGAGACGACGAGGCGCGCGAGCAGCTCGCCGATGCGCTCCCCGACGACGCGGAGGTCGGCGAGCCCGACGACGTGGGCGTGTTTGAAATCACGCTCGAGGCCGACGACCTCGAGGAGGCGCTCCAGACCGTGTGGGACGCGGTCGCCGCGTCCGGCACCGACGACCACATCGTCTTCCTCGAGCACCCCGACCTGCCCGAGCACTGGCGCCACCGCAGCGGCAGCCCGCAGGCCTGAAGGACGGCCGTACGACTACGCCGCGCGCGCCGCCGCCCCGCCGCGCCGGACGGCGCCGGGCGCGATGCCCACGACCCGCTTGAACGCGCGCGCGAACGCGGCCTCCGACCGGTAGCCGAGCCGGTCGGCGAGCTCGGCCACCGTCGCGCCCTCGGTCTCGAGCGCATGCTGCGCGACGTGCATGCGCCAGCGCGTCACGTAGTGCATGACCGGCTCGCGGACGAGCTCGGTGAAGCGGGCGGCGAAGGCCGAACGCGACATCGCCAGCTCGGTCGCGAGCGACGCCACGGTCCACGCTCGCGCCGGATCGCGATGGATGAGCGCCAGCGCGCGGCCGATATGCGGGTCCTGCAGCGCCCCCAGCCAGCCCGTTCTCGCGGTCGGCGACGTCTCGATCCACGCGCGGATCGCCTGGATCACCAGGACGTCGGACAGCCTGGTGATGACCGCTTCGCCGCCGGGGCGGAACTCGCGCGCCTCCGCGGCGATCAGCCCGAAGACGCCCTGCATCCACGTCGCCCGTGCGCCATCGGCGGCCGCGATGTGGATCGTCGGGGGCAGCATCCCGACGAGGCTGCGCGCCGCCGGATGGTCGAAGCCGACCGCGCCGCAGATGAGGATGGTCGGCGACCCGCCGCCGCCGTGCCGGAGGATCTCGTAGCGCTCGCTCGGGTGCTCGAGATCCAGGTCGAGAACGTCGGGCGCCGGCACGCCCGGCTCGCTGCGCAGCCGGTGGCCGTGCCCGTGTGGCACGAGCGCGACGTCACCGGGATGCAGCCAGAGGTCCTCCGCTCCGTCGACCTCGAGCAGGGCGCGCCCGACCGTGACCACGTGGAACCACAGGAAGCCGGGCATCGCGTGCAGCGTCAGGCCCCATGGAGCGCTCAGCTCCGAGCGGCAGTAGAAGCCGCCGTCCATCCGCACGACGTGCAGCGCCTCGCCGAGCGGGTCCGGCGGTGGCCAGGCATCGATCGCGCTCATGTCTCGAGTATCGCCCACTGCGCCCCGCGTCCGCGCATGTTGGACGCCCGAGCATGAACCGGCGACGCATAGCCATAGAACGTCGCGGGATCGCAGCGGACACTGGACCCACGATGCAACGGCCTCAAGGAGAAGACATGACGACGCTCGTGGCGGGCGGCACAGGCAAGACCGGCCGGCGGGTCGCCGCCCGGCTGAAGGCGCGCGGCGTGCCGGTGCGAATCGGCTCGCGCTCGGCCGAGCCGCCGTTCGACTGGGAGGACCGCTCGACGTGGGGGCCCGCGTTGCACGGGGCGTCCGCGGCGTACATCGCCTACTACCCGGACCTCGCGGTGCCCGGATCGACGGAGGCGATCGCGGAGCTTGCCTCGATCGCGCTCGCGGGCGGCACGCGCCGGCTCGTGCTGCTGTCCGGCCGCGGCGAGGAGGAGGCCCGGCGCGCCGAGCGCGCCCTGGCCGACTCGGGTGCCGAGTGGACGGTCGTGCGGTGCAGCTGGTTCATGCAGAACTTCAGCGAGGAGTTCCTCCTCGACCAGATCCTCGCCGGCGAGGTGGCACTGCCGGCCGGGGACGTGCCGGCGCCGTTCGTCGACGCCGAGGACATCGCCGACGTCGCGGTCGCGGCGCTGACCGAGGACGGTTACGCGGGGCGGGTCTACGAGCTGACCGGCCCGAGCGCGCTGACGCACGCCGAGGCGATCGCCGAGATCGCGCGCGCCACCGGCCGCGACGTGCGCTACGTGCCGATCTCGCTCGACGCCTTCGTCGCCGGCGCAACGGCCGACGGGGTGCCGGCCGAGGTCGTGTCGCTGCTCGCGTACCTCTACGAGGAGGTCCTCGTCGAGCGCAACGCCGGCGTCGCCGACGGCGTCGGGCAGGCGCTCGGCCGCGAGCCGCGCGCGTTTGCCGACTACGCGCGCGACACCGCGGCGACGGGCGTCTGGAGCGCGCGCGCCGCCGCCTGACGGTCGCGACGGTAGAGTCGCGCGACCGCACCCCGCCCATGCCCGACCCGCGCGAGCGCCACCTGATCCGCTACGCCGGCGGCTTCGCGCCGCTGACGGTGGCGCGAGCCGAGGGGGCGTGGATCGAGACCACCGACGGCCGGCGGATCCTCGACTTCACGTCGGGCCAGATCTGCTCGACGCTCGGGCACAACCATCCGCGGATCGCCGACGCGATCCGCGGGGCGCTCGACGAGGTCGTGCACCTCAACTCGTGGATGCTGTCCGAGCCCGTGCTCGCCCTCGGCGAGCGCCTGGCACGGCTCGCCCCGGGCCCGCTCGACCGGGTGATGCTGCTGAACACGGGCTCGGAGTCGAACGAGGTCGCGGTCAAGCTGGCCAAGCTCGCCACCGGGTGCTTCGAGGTCGTCGGGCTGACGCGCAGCTTCCACGGACTGCTCGCCGGGACGTCGTCGGTCACGTTCTCCATGGGGCACGCCGGCTACGGCCCGCTCGTGCCGGGCGCGCTCGCGCTGCCGGCGCCGTATGCCTACCGCTGCCCGATCCGCCACTGCGACGGGGCGTGCGACTGCACGTGCCTCGAGGCCGGCTTCGACCTGGTCGACCAGCAGTCCGTGGGCTCGCTCGCCGCGCTGGTGGCCGAGCCCGTGCTGTCCGCGGGCGGCATCATCGTGCCGCCGGCCGGCTACCTCGCGCGCCTGCTCGAGCTCTGCCGCGAGCGCGGGATGCTGCTCGTCATGGATGAGGCCCAGACCGGCTTCGGGCGCCTGGGCGCGATGTTCGGCTTCGAGCTCGACGGCATCGTGCCCGACTTCATCGCGGTGTCGAAGACGCTGGGCGGCGGCGTGCCGCTCGCGGCGACGATCACGACGGCCGCGATCGAGCAGACGGCCGTCGAGCGCGGCTTCCTGCACGTGACCTCGCACGTCTCCGACCCGCTGCCCGCGGCCGCCGGGCTCGCGGTGCTCGACGTGATCGCGGAGGAGGACCTCGTCACCCGCGCCCGCGAGCGCGGCGCCCACCTCGACGCGCGGCTGCGCGAGCTGCAGGCCGAGCACGAGCAGGTCGGCGACGTCCGCGGCCGCGGGCTGCTCGCGGGGCTCGAGCTGGTGACGGATCGCGACACGCGCGAGCCCGCCAACGAGCTCGGCGCCGCGGTCACCTCCGAGTGCCTGCGCTGCGGGCTGTCGATGAACATCGTCCGGACCGGCGGGAACGCCAACTGCTTCCGCATGGCGCCGCCGCTCTCCGTCACCGAGGACGAGATCGACGCGGCTGTCGACATCCTCGACAGCGCGCTGCGGACGTGCGTGCGCGCCGGCCGCGCCGCCAGCGTCACTCGCTAGGTCCGGGGCGTGCGGCGCGCGGGAACGTAGGCTGACGGCGGTGTCCGAGGACGTCACCGTGGGGGTCATCGCCAACCCGGCGTCGGGGCGGGACATCCGCCGGCTGGTCGCGGGCGCGTCCGTGGTCGGCAACGCCGACAAGGCGGGGATGGTCTTCCGCCTGATGGCCGGGCTCGGGGCTGCGGGCGTCGGGCGCGTGCTCATGCTGCCCGCCGCGGACGGCCTGTCGACGACGCTGCACCGCCACCTCCACGCCCGCCACACGGTCCCGGCGTTCAACGGCGCCGGGCCGTTCCCGGTGCTCGAGGAGCTCGACGTCGTGCTCGAGGGCACCGCCCGCGACAGCGAGATCGCGGTCCAGCGGATGATCGCCGCCGGCGTGCGGGCGATCGTGGTGCTCGGCGGCGACGGGACCCACCGCGTCGTCGCCCGCGCGTGCGGCGACGTGCCGCTGTGCGCGCTGTCGACCGGCACGAACAACGCGTTCCCGGAGCTGCGCGAGACCACGGTGGCCGGCATCGCGACCGGCCTCGTCGCCAGCGGGCGCGCGGGCGCGGACGCGTTGCGCCGCGAGGCGGCGCTCGAGGTCGAGGTCCCGGGCGCCGCCCCCGACCTCGCGCTCGTCGACGTCGCGGTGAGCCGCGAGCGGTTCATCGGCGCGCGGGCGCTGTGGCGCTCGGCCGACGTCAGCGAGCTCTTCGTCACGTTCGCCAACCCGAGCGCCGTCGGCCTGTCTGCCGTCGCGGGCGCGTTGCAGCCGCTGGCGCGGGGCGGCGGCCGCGGGCTGCACGTGCGGATCGCCCCCGACGGCGACTCCGCGGCGCGCACGGTACGAGTCGCGCTCGCCCCGGGGCTCGTCGTGCCCGTGCCCGTCGCGGGGCACCGCGTGCTCGCGCTCGGCGACGAGGTCCACGTCGCGCTGGGGCCGGGGACCGTCGCCCTCGACGGCGAGCGCGAGATCGAGCGCCGCCACGACGAGCCGGTCACCGTCCGGCTCGCCCTGGGGCCGCTCACGATCGACGTGGACGCGGCGATGCGAATTGCGGCCGATGCAGCCCCCGAGCAACCTGCGCCGGGATGGCTCGCTGCAGTCGACACGAGGAGAGGGAGATGTCCGCAGTCGCACCCCCCGGCACCGGGGACGTCACCAAGGAGCAGGTGCTCGACGCCTATCGCGTGATGCGCACGATCCGCGAGTTCGAGGAGCGCCTCCACCGCGAGTTCGCCACCGGGGAGATCCCCGGCTTCGTGCACCTCTACGCCGGCGAGGAG
>DATAAR010000223.1:0-3901 GCA_036259975.1 Solirubrobacteraceae bacterium | reverse complement strand
CGGATCCGCGTCGCGGAGAACACCGGCGCCCACGCGTTCCTGCGGCCGAGGATCGCGTCGGTGAGCAGGATCGCGGCGACGGTGCCGTTCGTCATGCCCCACTTCCCCATGCCCGTGGCGACGTGCAGCCGCCTCGTCGCCGGATGCAGGCGGCCTACGAAGGGGACCCCGTCGCCGGTGCTGTAGTCCTGCGCCGACCAGTGGTGCTCGATCGACTCGACGTGCCAGTGCCGGCGGGCGAACGCCGCGAGCCGCCGGTAGCGCTCGGGGTCGGCGCGGCCATCGCCTGCGTGGTGGCCCTCGCCGCCGACCAGCAGCAGCTCGCCGTCCTCCACCGGATGTGACCGGATCGTCCTCACCGGCGGGGCGGCGGAGATGAAGCAGCCCTCGGGCGGGGGGTCGGCGATCCGCGCGCTGAGCAGGTACGACCGCGACGGGAACGCGCGCGCGAAGAACCCGCCGCGGTCCGCGAACGGCAGCAGCGTCGCCAGCACCGCGTGCTCCGCGCGGACGACGCCGTGGTCGGTCTCGACGCGGCAGAGCCGGCCTTCGTGGACCGCGCGGGCGCGCGTGCCCTCGAAGATCTCGCCACCGGCCTCGCCGAGCAGGCGCGCCAGGCCGCTCAGGTAGCGCCCGGCATGGAGCTCGGCCTGGTCGTCGAACCGGACCGCGCCGGCGGTCGGGAACGGCAGCGGCACGCGGTCGACGAACCGCGCCGGCAGCCCCGCCGCCGCGGCGTCGCGGGCCTCGAGCCGGACCAGCGGCTCCTGCCACCAGGCCGATGCGTACACGTACGCCGGGCGCCGCCGGAAGTCGCACTCGATCCCCTCGGCGGCGAAGGCGGCCACGCGCTCCTTCGCGACCTCGTTCGCCGCGCCGTAGGTCACGGCGGCGTCGAGGCCCAGCGTCCGGCGCAGCCGCGAGTACGCGAGCCCGTGCTGCGAGGTCACCTTCGCAGTCGTGTGACCGCTCGTGCCGGCTCCGATCCGCGCCGCCTCCAGCACGCCGACGGCGAGGCCCGCCCGCGCCAGCATCAGCGCCGTCGTGAGCCCGGTGATCCCCGCGCCGACGACCACCACGTCGTAGTTGCGATCGCCGGGCAGCGGCCGGTGGCGCTCGAAGGAGGCGGTGTCGAGCCAGAGCGACCGGTGGCGGCCGAGGTCGGTTTGGGCAGGTTCGTGTCGCGATGACCGCTCTGGCGAATTAATGCGCAAGATCTTAATGATTGCCAAACTCTGACCACCTCTCTATGCTGCGCCCGATCAGGGGGACGAGCACGGATTTCGTGCTCGTCGGCCGTCGGTCAGAGGGGAGAGAGACGTTCCGGTGTATCGCCACAGCGATGCTGCGGTCGCGTGCGCCCACGAGGACGTGGCGCGCCTGATCGCCGGTGAGCCGGTCGAGCGCGACGCGCTCCTCGACCGCCTGTGCGACATCGCCGAGGCGAACAGCCCCGTCGTGCGCGACTACTGGCGCGCCACCGCGCGCGGCCGCGGCATCCCCGACAGCGCGTTCAAGACCCGGCCGCCGTACCTCTTCCCGGACAGCCCGCCCGTGCGGACGTTCACGACCAGCGGGACGACCGGCGGCGGCCGCGGGCGCGCGAGCTACTCGGCGCGCGGGATGGAGCTGATGCGCCTCTCGATCCTCGAGAGCGCACGGCGCCGCGTCGTGAACGGCCTCGACCGGCCGGCGATCGTGCGGCTCGTGCCGCCGGAGGCGGCTGCGCCGCACATGGTGATGGCCTACGGCATGGAGCTGATCGCCACGACGCTCGGCGATCCGGACCTGAGCGCCGTGGTGGTCGGGCCCGAGGGCATCGACCACGGCGCGCTGGCGACGGCGCTGGACCGCGCGTGCGCCGAGGGGGTGCCCGCGGTGCTGATCGGCGGCTCGCTGGCGTTCCTCAACGCGTGCGAGGAGCTGGAGCGGCGCGGGCTGCGCTGGGCGCTGCCGCCGGGGTCGCGGGTCGTCGACGCCGGCGGCTTCAAGGGCGTGACCCGCAGGGTGGCCGTCGACGACCTGCGCTCGGCGCTGACGCGGACGTTCGGCGTGGGCGGCGACCGCCTCGTGAACCTCTTCGGGATGACGGAGCTGGCGAGCCAGCTCTACGACCGCTGCGACGTGCCCGTCGGCCCCGGCGGCGAGCGCCCCAAGGGCGCCTTCCC
Organism: Solirubrobacteraceae bacterium; assembly: GCA_036259975.1. Classification (GTDB taxonomy): domain Bacteria; phylum Actinomycetota; class Thermoleophilia; order Solirubrobacterales; family Solirubrobacteraceae; genus JAOPZW01. Next base: position 1,733 of record DATAAR010000223.1, on the reverse strand, counting down.
CTACGTGCAGCCGGAGGTGCTCGACGTCCGGACGCTCGCGCCGGTCGACGACGGTCCCGGGCTGCTGAGCGTCGTGGACCTCTGCCTCGTCGACCGCCCGCCCGTGGTCCTCACCGGCGACATGGCGCTCGCGACGCCCCACGGCGTCGCGATCACGGGGCGCGCGCAGCGCGGGCAGAGCCGCGGCTGCTCGCTGACGCTCGACCGGATGACGGCCCGCGAGGAGCCGGCGTATGCATGACGCCGCGGTCGCCGAGCGGATCTCGTGGATCCCCTCGTGGGCGGACCCCGACGCGCTCGAGCTGGTCGTCGCGGGCGGCGACGGTCCGTCCTACTCGCTCCAGCGCCCCCTGCTCGGCGCGTGGAGGGACGTCGGCGCCGGGCTGCGCGAGGCCCGGCGAGCGCTGCAGGCGACGCCGATCGCCGAGATCGTGGAGGCCATCGACGAGGTCGCGGCGCAGTGGTGCGAGCGCGACTGGCCGGTGCGGCGGGCGGCCTGCGCACGCGCGGCCGCGGCGACCGGGTTCTCGGAGGAGGTCGTCGACCGCAGCTTCGACGTCGAGCTGCGCAACTACAGGGCCGACAGCCTCTGGCGCGCGCTGCGCCGCGAGCTCGGCGATCCCGCGGTGCTCGACGGACCGCGGCCCGACCCAGTGCTCGGCGGCCTGACGACCGCAAGCAGCCACGGGATCGTGCTCGCGATCTTCACCGGGAACGTCCCGGGGCTGCCCGCGCTCTCGATCGTCCGGGCGCTGCTGACGAAGTCGGCGTTCGTCGCGAAGGTCGCGGCGGCGGAGCCGACGTTCGCGGGCGAGTTCGTGCGGACGCTGGCCGAGGCGGACCCGCGGCTCGGCGACGCCGGCCTGGTCACGTACTGGGAGCGCGACGACGTCGACACCCGCGCCGCCGTCTTCGCCCTCGCCGACGTGGTCATCGCCTACGGCGGCGACGAGAGCTGCGCGGCCGCACGCGCGGCGACCGGTCCCCACCAGCGCTTCCTCGAGCACGGCCACCGCCTGTCGGTGGGGCTGGTGACCCGCGCCTTCCGCGCGGGCGAGGGGGACGCGGCCGTCGCGCGCGCCATCGCCCGCGACACCTCGATGTTCAACCAGCACGCCTGCATCGCCCCGCAGGCCTACCTCGTCGAGGGGGGCCACGACGACGTGGCGCGCTTCTGCGCGACGATCGCACACGCCCTCGACGACCACGCCCGCGAGTGCCCGCTCGGCGACCCTCCGCTCGAGCAGGCCGCGGCGCTCCAGCTGCGCCGCGCGGACGCCCACTACCGTGCCGCCGCCTCCGCCGGGCGGCGGCTGTGGGCCGGGCGCGACTGGGCGGTGGCGCTGGACGACGAGCTGGATGCCGCCGCCACCGGCGATCGGATGCTGCGCGTCCTGCCGGTCGATGGGCCGGCGGCGGCCGTCGAGCTGCTGCGGCCGTACGGAGACCGCCTCCAGAACGTCGCGGTCGGCGCGACGGACGCGGAGACGCCGGCGCTCGTGCAGGCGCTCGCCGGCCTCGGCGCCACGCGCGTCTGCGCGCCGGGCGCGATGGCCGAGCCCAGCCTCGCGTGGCGCCACGACGGGCGGATGTGCATCGCGGAGCTCGTGCGGTGGTGCGACGTCGAGATGCACCCGTGGACGTCGCCGGACCGAGAGGAGCAGGGGTGGGCGGCGACGCGCTAGCGATCCCGACGCACGTCGAGGTGATCGACTGCACGCTGCGCGACGGCG
>DATAAR010000222.1:0-9418 GCA_036259975.1 Solirubrobacteraceae bacterium | reverse complement strand
CACGATCTCCGACTTGCCGTTCTGCCACTGGCCGATCAGGAACTCGCCCTGCGGGGCGCCGGTCTCGTCCCAGCGCAGCTTGCCGAGGATGGTGTCGACCTCGTTCTCGCGGATCCAGTTGGCGAGCTTGAGCTGGTCGTCGATGCTCTTGACCGCGTTGACCGCCGCCTCGAGCACCTGCGCGGCGGCGAACGCGTCCGCGGCGTCCTCCGCCGGCTCGCCGGGTCCGAACAGCTCGCGGTGCACCCGCAGGAACTCCTCGTTGCCGGGCGTCTTTGCCTCGGCGGTCCAGCTCACCGCGTAGAACGTGCCCTCGGTGTTCTCGACGCCGACGCCCTTGGAGTACTGGCCGGCGAACGACGGCGCACTCGTCTGGAAGAAGTAGTCCGGCTTGAAGCCCACCTTGTCCAGCGCGCGCACGAAGCCGACGCCGTCGGCGAACGTGGCGCCGTGCATCAGGACGTCGGGATTGGCCGCGCGCACGCGGCCGGCGATCGCGTCGAAGTTGGTGTTCTCCGTGGCGTAGGTCGTGCGGTAGACGGTCCGGATTCCGGCCTTTTCGAACTTCTCGCGGATGCCGTTGAGCACGGGCAGCGCGAACGGGTCGTCCAGCGACGGGTACGCCGCGGTCTTCGGGCGCCGGTCGGCCGGGAGGTTGAGGATGTACTCCGCGAACAGGTCGCCCTGGCGGTCGGCCGTCGCCTGCTGGGCGAAGAACAGGTACTTGTAGCCGCGGTCGAAGATCTCGGGCGCGCCGCCGGCGGGCTCGACGTAGAGCATGCGGTTGCGCTCGGCGACCGTCGAGGCGGGGATGTTGAGCAGCGACGAGAACGTCCCGAGCAGCATGTCGACCCGCTCGCGGCTGATCAGCGCGTTGTAGTCGGCGACGACGGTGTTCTGGTCGCTGGCGTCGTCGCGGATCACGATCTCGACCTTGCGACCGAGCAGGCCGCCCTTGTCGTTGATCACCTTCTCCCAGACCTCGTAGCCCTGCCGGGCCGCCTTGCCGGGCTCGGAGAACTCGCCGGTCAGCGGCAGCGACGCGCCGATACGGATCGGCTCCTTGCTCGCGGAGCCTCCGCCGCCTCCGCCTCCACCGCCGTCGTCACCGCCGCACCCCGCCACGACCAGCGCGGCGGCGGCGAGCGCCGGTGCGAGCCAACGCCTGCTCCACATCGCGACCTCCTCCTACCCCGTTGCAAACGTTTGCTGCAATCGACTGCGACCGTAGTCCGCGGCCCGCCGGTTTGTCAAGCGAGAACGTCCTCAGCCGGGCGGCGGCGCGGTCGACCGCCGCGCCGCGAAGCTCGGAGCCAGCAGGAGCTGGCGCGGGCCGTGCTCGCCGTCGGCAAGGCGCTCGAGGAGCAGGTCCGCCGCCGCCGCGCCGATCTCGCGATGCGGGATGCGGACCGTCGTCAGCGGGGGATCGAAGCGGTCGGCGAACGGCATGTCGTTGAACCCGACGATCGACACGTCCTCCGGGCAGCGCAGGCCGCGCTCGGCGAGGACGTCGTAGCAGCCGAGCGCGAGCAGGTCGTTGGCGGCGACGATCGCGGTGATCCCGGGCGCGGCGTCGAGCAGCTCGCGGCACACGCGCGCGCCCTCGGCCTCGGTGAACGCGCTGGCGAAGCGCACGGCGCGCTCGTCGATCTCGAGGCCGGCGCCGGCCATCGCCTCGGTGAAGCCGATCCGGCGCTGGTGGCCGGTCGACAGCGCCTGCGGACCGCCGAGGTGCGCGATCCGGCGGTGGCCGAGCCCGGCGACGTGCTCGACGGCGAGCCGGGCGCCCTCGCGGTCGTCGGCGCTCACCGCCGGCAGGCTCACGTCCTCCAGGCGGCGGTTGACGAGCACGATCGGCTGCTCGACGCCCTCGGTCTCGCTGACGAAGTCGCGGTCGAGCCGGGCGGTCGCGGTGATGAAGCCGTCGACCTGGCGGGCGCGCATCGCCTCGAAGTCGTGGCGCTCGCGGTCGGGGTCGTTGTCGGTGTTCGCGATCAGCGACGTGTACCCGGCGGCGCCGAGACGGTCCTCGATCCCGCGGACGATCGGCGGGAACAGCGGATTGGTGATGTCGGGAACCAGCACGCCGACCGTGAACGACCGGTTCGTCTTGAGCCCCCGGGCCATCGGGTTCGGGCGGTAGCCGAGCTCCTCGGCGGCGCGGATCACGCGCTCGGCGGTCTCCTCGTTGACGAGGCCGCGGGTCTCGGCGTTGAGCGCGCGGGACACGGTGCCCGGGTGCACGCGGGCGGCCCGGGCGACGTCGCGCAGCGTCACGGAGGGGCGCACGGCGCCATTATGCACACGTTTGCAGGGTCGCTGTGCGGGTGCAACGGGGACGCGCTTTGGGCGTCCCCTTCCGGCGTCGCGGTGGGCAGCGGACGCGGACAGCGCATCGAGGAGGCGGTGAGCCGGCGCGCGGGGCGAGGGCGGTGCGAGCGGCGTGACGGACCGGTTGGACATCCGGGCGCCCGCGGACGACGCGGCTGACGTTCGCCGGACGTGGGCCTTTCGTGAGCTTCGTGGGGTCTGATGCGGATTCTCGTCCTCTGTGTCCGACTTCCCGCATCACCCCACGCGACGCCAAGCCGCCCCCGCCGGCGGATCGCCACAACCGAACGGGAACGACGCGCTACCCCGCGGTGATGCCCTGCTCGCCGCCCAGCTCCCAGATCGCCTCGTCGACCTCGAGCGCGGGCGCCGCGGCGGCGCCCGGGTCTGCATGCCGCGAGCGCTCGTGGGCCTGGAAGGCGGCGCACGCGTCGGCGATGTGGTCGAGGTCCGCGCGCTCGACCGGGCTCAGCGCGTGGTCGGTCGTCAGGACCACCTTGAGGGTGCCGCCGGGCACGTCGTAGTGCTGTTGCGTGGTGAGGTTCTTCATGGCCGGTCCTCTCTGACGCTCGGGTCGGCCGCTCTCTGCGCGCCGCACTCTACGGGCCCGTGGGGCCCGGATGCAAAGGGTTCGGTGACGGGTGCGCGGCGGTTGTGTCCGCAAGCGTCTGATAACGATGACCGGGTGCCCGTCCGCTCGCTGGACCGCCGCGCCATGGCCGTGCTCTCGCTCGGCCACTTGTGCGTGGACCTGTGCCAGGGCGCGCTGCCGGCGCTGCTGCCGTTCCTGATCGCCGAGCACGGGTGGTCGTACGCGCAGGCGTCGGCGCTCGTGCTCGCTGCGACGGTGTCGTCGTCGATCGTGCAGCCGCTGTTCGGCCACCTCTCCGACGGCCGCTCGCTGCCGTGGCTGATGCCAGGCGGCGTCGCACTCGCGGCCGGCGGCATCGCGCTGGCGGGCGTCGCGGGCAGCTATGCGCTGACGTTCGCGGTGGTGGTCGTGAGCGGCCTCGGCGTGGCCGCGTACCACCCGGAGGCCTCGCGCTTCGCGAACTACGTCGCCGGCGACCGGCGGGCGACGGCGATGAGCTTCTTCTCGGTCGGCGGCAACGCCGGCTTCGCGCTCGGCCCGGTGCTCGTGACGCCGCTCGCGCTCGCGTTCGGCCTCGGCGGCACCCCGCTCGTGGCGGTGCTGCCGGCCGCCGTCGCGCTGTTCCAGCTCCGCGAGCTCGCGCGCCTGAAGCGCTTTCGGCCCGTCGCCCGCGACGACGGCGGCGCGGCGCCCGTGCCCGACCAGTGGCGGCCGTTCGCGCGCCTGACCGCTGCGATCGCCGCACGCTCGACCGTCTACTTCGGGCTCATGACGCTCGTCCCGCTCTACTTCGTCGACGAGCTCGACGCGTCGGAGGCCACCGCCAACGGCGCGCTGACCGCGATGCTCGCGTCCGGGGCGATCGGCACGCTCATCGGCGGTCGCATCGCGGACCGGTTCGGGCGGCGGGTCGTCCTGCGCACGTCGCTGGCGGTGCTGACGCCGCTCATGGCGGTCATGCTGCTCGGCGGCGTCGGCGTGGCGGTCGCCACGCTTGCGTTCATCGGCGCCGCGACGGTCGCGACGTTCAGCGTCACCGTCGTCATGGGCCAGGAGTACCTGCCCAACCGCCTGGGCATCGCGTCGGGCGTGACGCTGGGGCTGTCCATCGGCATGGGCGGCCTGGGCGCCGCGCTGCTCGGCGTGGTCGCGGACGCACACGGCCTGCGGACCGCGCTCGAGGTCGTCGCCGTGCTGCCGCTGCCGGCGCTGGCGCTCGCGCTGACGCTGCCCGAGGGGCGCCGCGGCGCCGACGGCGGCAGGCGCGGCGCCGCCCCCGAGCCCGCGGCCCTCAGCACCCGTTAGCGCACGCCGCTACGCTTGGGGACATGCCCCGGGAGCTCCTGCTCGACGGTCATGGCCGCCGTATCGCCGACGTGCGGGTGTCGGTCACCGACCGCTGCAACTTCCGCTGTCAGTACTGCATGCCGGCCGAGGGGCTCCCATGGCTTGAGCGCGACGAGGTCCTGAGCTTCGAGGAGATCGTCCGCCTGGTCACGCTGCTCGCCGACATGGGCGTCCACGACGTGCGCCTGACGGGCGGCGAGCCGCTCGTGCGCCGCGAGTTCCCGCGGCTGGCCGGGATGCTGTCCGCCATCCCGGGCGTCGCCGACCTGTCGGTCACGACGAACGGCTACCTGCTCGAGCGCGACGCCGAGGCGCTCGTGCGCGCGGGGATCAACCGGTTCAACGTGTCGATCGACTCGCTCCAGCGCGACCGGTTCTTCGAGATGACCCGCCGCGACGCGCTGCCCCGTGTCCTGCGCGGGCTCGAGGTGCTCGCGCGCTTCCCCGAGGCGCACCCGATCAAGGTCAACGCCGTCGCCATGCGCGGCTTCACCGAGGACGAGGCGGTGCCGTTCGCGCGGTTCGCGCGCGAGCACCCCTACGAGGTGCGCTTCATCGAGTTCATGCCGCTCGACGCCGACCACAACTGGACGCCGGACAGCGTCCTCTCCGGCGACGAGATCCGCGCCGCCATCCACGCGGTGTATCCGCTCGAGGCGGAGCCGCGCGAGGCGCATTCGACCGCCCGCGTGTACCGCTTCGCCGACGGCAAGGGCCGCATCGGGTTCATCAACCCGGTGAGCGAGCCGTTCTGCGGCGACTGCAACCGGATCCGCCTGACCGCCGACGGGCGCCTGCGCACGTGCCTGTTCTCGCTGAGCGAGACCGACCTGCGCGCGCCGCTGCGCGCGGGCGCGACCGACGACGACATCGAGGAGATCGTGCGCGACGCGGTGTGGCGCAAGGAGCTCAAGCACCGGGTCAACGAGCCGGGCTTCGTGCAGCCGGCGCGCTCGATGAGCGCGATCGGCGGCTGACGGGCGGCCGCCTGCCGCTCGGCGCCGCCCCGCACCTATGCTGTGCGGGATGGAGGGTTCGGTCGACACGCGGGCCTGGCTGCGCTGCTACCGCTGCTGGTCCACCGACCTCGAGGTGCAAGTGCACTACGAGGGCATCCACAAGATCGACGCCGACTCGGGCGAGCGCGGCGAGGTCGTCGACGAGATGCAGGAGGCCGTCGTGCAGTGCCTCGAGTGCATGCACGACCAGCCGCACCTCGGCTTCCGCGACGGCCGCGTCGAGCCGATCGAGGACCGCTGGGAGCGGATGATCGCCGGCACCCCGTGGGTGGCCTCCTGCACCGTGACCGTCGACGCCGAGGACGTTGAGACGTGCTCGGGCCCCGAGGCGGGCGAGGCGCTGAGCTTCGCGGCGTTCGGCGACCACGGCACGCGCGAGTTCTTCACCCACGTGCGCTTCCACAAGCACGAGGACGACACGACGATCACGGTCCACCTGCTGGTGGAGCTCTACGCGCGCTCGCAGGAGGAGGCGACGGAGGTGCTGGAGTCGGCGGCGCGCGGGCGGCTGGCGATCACCTCGCTGGCCGAGGAGTCGCGCCCGCCGGCGGCGACGGGCGAGGATCCGCACTAGCGCCACCAGGCGGGCTCGAACGCCGCACGGCGCACTACGCCGCCGCGCCAATCCCGGCGCGAGCTCCCGAGATCGAGACCGCCAGGACGCCCGGCATCCCCGCCAGGCGCTGGGCTACGACCCGCGCCCGGGCCGCGTCGGCCTCGAACGTCACGAGCACGCGTCCGGGGCGGTGGCGGTCGGCGGCCGCGAACTGCAGCGCGCTGATCGCGCACTGGCGGGCGCGGCAGACCGCGACGATGCGGTCGAGCACCAGCGGCGCGGCGGCGACGGTGAGTTCGAGCTGGTGGGTGTGGTGCACGGCGGGCCTCCGATCGGTCCCGCCCGGATCGCCAATGGCCATGCGCCACCGCCGCCCGGTCGGGACGGTCGGCCTGCGCTCGCATCGGGCGCAGGCTCAGCTGGTGGTAATGGCGTTGATGGACGCGCCGCGGAGCGCGCCGGCGGAGCGGCGGGCCCTGAGGGGATGTACGCGGCGGTCCGGCACTGCGTGGCGGAGCCTACCGGCCGGCGCGGTCGCTGTCGCGCGCGTAAGCCGCCTCGATCACCTCGGGCGTCACCCCGGCGATCCCGTCGACCGTCACGGTCGCCAGCGCAAGCGCGTCCGGCGCCGGCGGGAACGCCCGCATCGGCACGGCGACGACCGCCATGCCCGCGGCGGCCGCCGAGCGCAGGCCGTTGCTCGAGTCCTCCACCGCGACGCAGCGCGCCGGATCGACGCCGAGCCGCCGCGCCGCCTCGACGTACACGTCGGGCGCCGGCTTGCCGCGCGCGACCTCCTCGCTCGATACCCAGGCGCGGATCACGTCGTCAATGCCGGCGCGCTCGAGCACGGTCGCGATGACGCGGGCGTTCGACGACGAGGCGAGGCCGAGCGGCCAGCGCTGCGCCAGCGCGCGCACCGCCTCGACCGCGCCGGGCAGGAGCGGCAGCTCGTGGCCGTAGCCGTCGAGGAGCCGCCGCACGACGTCCGCGTTGATCTCCTCCGGCGCCATGTCGACGCCGAGCTCGTCGCGCACGTAGCGCGACCACTCCGGCGAGCTCATGCCGAGCATGTCGTGCGTCGCCTCGTCGGTCCAGCGCCCGCCGCGCTCGGCCACGAGCGCCCGCCGCGCGCCGTCCCACCGCTCCTCGGAGTCGACGAGCACGCCGTCGAGGTCGAGGACAACCGCGTCCGGCCCAGGCCCCATGTCAGGCCACCAGCGCGCGGAGCTGGCGCACGGCCAGCGTCAGCCCGGCGAGGTCGGCGCCCTCGCCGGCCAACGCGCGCATGATCGCGGCGAGCCGCGCGACACCCGCGGCGTGGTCCTCGAGGTACTGGTCGATCGCCTCCTCGGCCGGCGCGTCGGGCGCCTCGGCGAGCGCCCGCTCGGCGACCAGCCGGCGCGCCGCGAGCACGTCGTCGCGAACGGCGTGGAGCGCCCAGCGCTGCATCCGCGTGCCCACCGGCAGGCCCTCGATCTCGTGCTCGAGCCACGCGAGCTGCAGCGTCTGCCCGAGCTTGAAGAACGCGCGTCCGACTTCCTCGACCCGCCGGCCGCTGAGGCGCGCGATCGCGCCGATGTCGGGCGCGTGCTCGAGCGCGCCGCGGAACGCGTGCTCGTGGGCGATGTCCTCGGGCACCCCGCGCTCGACGAGCTCGGCCGCCGCGCGCTCGCGCCGCTCCCGCCAGTCGTGGGCGCCGAGTTGCGGCAGCATGGACGACAGCCGCCGGAACGCGTCGCGGCCCTCCTCGATCGCGACCGCCAGGTCGAAGCCGGGCTCGGCGTGCCGCAGATACCAGCGCGCCGTCGCCTCGACGATTGTGTCGAGACCGTCCATGAGCTCCCAGTGCGCCGCGCGGTCCACGCTTCCGTCGAGGCGCTCGATCGCCTCCCGCCGCGCGCCGGCCTCGTTGACGTCGCGCGCGACGAGGTAGGCGCGCACCACCTCGGCGGGCTCGGCGCCGAGCTCGGCCACCAGGCGGCTGACGAACGTCGGACCGAGCGCGTTCACCACGTGGTTGGCGACGATCGTCGCGACGAGCTCGCGCCGCAGCGGGTGCTCGTCGACGAGGTGGCCGAAGCGGCTGATCACCGCGGCGGGGAAGTACGAGCGCAGCGCCCCGGCGAGGAACGGGTCGTCGGGGAGCTCCGAGCGCAGCACCGCGCCGATGAGGCTGCGCTTCGCGTACGCGAGCAGCACCGCGAGCTCGGGGCGCTCCATCCCGCGCCCGGCGCGGCGGCGGTCGGCCATCTCCTCCGAGCTGGGCAGGAACTCGACGTCGCGGTCGAGCAGCCCCTCCCCCTCGAGCTCGAGCATGAGGTCCTCGTAGGCGTACATCCGCGTCGCCGATCCGCGCACCTCCTGGGCGAGGATCTGCGCCTGCAGGAACGAGTCGTAGAGGACGTGCGCGGCGACGTCGTCGGTGACCTCGCGCAGCAGCGCGTTGCGCTCGTCGCCGTCGAGGTCGCCGCGGTCGACGGCCAGGTTGAGCAGGACCTTGAGGTTGACCTCGTGGTCGGAGCAGTCGACGCCGGCCGAGTTGTCGATGAAGTCCGCGTTGATGCGCCCGCCCGCGGCGGCGTACTCGATCCGCGCGCGCTGGGTGAAGCCGAGGTTGCCGCCCTCCGCCACGACCCGGCAGCGCAGCTCCGAGGCGTCGACGCGGATCGCGTCGCTCGAGCGGTCGTTGGCGTCGGCGTCGGTCTCGAACGAGGCCTTCACCACCGTGCCGATGCCGCCGTTCCACAGGACGTCGACCGGCGCGCGCAGGATGGCGCGGATCACGTCGGTCGGCGGCAGGGCCTCGTCCTCGATGCCGAGCGCGGCGCGCGCCTGCGGCGACAGCGGGATGCTCTTGGCCGCCCGCGGCCACACGCCGCCGCCCTCCGAGATCGCGTCGCGGTCGTAGTCGTCCCAGGACGAGCCGGCGAGCTCGAACAGCCGGCGGCGCACGGCGAAGCCGCGGGCCGGATCGGGGGCGGGGTCGAGGAAGACGTGGCGATGGTCGTAGGCCGCGACCAGCCGGATGCGGTCCGACAGCAGCATCCCGTTGCCGAACACGTCGCCCGACATGTCGCCGATCCCGACCGCGGTGAACGGGTCGGTCGCCGGGTCGAGGTCGAGCTCGCGGAAATGACGCTTGAGCGACTCCCACGCGCCGCGCGCGGTGATCCCGAGCGCCTTGTGGTCGTAGCCGTTGGAGCCGCCGGAGGCGAACGCGTCGCCGAGCCAGAACCCGTAGCGCGCGGCGACCCGGTTGGCCGTGTCCGACAGCGTCGCGGTGCCCTTGTCGGCGGCGACGACGAGGTACGTGTCGTCCTCGTCGAGCACGCGCACGCCGTCGGGGTGAACGACCTCGCCCTCGACGAGGTTGTCGGTGAGGTCGAGCAGGCCGCTGATGTACGTCACGTAGCCGCGCTCGACCGCCTCGCGGAGCCGGTGGGGGTCGTCGGGCTGGTCGTGCAGGTGGAAGCCGCCCTTGGCGCCGTCGGGGACGATCACCGCGTTCTTCGTCATCTGCGCGCGCATGAGGCCGAAGACCTCGGTGCGGTAGTCCATGCGGTCCGACCA
>DATAAR010000221.1:0-1645 GCA_036259975.1 Solirubrobacteraceae bacterium | reverse complement strand
GGACGACGGGCCGACGGGCGCCGCGCGGCGCCGTCCGCACCCAGAGGTTGAGCGGCGGGCTCGCGCCGAGCCGCTCGCGCAGCCGGACGAGCGCGTCGTGCAGCAGCGCGGCGCCGGTCGGCCCGTCGTCCTCGAAGCGGGCCCGCACGCGGCGCGGCGCGATCATGAGCTGGTAGGCGAGCCGCGCGCCGTAGGGGGCCATCAGCACCGCGTCGTCGTCGATGGCGATGACGCGCACGCGCTGGCGGACCTCCTCCTGCACGAGGTCGGCCAGGAGGTTGCCGCCCATCGTGCGCGCGGCGTGCGCCCCGAAGCGCTCGCGCTCGCGGGCGATCTGGGCGGGCACGAAGTCGAGCGCGTACAGCTGCGCGTGCGTGTGCGGCAGCGAGGCGCCGCCCTCGCGGCGCTCGTTGACCAGCACGTGCACGTACGCCGCGCCGGCGTGCGCGCGCATCCGCTCGCGCCACACGTCGACCGCCGTCGCGACCTGCGCCGGCTCGAGGTCGGCGAGCGAGGTCACCGGCTGCGGCGCGTTCACGATGACCTCGTGGGCGCCGCGCGCGGGCGTGGCGGTGAAGAGGTCGCGGTTGGCGTGTCGCTCGGGCTCCGGGCTGTCCGGGTCGAGCGCGGGGAAGAGGTTCGGCACGACCCGCACGCGCCAGCCGGGGGTGTCCGGCGCGGCGCCGCCGTCCCGCAGCGCGTAGACCTCGGGCGGGGTGCGGTCCTCGTGCCCTTCGAGGAACGGGTCCTTCGCGGGGTCGATCGGCGCGGCGGGCTCGGTCGTCAGCCCGGCGCCGGGGCGCGTGGCGCGCTCGCCGGCGACGACGGTCTTCAGGCCGGTCAGGGGGTCGACGCGGACCTCAGGCACCGGCGTAGCGCTCGATGTCGTCGATCAGGTCCTGCTCGCGCTCGTAGCCGCCCTGGTGGATGAACGTCCGCCTGCCGCTCGCGTCGTAGTAGATCGTGATCGGCGCCCCCTGCGTGCCGGGGGCGGCCTTGCGGGCGATCCTCCCGCTGCCGTCCTCGAGCGACGGGTACGGCACGGGCCGCTTGTCGAGGAACTCCCGCGCGGACCTCTTGCCGTCGATGAGGTTGATCCCGAGGAACGCCACCCGCTCGCCGAGCCGCTGGGTGGCGCGCTGGAAGATCGGGAACTCGGCCTTGCACGGCCCGCACCACGAGCCCCACACGTTCACGACGACCGGGTACCCGCGCAGCGCGCGCAGCCGCCGCTCGAAGTCCTCGGGGCTCGACGGGACGATCTGGTTGGCCTGCGCGTAGAGGGCGGCGAGCGGCGCCGGCGCGTCCGCGACGGCGCGCTTCAGCTCGGCGAGGGAGGGGCCGGCGCCGGGCTCGGGCGAGTCCCCGCCGCCGGCCTGTGTCAGGCCGATGACGAGCACCGCGACGAGCGCCGCCAGCCCGAGGAACCACAGGGCTCGACGCACCCCGACAGCTTCGCAGACGTCCGACCGTGCGCTAGAATCGCGATCAGCGAAGGCCTGCGGAGGACCTTCGTGCACCGCTCCGGCTCGGATGTCGGAGCCCGCGTCGAGCCGAGACACCCGCCGATGCGGTCATCTCTTCGAGTGACCTGACGAGCCAGCATGGCTGAGCCCACGCCAGCGGCGGCCACCGCCGCGTCCCT
>DATAAR010000220.1:0-2812 GCA_036259975.1 Solirubrobacteraceae bacterium | reverse complement strand
GGCGTCCGCCGGAACGCGGGGATGATCTCGTCGTAGACGACCTGCGGCGTCGAGTACGCGACGAGCGACAGCGTCGTGCCACCCCCGCCGCCCTCGTCCGCGCCGGACGCCTTGATGTCGCTCGCCCCGCCGCAGCCGGCGAGGGAGAGGGCGGCGAGAAGGAGGGCGCCGAGGGCCCCGCACCGCGCCGCTCGCGACGCCGGGGCCTCGCACCGCGCCGCTCGCGACGCGCCGGCCCGATTTCGTGCTTTGCCTAGTGACATGGTGGGAAATGAATAGCACATACCCCACCGGGATTGTCTTCTTAGGGCGGCGCGACCTCGCGCGCGAACTCGCGCAGCAGCTCCGGATCCGGCCGCCCGCCCGCCGCGAAGAGCCGCTCGACGAACGCGCGCCAGCGCAGCGCCGGGCGCATCTCGATCCGCAGGCGCACCGGCTCCTCGGTCGGGTTCCACGCCACGTGGCGGACGCCCGTCGGCGCGACGACCGTCTCCCCGGGCCCGGCCTCGACCTCCGCGCCGCCGCCGATCCGGAACGCGGCGCGGCCCTCGAGCACCGTCCAGCGCTCCTCCATCTCCGGATGGACGTGCTCGGCCGCGCGCCGGCCGGGCCGCGTCCACTCCGCCTGCATGACCAGCAGCTCCGGGGTCTCGCTCAGGAACGCAACCCTCTCCCCGGTCGCCTCGTTGAAGACGACGTCTTGCGCCAACGTCACGCCTCCTGCTGCGTTGTACCGGTCGACATGGCTGTCGACTCATACACCTCCGTGCCCCGCCCCAGCACCCTCGCCTCCCGTGCCGAGCTGCTGCACGACGCCCGCGCGATCATGCGCGAGGACTACGCCGACGAGCTGACCCTCGACGACGTCGCCGCCCGCATCGCCACCTCCCGCCGCCAGCTCCAGCGCGTCTTCGCCGAGCTCGCGGGCACCGGGTTCCGCGAGGAGCTCGCCGCGATCCGGATGGACCGCGCCGCCGAGCTGCTCCACGGCCCGCTGCCGGTCGGCGAGATCGCTCGGCGCGTCGGCTACCGGCAGTCGGCGCAGTTCGCGAAGGCGTTCCGCGCCCACCACGGCATGGTGCCGTCGGAGTACCGCGCGATGGTCCGCGGCGGCGCCGGCTAGCCGGCGACGAGCGCCCGCGCCACCTGCGCGCCGTCGCGCAGCGCCTTGAACGAGCTCTGCTCGCCGTCGTAGATCGCCGGGATCGGCACCCACGCGACCGGGACGCCGGCGCGCAGGCAGCGCTTCAGGTGCAGCGTCTCGGCCTCGAACCCGCCGGGCGGCGGCGGGACGTCGTGCAGCGCGCGGCCGCGCATCAGCCGCATGCCGCACTGCGTGTCGGCGACGCGGCGCCGGGCCACGACCGCCATCGCCCCCGACGCGGCGAGGTTCGCCGCCCGGCGCACGAGCGGGATGCCGCGCAGGTCGCCGAACCGGTTGCCGATGACGAGCTCGGCCTCGCGCGCCGCGGCCAGGAACGCCGGGATCGCCGCCGGCGGATGCTGGCCGTCGCCGTCGATGACCAGCACGGCGTCGGCGCCGTCCGCGACCGCCGCCCGCACCCCGTGCGCCACCGCGGTCCCCTTCCCGTGGTTGCCGCCGAGGCGCAGCACGTCCGCGCCGTCGAGCCGGCCCGTCTCGGCCGGCGACAGCCCGTCGTCGACCACGAGCACGCCGTCGACCGCGTCGCCGATCCGCTCCAGCAGCGCCGGGTCCGGCGCCTCGAGATGGCACGGGACGACCGCCCGGACGATCACGAACGCAGGCCGCGCGCGGCGAGCGCGACGCCCGCGCCGATCGCCGCGCCGAGCAGCGCCCCCACGACGACGTCGGCCCAGAAGTGGACGCCCAGGTACGGGCGCGAGACCGCCACCAGCAGCGCGATGGCCAGCGCCGGCCAGCGCATGCGCGGGCACAGGACGGCGATGGCGGTGGCCGCCGCGAACGCCGTCATCGCGTGGCCGGACGGGAACGAGGGCGAGCTGGGAAGGGTCCCCACGTACTCGAGCTCGGGGTCGCTCACCGGCGGGCGGTGCCGGTCGACCAGCGCCTTGAGCAGCGGGTTGATCGCGCTGGCGAGCAGGAACGCGACCCCGGACGCGAGCATCACGAGCGGCAGCATCCGGCGCTGCAGCCCGTCGCTCACGCCGCCGAGCCCGACCAGCAGCGGCCCCTTCACCCACCACAGCGAGGCGAGGGCGAAGACGGTGGTCGCGGGCCCCCAGCGCAGCTCGGCGGTCTGCTGCGTGAGGTGGAGGTCCACGGCCGCGAGCTCGCGGACGAGGTCCAGCATCAGAGGCTCCCCAGGGTAGACGAGGGCCCCGGTCGCGAGCGCGGCCGGGGCCGTCGAAGCACCTCCGGGACGAGGGGTCGTCCTACCCGCGTGCGCCCTTCAGCAGACACAGCCTCGGGCTCTCCCTCTTCGCGCTGCGGCGGGTCAGGTTCGGCAGGCCGAGCCCCTGGCGCCGCGCCGCGGCCGCGCTGACGAACGTCCCGGCGTCGGCCGACGGCGCCTCGTCGGCCTCGAACCGGAAGACGTCGAAGCCGCGGTTGATGTCGTCGGCGTACAGGTAGAAGTCGCCGTCCGGCTCGATGTACGGCGTCTTGGCCGACCACGCGTTCGCGTCGGACATGACGTAGTGGCCGATCTGACGCATCGCGCCCGGCACGGCGTACTCGCCCTGCCCGACGCCGATCGGCAGGTCCGCGAGGCCCGACAGGTCGACGACCCGGACGCCGCCCATGTAGTAGGCGATCGTCATGATCTGCTGGTCCTCGTGGATGTCGAAGACGTGCGCGGTGCACGTGTCG
>DATAAR010000219.1:0-3141 GCA_036259975.1 Solirubrobacteraceae bacterium | reverse complement strand
TGCGCCGCCGCGTGCGCCACGTGCTCGAGGAGAACGAGCGCGTCGACGCGGCGGTCGGCGCGCTGCGCGCGGGCGACCTGCCCGCGCTCGGGCGGCTGCTCGACGCCTCGCACGCGAGCCTGCGCGATCTCTACGAGGTGTAGGTGCCCGAGGTCGACGCGCTCGTCGAGCGCCTGCGCTCGGGCGGCGCCGCCGGCGCGCGCATGGTCGGCGGCGGGTTCGGCGGTGCGGTGCTGGCGCTCTTCCCGCCCGGCGCGCCGCCGCCGCCCGAGGCGCTCGAGGTCAGGCCCGGCCCGCCCGCGCGCCTGCTGCCATGAGCGCCGACGGCCTGCTCGAGGCGGTCGCGAAGGTGCGCGCCGACGGCCAGGGCGCCGAAGCGATCCGTGCGTTCGAGCGCGGCTACTGCGAGCGGGGCTCGGCCGCGCTGCCCGACGCCGACCCCGAGCCCGTGCGCGACGTGCCCGCCGCGGACGCCATCGACGCCATCACCGATCCGGTCGCGCTCGACCGCGCCGTGGTGATCAAGCTCAACGGCGGCCTGGGCACGACGATGCGCATGGCCGGGCCGAAGTCCCTCGTCGAGGCCCGCGAGCGCTTGTCGTTCCTCGACATGATCGCGCGCCGGCGCGCCGATGGCCGGCTCGTAACTGCGCGAGGCGGCGCAGGCGTCGCCCGGCGAGTCGTTCCGCGACTACGGGCGCTGGCGCTCCTACAACACGAACACCCTCTGGATCCACCTCCAGTCGCTCGCGGAGCGGCTCGACGCGGGCGACGGGACGCTGCCGCTGCCGCTGATCGTCAACCGCAAGCGCGTCGACCCGGGCGACGGCGACAGCCAGGAGGTGATCCAGCTCGAGAGAGCGATGGGCGCGGCGATCGGCGCGTTCGACGGTGCCCGCGCGATCTGCGTCCCGCGCAGCCGCTTCGTGCCGGTCAAGACGACCGACGACCTGCTCGTCCTGCGCTCCGACGTCTACCGCCTCGCCGGCGACGGCCGTGTCGAGCGCAACCCGGCGCGCCAGGGCCCCGACCCGTTCGTCTTCCCGGGCGGCGCACCTTCGCTCGTCGGCGGCGTCCGCTTCGTCGTGCGCGGTGACGTGACGTTCGGCGCGGGGGTGGTGGCGGGGGATGGTCGAGATCGAGGCCCCCGGCGGATCCCGGACGGGCACCGCTGGGCGAGTGACGCGCCGGCCGCGCCGCGCGTCAGCGGTAGCCGGCGTCGCCGGGCTCCGCGCCGGGGTGCTCGACGACCTCGGTCATGTAGCGCCAGCAGTCCGGTCGCGTTCCGTCGACGTCGGTGAAGCCGTAGACCTGCGCGAGCTGGCCGCTGGACAGCGACTGCCCGCTCCAGCGCGACACGGCTGGGTCGGCGGCGAGCGCGGCGACGGCCCGGCCGACGTAGATGGGGCTCTCGGAGATGCAGAAGTGCGGCGTGCCGGTCGTGGCCTCGCGCCAGTTCGCCTCGCTGACGCCGTGGTGCTCGAGCATCTCCTCCGAGCGCATCCATCCCGGCGTCAGCGCCACGGCGGTGCTCTGGTGGGGCGCGAGCTCCTGCGCCTGCGCCCACGCCATGCGGATCACCGAGGTCTTCGCGAGGTCGTAGAACATCGAGTTCCGGTAGTGGTCGGCGTTGTAGGCGGCGGTGCCGTCCGTGACCTCGACGACCAGCCCCCCGGGCCGACGCACCAGCAGCGGCAGCGCGACGTGGCTCGTGATCAGGTGCGTGTCGATCGCGAGGCGCAGCAGCCGCAGGCCCCGGTCGAGGTTGTGCTCCCACACCGGCGTGTTCCACTCGAAGAGGTGCTCGCCGCCCCAGATGTCGTTGACGAGCACGTCGAGGCGGCCGTGCTCGGCGTCGATGCGCGCGACGAGGGTGGCGACCTGCGCCGGGTCGAGGTGATCGACGGCGACGGCGATGCCCTCGCCGCCGGCGGCGGTCACGAGCTCGGCAGTCTCCTCGATCGTCTCGGGCCGGTCGAGCTCCGACCGGCGCTCGCGCGTGCTGCGCCCGGTCGCGTACACCGTCGTGCCCGCCTCGCCGAGCGCGACCGCGATGCCGCGCCCGCCGCCGCGCGTCGCGCCGGCGACCAGCGCGACCTTGCCCGTGAGTGGTCCGCTCATGCGGTGATCCTCTCGATCGCGGGTTCACGCACCGCGAGCGGCCGCGCGTGCAGGACGAGGACGGCGCCGAGGACGAGGCAGGCCCCGAGCACCTGCGGCGGGCTCAGCACGTCGCCGAACACGGCGACCGCCGCGAGCACCGTCACCACGGGCTCGACGGTGGAGACGATCGACGCGGTCGTCGGCCCGACGCGCCGCAGGCCGGCGAAGAGCAGGCCGATGGCGGCGACGGTCGAGATCGCCGCGAGGGAGGCCAGCCAGCCCCAGCCCGCCGCGGTGAGCGCGCCCGGCCGTAGCTCGCCGAGCGCCGCCGAGCCGAGCGTCAGCGACGCCGCCGCGCCGGAGCACACCAGCGCCGAGAGCACCATGGGCTGGATGCGCCGGGCGACACGCTCGCCGACGAGGATGTACGCGCTGTACACCACCGCGGCGGCGAGTCCGAGCGCCGCCCCGAGCGGCTCGACGGCGCCCGCGCCCGCGCCGGCCAGCACGAGGGCGACGCCGCCGAGCGCGAGCCCCAGGGCTGCGGCGCGCCGTCCGTCCAGCTGCTCGCGGCCCAGCGCGACCGCGGCAACGGCGACGATCGCCGGGACCGTGTAGAGCAGCAGCGCCAGCTGCGACGCGTCGATGCGCCCGAGCGCGGCTAAGTAGCAGCCGGCCTGGATCGCGTATCCGCACGCGCCGAGGGCGACGCCGGCGCCGGCGCCGTGGCGGTCCAGCGCGCGAAGCGGATCGCGAGCAGCGTGCCCACGGTCGCGCCTCGCCGTAGGCGAGCTTGCCGAACACCGCCATGGCGCCGAAGGCGGCGCCGCAGGCCAGGCAGAGGAGGGTTCCGCAGGAGCGCATGCCGTTCATCGTGTCGGGCAGAAGCATCGAGAGCGATTCCGATTCATGAAGCTGAATCGGTAGCGTTTCTGGAGGATGCTCGACCTCCGGCGCCTGCGGCTCCTGCGCGAGCTGAGCGAGCGGGGCACGATCGCCGCGGTCGCCGACGCGCTGCAGTTCACGCCGTCGGCGGTC
>DATAAR010000218.1:0-10141 GCA_036259975.1 Solirubrobacteraceae bacterium | reverse complement strand
GCCGCGGTGGCGGCGACGGCCGGCGTGCTCGCGGCCGGCGCGGGGGACGCGGAGGCGGCCGGGCGGCGCGACCCCGAGCGAGCGGCGTCGGTCGAGCGCGAGCGGCGCGAGCGGATCCCGCCGCGGGCCGCGGAGCCGGCGCGGCGCACGGAGGCGACGACGGCGTCGGCCGCGGAGATCGTCGCGCCGGTCTGCGCCGCGACGGGCGTGAAGACGATCGGGACCACGCCGGCGACCGGGCGCCCGGACGCCGACTGCGACGCGCGGCTTCCGGACGCCGCCGCGGCCAGCAGCTGCTGGCTGTCCGGGCCGTCGGACCCGCCGGGCCAGGCGTCGAAGGGCAGGACGTCCGAGCTCAGCGAGAACGTGCCGATGCCGATCGAGCCCGTCGCGAGGACGACGCCGGCGACGGAGATCCAGCGACCTCGGAGGCGGGGGGAGAGACGGTCGAGATCCACGTGCTCCGTATCGGCGCCCTGTGTGGGAACTAAAGACCGGTGTTCGGAGCAACACCCGATCGGGCGGTCGGTCGTCGCCGCCGCGCGTCGTGCTGCTAGCGGCGCGAGCCCCTACTGCGCGGGCGTCGCCGCGGGCGCAGGCGCCGGCGCGGCTGCGGGCTGCGCGGATGCGGCCGGCTCGCTCTGCGCCGGATCGGCCGGCGCCGGCGTCGCCGCGGGGGCGGCCGGCTGCGCGGGAGCCGCAGCGGGCTCCTCAGTCGTGCTCGCCGCCTCCGCGGCGGCGGGCTCCGCGGGCGGGGCGGGCGTGGACTGCTCGGCCGCCGCGCCGGCGTCGTCCGTCGGGCCGTGGTCCTCCTTGGCCTGGTCGGAGTCCTCGCCGCTGTTGGTCGAGCCCTCGCCGCTGTTGGACGAGCCCACACCGCTGCTCGACGAATCCTTGCCGCTGCTGGAGGAGCCCTTGCCGCGGCTCGACGAACCCTCGCCGCTGCTCGACGAGGCCTCGTCCTTCGAGTCGTCGTGCGAAGCGGTTCCGCCGCGGCCCGCGTCGCTCGCGGCAGAGTCCTCACCGTTCGCGTCGCAGTCCGAATCGGAGCCACCATGCCCGTCGACGCCGCCCGACGCGCCCTCGCCCTTCGAGTCGTCGGCCGGACCCGAGACGCCGTGGCCCTCGCCGTGGCGCGGCGCAACCTCGTCCACGGGGTCGGCGTGGCCGGTGGCCTTGCGGCCCTCCGGGCGATCGTGCCTATGCGAGTCCGCGTCCGTCGGGCGATCCGCCGGCTTGTCGCCGTCCGTGGCGGGGCCGTCGTCCGAGGCATCGCCGTCCGCGACCGGCGGGACGTCGTGCGCGGTGTCGGTCTCCTTCTCGTCGCGCGCGGGCGTCGGGTCGGTGGCCGGCTTCTCCGCGGGCGGATCGTCCGCCGGGTCGTCCGGGGCCGGCGCGGGCGCCGCGGGCTGCGGCGCGACCGGCGGCGTCGCGTCGCGAGGCGCGTCGGCCGGCTTGTCACCCTCGTCGTCGTCCCCCGGCGCCGGCTCGGCCGGTGGCGGAGGAGCGTCGGGCACGACCGGGTTGCGCCCCGCGGCGAGCTCGCCCGCCGTCGCCGTGCCGTCCAGGTCCGGGTCCTCCGCCCCGTCCGGCACGCCGTTGCCGTTGCTGTCGGCGGAGGCGGGCGAGGTGCCGAGCGTCACCTCGACGCCGTTCGGCACCCCATCGCCGTCCTTGTCGCCGGCCGCATCCGGCACGCCCGGCGTGGTCTGACCCGCGGCGGGGTCGAGGCCGAGGCCGAGCTCGACGGTGTTCGAGAGGCCGTCCTCGTCGGTGTCGAGGGCGCCGTCCAGCACGCCGTCGCCGTTCGAGTCGGTTGCGCGCGGGTCGAGATCCAGCTGGACCTCGACCGCGTTGGGCAGCCCGTCACCGTCGGTGTCTGCAGAGCCGTCGGCAACCCCCGTGCCGGCGGAGCTTTCGTTGTTCGGGTCCAGGTCTAGGTGCTGCTCCGTCGCGTTGGAGAGCCCATCGCGATCGGTGTCGTCGGCGCCGTCGGCGACGCCGTCGTTGTTGGAGTCCGGCCTGCGCGGGTTGTCGCGCACACGGAACTCGGTGACGTTCGTGAGGCCGTCGCCGTCCGTATCGGCCGCGCCATCCGTGCGGTCGCGCGGGTCGAGCTCGTGCTGACGCTCCCACCCGTCCGGCAAGCCGTCGCCGTCGGTGTCCGAGATCGTCGGGTTCGTGCCGGCCGTGCGCTCGATGACGTCGGGCAGGCCATCGCTGTCGGAGTCCAGCTGGCGCGGCACGCCGGGCACCGTCGGGCCGGCAGGCTGGCGCGCGTCGGGCGCGCCGACGGTCAGGCCGCCGCCCCCGCCGCCGGTACCCCCACCGGCGGTCGGGGTGGGCGCGGCGCCGGCGCCGGTACCCCCACCGGCAGCCGGCGTCGCCAGCGGCGACGGGCCTCCGAGGATCCCCCCACCCAGCCCCGCGGGGCCAGGGGTACCGCCGTTGGGAAGGACGCCGATGACGGTCGACGGCTCCCGCGGCAGGTACTGCTCCCCCTCGGACGACTCAGAGCCACTCGGCCATCCGTTGAAGGGCAGGACCGTGCGATTCAGCGCGAGCAGGCTGCCGCCGATCATCGCCAGAGCAACGACGATGCCGAGCACCGTCGCCCAGCGCGCGCGCCCGCGCGCCGTTGCCCAACCCAGGTCCATGGGAGGCTTATCGGCGCGCGCGCGCGGGCGCTAAAGGGCTGCTCGGCGTGAAAATTCCTACCGAAAAGCGGTGAAGCATCTTTTTTGGCCGAATTTCGGGGGTGACGCCGCAAAGTTGGCGTGCAGCCGCTATTACGCTGCGGCGCGGCGGCCCGGATCGCCTGGGTCGGCGCTCGTCACATTCGTTTCGGGACGCGACCGGCGGCGGCGCCCGCCTCGCTCGCCGGACCGCCGCGATGCGCGATGCCGAGCACCCGCATCGCCTTGAGGCCCAGGCTGAGCTTCTCGCGGCCATCCGTCGAGCCGACATCGAGGCCGGTCAGCTCGCGCACGCGTTCGAGCCGGTATCGCACCGTGTGGCGGTGCGTGTACAACCGCTGCGCGGTCCCGGCGACGTTCCCGTCCGCCTCGAGGAACGCCTCGACCGTCTGCACGAGGTCGGTCTCGTACTGCTCGTCGTAGCTGACGAGCGGCTCGACAGTCTCCGCGTAGAAGCGCTGCAGTTCGCCGGGGTCCTCGCTCATCGCCGAGAGCAGCAGCCGGTACGCGCCGGTCTCCTCGAAGGCGAGGACCGGGCGCTCGGCGTCGCCCTCCGCGACGTTCGCCGCCAGCAGCGCCTCGCTGGCGGCGCGGTGCAGATCGTTCGGCTCCGAAGCGACCCGGCTGCGGCCGATGGCGAAGGTGTGGCCGGCCAGGGACGCCTGCAGCTCGCGGACGAGCGCCTCGGCGGCGCGCGCCGCCAGGGCGTCGTCCGCGCCGGGCAGCAGGACCAGGACCTCGGCGCCGGGCCGGTCGTCGCGCCCGCCGAGCGCCGCGACCGCCGAGCCGGCGACCGCACGGACCCCGCGGTCGGCGACCGCGAGCACGCGCTGCCGCCAGCCGTCGTCGGTCGCGACGTGCGAGTGCGCGCGCGCGACCACGACGCACGCGCCCGCGGCGAGGTCCATGCCGAGCTCGCTCGCGCGCGCGAGGATGTCATCGCGGCCCGAGAGCTCGCGCGACATCACCGCGCGTAAGAAGCCGGCCAGCGCCTGCTCGGACGCCCGCTCGGGCGCGCGCACGCGCTCGACCTCCGACGCGACCAGCGTCGTGACGAGCCGCAGCAGGCCGGCGCCCGGATCGGACCGGGCGCGCATGCGCAGGACGCCGACCGGCTCGTCGGCCACGCGAAGCTCGAGCGACTCGACCCCACTGCCGCCGGACATCACCGATCGCTCGTCGGCCGGGGAGCGCGCCGCGGCGGCGAGCACGCTGCCGGCGCGATCGACAAGCACGAGGCTCGCGTCGAGCGCGCGGGCCGCGGCGCGGATGACCTCGGGCAGACCGGCTCCCGACTCCACGGCGTCGGTGATGGCGTCCAGCGCGCTGAGATCGAGCCCCGCCGCCGGTCGCTGGGCCGGCATGGACATGGGACCGGGATTGTAGGGCGCGCCCGCGCGCCCTCAGCGGCGCGGCGCGGCGCTCAGGTGCCGATCCGGTCCCAGAACCAGACGATCGCCGCGCCGCCCACCGCGCCGAGGATGATGAAGCCGGCGAGCACGTACAGCGTGAGGAACGACGCCGCGATGCGCTCCCAGATGCGGCTGTAGGCGCCCCAGGCGGGGACCAGGATGAACGCGACGTACGCGATCAGCCCCAGCGCACCGCTGCCGATCGCGACCGCGTAGATGATCTCCTCGTTCGTCACGTCGCCTCCGGCGCCGGCCGTCGCGGCGCATCGCGGGCATTGTCGCGCACGTAGGCGACGACCAGCGCGACGAGCCCGGCGAGGGCGAAGATCGCCGACGCGAGGCCCCAGCCGCCGGTGACGTCGCTGAGCCAGTGCGCGCGCAGATACAGGCGCGACAACCCCACGAGGACCGCGATGACGACCGCGATGATGACGAACGCGAAGCGCGAGGCGATGTTGGGCAGCGCCCGGCTGAGCGCCACCGCCACCGCGACCCAGGTGACCGCGTACGCGGCGTGGACGGACGGATACGCGGACAGGTCCGTTTCGATCAGCGGACGGTCCGGCGGCGGGCGGTCCAGCGCGTCCTTGGCGATCTGGACCGCGCCGTACGTTATCGTCAGCCCCACGCCCAGCAGGAGCGCCTCCACGAACTCGCGCCGCCAGATCAGCGCGACCGAGGACACGAGCACCAGCGCGATCGCGACGGGGAGCGACCCGAGCTCGGAGACGACCTTCGCGACCCCGATGAACGGCTCGGCGTCGAGGCGCTCGACCAGGTCCAGGGCTCGGTCGTCGCCGATCGGCGTCTCGCCGTTCTCGAGCTTCACGATGTGCGCCACGAACGAGTAGAGGCCGACGGAGAGGACGGCCACGAGGGTGGTGACCTCGAGGCCGAGGTCGCCGGGCGTGACGCGATCCCACACGAACCGGGCGGGCGCTTCGCTCTGCCGCAGGACGGGGCGCAGCACCTTGGCGACCGGGCGGAGCCCGCGCCGCTCCGCCTGCCGCTCGATCCAGACGCGCGCCCGCTCGCGATTCTCGGCGCTGCGCACCCACCGCCCGAGCCAGACGAGCCCGACGATGACGACGAGGGCGGTGCCCAGCGCGAGCGCGCCCTTCTTGGCGTAGTCGACGAGCGTGCTGAAGCTCTGCCAGAAGACGTAGCCGAGGACCACGAACGTCGTGCCCCACAGCCCCGCGCCGACGACGTCGTAGGGCACGAAGCGGCGCAGGCTCATGCCGCTCGACCCTGCAAGGAACGGGGCGATCGCGCGCACCAGGCCGACGAACCGCCCGATCAGGATCGCCTTGCCGCCATGGCGGTCAAAGAACCGCTCCACGGTCTGCAGGCGCTCCTCGGTGATCCGCACCTTCTCGCCGTGGCGGACGAGGAACGACCGCCCGAGCCTGCGCCCGAGGAGGAAGCTCGTCACGTCGCCGGCCACTGCGCATGCCCAGACGATCCCGATGAGCGTGACGACGCTGATCTGGCCCTGGCCCGCCACGAGGCCGCCGAGCATCATGGCGGTCTCGCCGGGGGCGATGAGGCCGACGAAGGCGCCGGTCTCCGCGAAGGCGAGCGCGCCGACGAGCAGGTACGTCCACGCCCCGAGCGTCTCTCCGACACGGATCAGCGACTCCTCGACGTTCGGCAGGTGGACGAGGCCGGTCCCGTAGACGGCCATGCCGACCACCGCGATGGCGCCGCCGGCGAGGAGCGTCGGCTCGAGCTTGCGCCGCCGCCAGACGAGGAAGGCGGCGAGCGCGACCGCGGCGACGAGCCACACCGGCTTCACGCCACCGCCTCCCCGACCCGCGCGCGCCACGGCTCGGCGACGAGCGGGCGCGGATGGCGCCCGCTCAGCGCGACGGCGGCGCCGCGGGCGGCGTCCACGCGCCGGAACAGGCCGACGA
This sequence comes from Solirubrobacteraceae bacterium, assembly GCA_036259975.1. GTDB lineage: Bacteria > Actinomycetota > Thermoleophilia > Solirubrobacterales > Solirubrobacteraceae > JAOPZW01. Next base: position 4,117 of record DATAAR010000218.1, on the reverse strand, counting down.
CGGTCGGCCCCGACCCGCACACGACCGCGCGGTCGGCCCCGGCGGCGCGAACGGCGCGAAGCGCCTCGTCGATCGCGGGGCACAGCGCGCGGGCCGCCGGCTCGAGGTCGTTGACGACCAGGTCGTCGGGCAGGTCGGCGCCGTGGGCCTCGACCGCGCGCAGCCGCTCGCGCAGCCCGCCGGTGTCGCGCGGGAGGCCCAGGCGGTCGGCCTCGCGGTAGACGTCGGCGGTCGGGAGCGGCTCGGCCGCGGGCAGGACGAGCACGCCGTAGGCCGGCGGATCCGGCAGCGCGCGCAGCTCCTCGCCCGCGCCCGTGGCGAGGTAGCGGCCGGGGCGGACCTGCGCCGGCACGTCGGCGCCGAGCGTCGCCGCGATCTCGCGCAGCAGGGCGTCGTCCTCGACGCCCGCGGCGCGGGCGGCCAGCCTCAGCGCGGCGCCGGCGTCGGCGGAGCCGCCGGCCATGCCGGCGGCCACCGGGATGCGCTTGTCGACGTGCAGCCGCACCGCCGGTCCGTCCCAGCCGGCGCGCAGCCGGAACGCGCGCAGCGCACGGGCGGCGAGGTTCTCCGCCGCCGGGCCCGGCACGCCGGGGCACAGGACCTCGTCGGCCGTGGCGCCCAGCGGCGCGGGCTCGAGCCGGACGCGATCGCACAGCGTCAGCGACTGGAACACCGTGACGAGCTCGTGGCGCCGGTCGGACTCGCGCGGCGGGCCGAGGAACAGGCACAGGTTCAGCTTGGCGGGCGCCTGCTCGTGCAGTCCGGCGGTCATTGCAGCGCCTCCGCGAGCGCGCGGAAGTCCTCCGGCGACAGCCGCTCGGCCCGGACGTCCGCGGGGTGACCGAGCCCGACCAGCGCCTCACGGGCGCGATCGCGCACGTCGCGGGCGAAGCCGGGGGCGAGCGCGAGCGACCGCGCCAGCGCCTTCCGCCGGTGCGCGAACGCCGCCTGGACCAGCGCGCGCAGCTCGGGCGCCGGCGCCGGGCCCCGGCGTTCAAGGACGAGCAGGACCGAGTCCACGTTGGGCACCGGGTGGAAGACCGTGCGCGCGATGGCGCGGTGCACGCGGACGTCGCAGGCGAGCTGGGCCAGCACGGAGGGCACGCCGTAGGCCGCGCTCCCCGGCGCGGCGGCGAAGCGCTCGCCGACCTCGCGCTGGACCATCGCCACCCAGCGCGTGACCGCGTCGAGGTCCTCGATCGTGCGGAGGATCGCGCCGGCCGCGATCCCGTAGGGGAGGTTCGCGACGACCTTGGTCGGCACCGGGCGCAGTGCGCGCAGGTCGAGCGCCATCGCGTCGGCGACGTGCAGGCTCGTGTTCGGGTGCGGGGAAAGCGCGTCCTCGAGCGCGGGCACGAGCGCGCGGTCCAGCTCGACCACGTGCACGTGCGCGCACCGTGGCGCCAGGTGCTCGCTCAGCACCCCGAGGCCGCCGCCGATCTCGAGCGCCACGTCGCCCGGCTCGAGGTCGGCCGCCCGCTCGATGACGCCGAGGATGTTCGAGTCGATGAGGAAGTTCTGGCCAAGGTCGCGCTTGGGGCGCACGCCGAAGCGGCGCAGGCGCCGGAGCGTCGGCTGCGTGGGCAGGTCCCCGGCCGGCGGGCTCGGCACAGCGCTCACCACCCGAACAGCCCGGCCGCGTTGCGCTCGACAGTCCGCTCCAGCTCGTCGTACGCCACGCCACGCCGTTCAGCCACGAACCGTGCGGTGTGGGCGACGAACGCCGGCTGGTTGGGCTCCTTGCGCACGACCTGCGGCGTCAGGTACGGGGCGTCGGTCTCGACGAGCAGACGGTCGTCGGGCACGCGTTCGGCGGCATCGGCGAGGTCCTGCGCCTTGGGGTAGCTCACGTTGCCGGCGAACGAGATCCACCACCCCTCGGCCAGGCATTCGTCCAGCCGGTCCGGCATCGAGAAGCAGTGCATGATCACGGCGACGCCGCCGGCCCGCGCCCGCAGCGTGGCGATCGTGTCGTCCTCCGCCGCGCGCGTGTGGATCACCAGCGGCTTGCCGGTCGCCCGGGCGAGCTCGATCTGCGCGTGGAACGCGCGCTCCTGGTCGGCGCGCGGCGCCCGGTCCCGGTAGTAATCGAACCCGGTCTCGCCGATCGCGGCGCAGCGCGCGTGCGCGGCGAGCGCCTCGATCTCGGCGAGCGCCGCGTCGTCGAAGCCCTCGGCGAGGTTCGGATGACGGCCGATTGCGGCGAACACCTGCGGGAACCCCTGGGCGGCGGCGAGCGCGCTCCGGCACGATCCGCCGTCCATGCCGACGGTGAGGATCCGGCGCACGCCCGCCTCGGCGGCCGCTCGGACCAGCTCGTCGTTCGGCGGCGTGCAGCTGTCGAGGTGCGTGTGGCTGTCGATCACGAGTGCTTCGGGAACAGCGGCTCGAGCTTCGCCACAGAGCCGACGCGAGCCGCGTCGAGCCGCGCGTGCTCGAGCGACAGGTCCTGCGCCCCGAGCGCCGCGAGCAGCTTCTCGGCGCTCTCGGGCAGCCACGGCCACAGGAGGACGGTGACGACCCGCAGCCCCTCGGCCAGGGTGCGCAGGACGCGATCGAGCTCCGCCGCGCGGGCCTCGTCCTTGGCGAGCTGCCACGGCGCCTGCTCCTCGACGTAGCGGTTGAGGCGCCGCACCCGGCGCCAGACCTCCTCGAGCGCGGGCGTCAGGTCGGCGCGGTCCACGAGCGCCGAGACCGACGGCACGAGGCCCTCGAAGTCGGCGACGACCGCGGGATCGGGATCCACGGAGGGCACCGTGCCGTCGCGGTAGCGGCCGATCATCGCGATCGTCCGGCTCGCAAGGTTGCCGAGCTCGTTGGCGAGCTCGCCCTCGTAGCGAGCCCGCACGGCGTCGATCGACGTCGCCCCGTCGCCGCCGAACGTCACGTCGCGCAGGAGGTAGAAGCGCAGCGCGTCCGTGCCCCAGCGCTCGATGACCTGGAAGGGATCGAGCACGTTGCCCAGCGACTTGCTCATCTTGCGCCCGTCGGCGCCGAGCAGGAAGCCGTGGACGAAGACGTGCTCGGGCAGCGGCAGGCCGGCCGCCATCAGCATCGCGGGCCAGAACACCGTGTGGAAGCGCAGGATGTCCTTGCCGATGATGTGGAAGTCCGCGGGCCAGAACCGCTCGGTCAGGTCCTGGCCATCGCGCGCGTAGCTGAGGGCGGTGTAGTAGTTGAGGAGCGCGTCGAACCAGACGTAGAAGACGTGGCCGGGGTCCCACGGGACCTGCACGCCCCACGTCAGGCGGGCGCGCGACATCGGGATGTCCTGCAGGCCGGACTGGATGAATGCGAGCGCCTCGTTGTAGCGCTCGCGCGGCATGACGAAGTTGGGCTGCTCGGCGTACAGGCGCTCGAGGTCGCCCTGGAAGCTCGACAGCCGGAAGAACCAGTTCTCCTCCTGCTCGCGGACGAGCTCGATCTCGTGGATCGGGCAGCGGTTGCCCTCGAGGATCTCGTTCTCGACCTTGAAGTCGGCGCACCGCGGGCAGTACCAACCCTCGTACATCCCCTTGTAGGTGTGGCCGTTCGCGTGGACGCGCTCGAGCACCTCTTGCACCCGGCGCTTGTGCGGCTCGTCCGAGGTCCGGATGAAGAAGTCGTTGGACACCTCGAGCCGCGGCATGAGCGCCTGGAAGCGCTCGGCGTTGCGGTCGGCCAGCTCCTTGGGCTCCAGGCCCTGCGCCTTCGCGGCGTCGGCGACCGGCTCGCCGTGCTCGTCCGTGCCGGTCAGGAAGAACACGTCGTCACCGCGCTGGCGGTGGTGGCGGGCCATCACGTCGGTCGCGATTGTCGTGTACGCGTGGCCGAGGTGCGGGGCCGCGTTGACGTAGTAGATCGGCGTCGTGACGTAGAACGAGGGCATCCCGAAGACACGCTACAAGCGCAACCAGCCTGCCCTCCGCGTCACCGGCGCGCGGCCGCGCACGATCCCCGCCCGGCGACGCCGGCCGCGCCGCACCAGGCCGCCGACCGGCAGGCCCGCGGCGAGGACGACGAGGCCGCCCCAGGCAAGTGCGGGAACCGGCCGCGAAGCGCCTTCGGCGGCCGGCGCGCCGGCGCGGTGTGGCGCCGCCGGCACGCGGACGGGCACGCGGACCGGCACGCGCGCGGG
>DATAAR010000217.1:0-17376 GCA_036259975.1 Solirubrobacteraceae bacterium | reverse complement strand
GCGCACTTCCCGCGCGACGAGTGGGCGCTGGCGCGCTACGACGGCACCGCGCTGTACGAGCACGCCGACCCGCGCCGGGGCGCCCACCCCGACTGGGGCACGCTCGTGTTCAACTTCGGCCGCCACGAGGTGCGCAACTTCCTGCTCTCGAGCGCCCTGTTCTGGTGCCGCGAGTACCACGCGGACGGCATCCGCGTCGACGCGGTGGCATCGATGCTCTACCTCGACTACTCGCGCGAGGAGGGCGAGTGGGTCCCGAACGAGTACGGCGGCAACGAGGACCTCGAGGCCGTCGCGTTCCTGAAGGAGCTCAACGAGGTCCTGCACGCCCGCGAGGAGGGCGTGATCTCCGCGGCGGAGGAGTCGACCGCCTGGCCGGGCGTGTCGCGGCCGGTCTACCTCGGCGGGCTCGGCTTCGGCTTCAAGTGGAACATGGGCTGGATGCACGACACGCTGGGCTACTTCCAGCAGGACCCGGTGTACCGCCGTTACCACCACCACGAGCTGACGTTCAGCCTCGTGTACGCCTTCAGCGAGAACTTCATCCTGCCGCTGAGCCACGACGAGGTCGTGCATGGCAAGGGCTCGCTGCTGTCGAAGATGCCGGGCGACAAGTGGCAGAAGCTCGCCAACCTGCGCGCGCTGTACGCGTTCATGTGGTCGCACCCGGGCAAGAACCTCCTGTTCATGGGCGGCGAGCTCGCCCAGGAGCAGGAGTGGAGCCACGAGCGCTCGCTGGACTGGCACCTGCTCGAGGACCCGCAGCACGAGGGCGTGCGCCGTCTGGTGCGCGACCTGAACCACGCCTACCGCGACCTGCGGGCGCTGTGGGACGTCGACTTCGAGCCGTCGGGCTTCGCGTGGCTCGAGCCCAACGACGCGGAGAACAACGTCGTCTCGTTCCTGCGGCGCTCCGAGGACGGCAAGGACGTCCTCGTCGCGCTGTGCAACCTCTCGCCCGTCCCGCGGCACGGCTACCGCATGGGGCTGCCGCGGAGCGGCCGCTGGCGCGAGGCGGTCAACACGGACGCGCAGGTCTACGGCGGCTCCGGGGTGGGCAACTTCGGCGGGGTCGACGCGGAGACCGTGCCGTGGCACGGCCAGCCGTACTCGGCCGAGGTCACGCTGCCGCCGGTCGCCGTGGTGTGGCTCGTGCCGGACGGCTGAGCCCGGCCCACCGATGAGTTCCGGCGTCGCCGGGGGTCTCACCCGGCAACGAACCCGGAACGCGAGGAGTCGGTGGGAATGCAGCCGCAGTGCCAGATCGAGAGCCAGCCGGTCGAGCCGTTCGAGCCGCGCGACGGCGCGCGGGCGGCGGCGCGGCGGCTGGAGCGCCTCGTCACCGGCGCCGTGCACGTGCCCGGCGCGGCCGGCTACGACGCCGCGCGGCGGACGCTCGACCCGGCCTTCGACTCGCGCCCGGCCGTCGTCGTGGAGGCCGCGGGCGCGGCGGACGTCCGCACCGCGCTCGTCATCGCGCGCGAGCACGACCTCCCGCTCGCGGTGCAGGCGACAGGGCACGGCACGCGCGTGCCCTGCGACGGCGGCGTCCTGATCCGGACGTCGCGCATCGCGACGGTGCTCGTGGACCCCGACCGGCGGGTGGCCCGCGTCGGGCCGGGCGCCCGCTGGGGCGCGGTGCTCGCCGCCGCGGCGCCGTTCGGGCTCGCGCCGCTCTCCGGCTCCTCGCCCGACGTCGGCGTGGCCGGGTACACGCTGGGCGGCGGGCTCGGCTGGCTGGCGCGCCGGCACGGCTTCGCCGCCGACAGCCTGCTGCGCGCCGAGGTCGTCACGGCCGAGGGCGCGCTGGTGACGGCGAGCCCGGCCGAGCACCCCGATCTGCTCTGGGCGCTGCGCGGCGGCGGGGGCAACTTCGGCCTCGTGACCGCGATGGAGATCGCGCTGCACCCGGTCACGGAGGTCTACGCGGGGACCGTCCTGTTCCCCGCCGACCGCGCCGCCGAGACGCTCGCCCGCTACCGGGACTGGGCGCAGGACGTGCCCGACGCGCTCAGCACCGCGCTGCTGGTCACGACGATGGCCGACGCGCCAGAGGTCCCGGAGACGGTGCGCGGGCGGCGCGTGCTGGCGCTCAAGGCGATGCACGCCGGAAGGCCGGAGGAGGCGGAGCGGCTGCTCGCGCCGCTGCGCGCCGTCGCCGGGCCGGCGCTCGTCGATGGGCTGCGGCCGACGCGGTTCGCCGACGCGGCGATGGGCGGCACGCCGCCGCGGCGCCTCGACCTGTTCGAGGACCTGCCCGACCCGGTCGTCGCCGCGGTCGCCGGCGCCGCGGCCGGGACGGTGGAGGTCCGCCACTGGGGCGGCGCGATGGCGCGCCCGGGCGCGGACGCCGGCCCGGTCGGGCATCGCGCGACGCGCTTCTCGGTCATCGCCGATGCGGCCGACCCGACGCTCGTCGCCGCGGTCGCGCCGCACGCGACGGGCGGCTCGTTCCTCAACTTCCTGGGCGACCCGGCGCGCGTGCACACGGCGTACACGCCGGCGAACTGGCGGCGCCTGCGCGACGCCAAGCGCGCGTACGACCCGGACAACGTGTTCCGCGTCGGGCCGAGCATCCCGCCGGCCGAGGCGCCGCGGCGCCGCGTCGCCGGCGCGCGGCTGCGGTGGTAGCGCTCCCGGCGCAGGCCAGAGCCGGCGGGATCGCCCGCCGGCTCCGGTCGCGGGGGGAGCGAGGTGGGTTCTACGCGCGACGCGCGAGGATGTAGAGCGTGCCCTGGCCGGTGCCGCCCTGCTTGACGACCGAGTTGTTCGTGAAGAGGCGGACGCGGACCGAGCGCTTGCCGGCGTACCGCGTGTCGTCGACGACGCCGCCGACCTGGTGACCGTCGCCGAAGCCGATCGTCACGATCCTGAAGCCGGCGGGCGCGGTCATGACGGCCGAGGCCTTCTCGCCGCGCGCGAGCTCGATGTGCTTGCGGACGATCCGGTGGTTCTTGGGCAGCAGCTTGTTGGCCGGCTCCTTGAACGCGGCGAAGTTGATCGGGATGCGCGCCCCGGGGCCGGCGACCTCGGCCGGGCCGGTCGTGGCGGCCGAGGCGGAGCCCGCGAGGGCGGCGGAGCCGGCGACGGCGGTCAGGGCGGTGAGCGAGGCGATCTTACGGATGCGGCTGGAGATGGTCATGAGAGAGAGGTGCTCCTGCGTGGGCTGGGTTCGTTCTGCATCTCCAGGATCGCTCGCCCCGAGCGATTCTCGGGCGCACCTGGGTGTCGACCTTCCACACCTCGCGCCCGAGCGCCGAGGACGGCTCAGCCCGCAGGAAGCGGCGCGGCGTCGCCGTAGACGATGCGCTCGCCCGCCACGCGCACCTCCGCGACGGCGTCCTCGCGCGCGAGCGTGAACAGCGCGCCGAGCGTCGCATCGGCCGACGGGCTGCTGCGCAGCACCGCCGCGAGCGTGCTGTCCTCCGGCGCGCGCACGAGCACGAAGTCCGCGCTGCGGCCGGGGCAGAGGTCGCCGATCTCGTCGCCGAGGCCGAGCGCGTCGGCGCCCGCGCGCGTCGCCAGGTGCAGCAGGTGCGCGGGCCCGATGAGCTGCCCGCCCTCGCGCACCATCTGCACGTGGTAGGCCATGAGCGCCTCCTTGAACAGGCTCAGGCCCGTGCCGGCGCCGACGTCGGTCCCGAGCCCGAAGCGGACGCCGTGCGCGCAGTGGCGCGCCATGGGGAAGATGCCGCTCGCCAGGAACGCGTTGCTCGACGGGCAGTGCGCGACGCTCGCGTCGGCGGCGCTCAGCCGCCGCAGCTCGTCGTCGGAGACGTGCACGTCGTGCGCCACGACGGACCCCCGCCCGACCAGGCCGAAGCGCTCGTACGTGTGCAGGTAGTCGCGCGACCACGGGAACAGCTCCGCGACCGCCTGGATCTCGGCCGGGTTCTCGTTGATGTGGCTCGTGAACAGCAGGTCGGCCGGGCCGTCCGCGACCAGCGCGCCGCAGGACTCGAGCATCGCGTCGGTGCACGACAGCGAGAAGCGCGGCGTGACCGCGTAGCGCAGCCGCCCGCGCCCGTGCCAGCGCTCGATCAGGCCCCGGCTCTGCGCGTACGCGTCGTCGGGCGACGTGTGCAGCACCGCCATCAGGTTCTGGTCGGAGACGACCAGCCCGCTCGCGATGCGCAGCCCGGAGCGCTCGGCCTCGGCGAACAGCGCCTCCTGCGCGGCCGCGAAGTGCGAGCCGAACACCAGCGCCGTCGTCGTGCCGTTGCGGACCAGGCCCCGCACGAACAGCCGCGCGACGTCCTCGGCGTAGGCGGTGTCGGCCAGGCGCGCCTCCTCGGGCAGCGTGCGGGTCGCCAGCCACTCGAGCAGCGTCATTCCCATCGCGCCGATGACGGCGACCTGCGGGTAGTGGACGTGGAGGTCGACGAGGCCGGGCAGCAGGACGGCGTCGGAGGCGTCGTGCACCTCGGCGCCGGGATGGGCCGCGCGCACGTCCGCGAAGCTGCCCGTCGCGGCGATGCGCCCGTCGTCGCCGAACGCGAGGCCGCCGTCCGAGAAGGCCTCGAGCGCGGCGCCGCCGTGCACGAACGGGTCGCGCGGGGTGTGGAGGATCTGGGCGCGGACGATCGTCGTCATCGCACGTCAGGCGCGGTCGAACACGATGTCCTGCGCACCGTCCCACAGCGTCTTCTCGCCGAGCGCGCGGAGGTTCTCGTTGCCCTCGACGACGGTGAGGAAGTGGTTGCCCGCGAGCTGGCCGACGATGCTCGCGAACAGGCAGCCGCCGTAGGGGAGCAGGATCTCGGTCTCGCTGAAGCCGCCGGGATACAGGAGGACCTGTCCCGGGGCGGGGTGGCTCGTGTGGTTCTCGAAGCCGACGCCGACGTCGAACTCGCCGAGCGGGATCCAGGTCGACTCGCCGCTCCAGCGCACGTGGATGACCTTCTGCTCGAACGGCAGCAGCTTCGTGAACGCCGCGCACGTCTTCGGCGCGCGCTCCTCCTCGAGGCGCCCGCGGAACGTGTACGGGCCGGCGGTGATCGACAGCATGGTCATTTGGCTCTCTCCTGGTCCGGTGCGGGGATGACGAGGCGCCCGGCCGGCGCGCCGACGACGCGGCCGTCGGCGACGACGGTCGTGCCGCGCACGATCGTGCGCGCGACGCGCCCGCGCAGTGCGCGCCCGGCGTAGGGCGTATGGCGGTGGCGGTAGTGGAGGGTGTCGGGCTCGATCGCGGTCCGCCCGTCGAGGTCGACGAGGACGAGGTCGGCGTCGGCGCCCGGCTCGAGGCGGCCCTTGCCCGGCAGGCGCAGGCGCCGCGCGGCGCCCGCGGCGCAGAGCTCCGCGAGGCGCTCGAGCGGCAGGCCGCGGTCGTGGTGGCCGGCGTCGAGGACCAGGCCCAGCAGCGACTGGGCGCCCGAGATGCCGCCCCACACGGCGAAGAAGTCGTCGCCCGCCTTGAGCTCCGCCGGCGCGGGCGAGTGGTCCGACGCGACGAACGCGACGTCGCCGAGCGCGGCCCACAGCGCGTCGCGCTCCGCTGCCTCGCGCAACGGCGGCGCGCACTTCGCGACCGCCCCGAGGCGCTCGGCGTCGTCCTCGTCGAGCACCAGGTAGTGCGGGCACGTCTCGCACGTCGCGTCGACGCCGCGGGCGCGCGCCTCCGCCACGAGCGCCACGCCGCGGCCGGTCGACACGTGCACGACGTGCAGCGCGCAGCCGGTCTCCTCCGCCAGCAGCAGCGCGCGGCCGATCGCCTCGATCTCGGCGATCGCGGGCCGCGAGGAGAGGTAGTCGCGCACACCGGTGCGGCCGGCGGCGCGGGCGCGGGCAGCCAGCGCGCTCGTGATCGCCTCGCTCTCGGCGTGCACGGCGACCGGCAGCCGGACCGCGGCCGCGGCCCGCATGCCCTCGTACAGGGTCAGGTCGTCGGCGCGCGCGAACTCCGGCACCCCGGAGTCCGACATGAACGCCTTGAAGCCGACGACGCCGCGGTGGGCGAGCTCGCCGAGCCGCTCCACGTTGCCGGGGATCAGCCCGCCCCACAGCGCGAAGTCGACGCGCGCGGCGCCCCGCGCCGCCGCGACCTTCGCGTCGAACGCGGCCCCGTCGACGGTCGGCGGCAGCGCGTTGAGCGGCATGTCCACGCATGTCGTCGTGCCGCCGGCCGCGCACGCGCGGGTGCCGGTCGCGAACCCCTCCCAGTCGGCGCGGCCGGGGTCGTTCAGATGCACGTGGGCGTCGACGGCGCCGGGCAGCACGTGCAGGCCGGCGGCGTCGACCTTCTCGCGGCCGGCGTCGCCGAGCTCGGGCGCGATCGCCGCGATGCGCCCGTCGGTGACGCCGACGTCGGCGCGGCGCACGCCGTCCGGCGCGACGACCGTGCCGCCGCGGACCGTGAGGTCGAGCGCGCTCATCGCGCGCGGGCGAGCCGGTGCAGGAGGCGGCCGGTGACGTCGATCGCCGCGGCGACGTCGTCGGCGGTCACCGCCTCGGCGGGGTGGTGGCTGACGCCGCCCGCGCAGCGGACGAAGAGCATCGCGACGTCGCAGAGCCGCGACATCACGGCGGCGTCGTGGCCGGCGCCGCTCGGCAGCCGCGCGACGCGCAGGCCGGCGCCGGCGACGGCCGCCTCGAGCTCGCGCGTGAGGCCGGGGGCGCAGGCGACGGCGGCGGTGGCCTGCACGTCGGTCCACGCGACCTTGCAGCCGCGCGCAGCCGCGATCGCGACGGCGTGCTCCCGCAGGTCGGCGACGGCCGCCCCGCGGACCGCGTCCTCGAGATGGCGGACGTCCAGGCTCAGCGTCGCCCGCGCCGGGATGACGTTGCCGGCGCCCGGCTCGACGTCGATCTGGCCGACCGTCGCGACGAGCCCGGCGACCGCCCGGCCGCGCGCCTCCACCGCGCCGATCCACTCGGCCGCGGCGGCGAGCGCGTCGCGGCGCAGCGCCATCGGCACCGTGCCGGCGTGGCCCGCCATGCCGTCGAAGACGACCTCGGCGCGGGTCTGGCCGGCGATCCCGGTCACCACGCCCACCGGCAGGTCCTCGGCCTCGAGGACCGGGCCCTGCTCGATGTGGACCTCGACGTAGCCGAGGAGGTCGTCCGCGGCCCGGCGCGCATCGTGCAGCGCGTCCGGATCCCCGCCGGCGGCGGCGATCGCGTCGGCCATCGCGATCCCGTCGGCGTCCCGCCGAGCCAGCGCCTCGGCCTCGAGGGCGCCCGCGACGGCGCCGCTGCCCAGGTAGGCGGTGCCGTAGCGCACGCCCTCCTCGTCGGCGAAGCCGAGCACCTCGAGCGCGAACGGCGGCGCCACGCCCGCGTCGCGCGCGCGCTGCACGCAGGCGAGCGCGACGAGAACGCCGAGCATCCCGTCGTAGCGCCCGGCGTCGCGCACCGTGTCGAGGTGCGAGCCCAACAGCAGCGTGCCGGCGGGCGCGCCGCCCGGCGGCTCCCAGCGGCCGACGACGTTGCCGATGGCGTCGCGGCGCGCGGTCATGCCCGCCTCGCGCATCCAGCCGAGCACCAGGTCGCCGGCCGCGACCAGCGCGGGGGTGGCGAAGCGGCGCGTCAGGCGCCCGGGCTCCTCGGTGCACTCGGCGAGGAGGTCGGCGCGGTCGAGGACGGCCGCCGCGAGGGCGGCCGGAGCGGTGGTGGATGTCTCGGCACCAGCCATGAATTCCGCGATGCGGAATCACAGATCCGCAACGCGACCGGCACCGTAGCGGCTCGCCCCGCCACCGGTCAAGGGCGGTGCCCCAGCTCGGCGGACACCGCCGCCGCATGCCGGCCGACGAGCTCGCCCAGCTCCGGCGTGCCGATGCGGTGCAGCCGCGCGGCCGGCGAGGAGATGCTGAGCGCCGCCTCGACCTCGCCCGCATGGTTGAAGATCGGCGCGCCGACGCAGCCCACGCCCTCCTCGTACTCCTCGTTGTCCACCGCGTAGCCACGCGCCCGGACGCGCTCGAGGTCGGTCCGCAGCGCCTCGGCGCTCGTCATCGTGTGCGGCGTGCGCGCCGGAAACGGCTCGGTCGCGCACAGGTCGTCGAGCACGGGCTCGGGCAGGTGCGCGAGCATCGCCTTGCCGGACGCCGAGGCGTACGCGGGGACCTGGCTGCCGATCTCGGTGAACAGCCGCACCGCGCGCGAACTCGGCACCTGGTCCACGTAGACCGCGGTGAAGCGCTCGAGCACGACGAGGTTCGTGGTCTCGTCGATCGCGTCGCGCACGGCCTCGAGGTGGGGATGGGCGGTGGCCCGCAGGCGCGCCGTGCGCTCGCGCGCGCCCCCGGCGAGCCCGACGATCTTGTGGCTCAGGCGGTAGCGCTGGGTGCGGCGGTCCTGCACGACCCACCCCGCCGCGACGAGCGTGCTCAGCAGACGGTGCGTCGTGCTGCGCCCCAGGCCGGTGCGCTCGGCGACCTCGACGAGGCCCGCCTCGTCGCGCGCGGCGAGCTCCTCGAGGAGCGCGAGGCCGCGGGACAGGGACTGGACGGTGGCGTCGGAGGCGCGGGTGGGAGGCATCGCCGTCGTATTCCACACAGCGGAACTGTGGTTCGCAAGTGTCGGTCAACGACCTCCGGTGACGAATCCGTACTTGACACCCATGCGCCACGCCAGTACGTTGCCGCAGAAGTTCAGAACTGCAATTCCGCTATACGGAATGCTAGTGGGAGAGTCCGGTTGAAGTTCTGCGCCAACGTCTCGATCCTCTTCAAGGACGCGCCGTTCCTCGAGCGCTTCGAGCGCGCCGCCGCCGCCGGCTTCTCGGCCGTCGAGTTCTGGTGGCCGTCGGGCGAGCGCCTCGACGAGGTCGAGGACGCGATCGTGCGCGCCGGCCTCGCCGTCGCGCTGTTCAACTTCGACGCCGGCGACATGCCCGCGGGCGACCGCGGCCTGCTGAGCGACCCGGACCGCGCTCACGGCTTCCGGGAGAACGTGCCGGTCGCGCTGGACCTCGCGCGGCACCTGGGCTGCAACAAGCTGAACGCGCTCGTCGGCCTCGAGCGCTCGCCCGCCGAGCGCGATGCACAGCTCGCGCTCGCCGCCGAGAACGTGCGGTTCGCCGCCGACGAGGCCGCGCCGCACGGCATCGACATCACGATCGAGGCCGTCAACACGTTCGAGAACGGCCCGTACCTGGTGCACACCACGCGCCAGGCCGCGGCGTTCGCCGACACGGTTGACCGCCCCAACGTACGCCTCCAGTACGACGCGTACCACATGCAGCGCATGGAGGGGAACCTCGTCGCGACGTTCACCGAGTTCGCGCCCCGGATCGCCCACGTCCAGATCGCCGACTCGCCGGGTCGCGGCGAGCCGGGCACCGGCGAGATCAACTACCCGTTCGTCCTCGACGCGATCGAGGCGACCGGCTACGAGGGCTGGATCGGCCTCGAGTACACCCCCACGACGGCGACCACCGAGGAGAGCCTCGGCTGGATGCCGGAGAGGAGCGCATGATGGCGGAGGTGAAGGACCGCGTCGGCTTCGTCGGTCTCGGGGTCATGGGCAAGCCCATGGCGCGGAACCTGATCGCGGCCGGGTTCGAGCTCGTCGTCTGGTCGCGCACGCGCGCGAGCGTGGACGAGGTGTCCGGCGATGGCGCGACCGCCGCGGGCAGCGCGCGTGAGGTGGCCGAGCAGGCCGACGTGACGATCCTGATGCTGCCCGACTCACCGCAGGTGCGCGAGGTCCTCGACGGCGACGACGGCCTGCTCGCCGGGGCGCGCGAGGGCTCGCTCGTGATCGACATGAGCACGATCTCGCCGGTCGTCACGCGCGAGATCGCGGAGGAGTGCGGCGCGCGCGGCATCGGCTGGGTCGACGCGCCGGTCTCCGGCGGCGACGTCGGCGCCCGCGACGCGACGCTGTCGATCATGGCCGGCGGCGCGGAGAGCGATTTCGCGCGCGCGCGGCCGCTGTTCGAGGCGCTCGGCAGGACGATCGTGCACGTGGGCCCGGTCGGCTCGGGCCAGGTCGTCAAGGCATGCAACCAGGTCGTCGTGGCGCTCACGATCGAGGCGGTCAGCGAGGCGCTCGTGCTCGGCTCGAAGGCGGGCGTCGATCCGGCGACGATCATCGAGGTGCTGTCCGGCGGCATGGCGGCCAACCGCGTCATGGAGGTGCGCGGCCGCAACTTCCTCGAGCACGACTTCACGCCGGGCTTCCGCATCGACCTCCATCACAAGGACCTCGGCATCGCGCTGCAGACCGCGCGGGAGCACGGCGTCGCGCTGCCGAACACGGCCGCCGTCGACCAGATGCTCCAGGCGCTGCGCTCGGCCGGCCGCGGCGATCGCGACCACTCGGCGCTGCTCACCCACGTCGAGGACCTCGCCCAGCACACCATCGGCGCGCCCGCCGGCGCGACGGCCTGAACCGGCGAGAAGGAACCGTCAGGAGCGCACCATGGAGATCCTCCGCCCCGAGACGCTCGACCAGGCCCTGGAGCTGAAGGCCGCGCACCCCGGCGCGCGCCCGATCGCCGGCGGCACCGACCTCATGGTCGAGCTCAACTTCGACCGCACGCGGCCGCCGGAGATCCTCGACCTCACGCGGGTCGCGGAGCTGACCGACTGGGGCCGCGAGAACGGCGCGCTGCGGATCGGCGCCGGCGTGACGTACACCCGCCTCATCTCCGAGCTCGGCGCCCGCCTGCCCGGCCTGGCGATCGCGAGCCGCACCGTCGGCTCGCCCCAGATCCGCAACCGCGGGACCGTCGGCGGGAACCTCGGCACGTCGTCGCCCGCCGGCGATGGGCTGCCGCCGCTGTTCGCCTCCGACGCGGTGGTCGAGGTCGCGTCGATCCGCGGCACCCGCCGGCTCCCGGTCGCCCAGTTCGTCACCGGCCCGAAGCGCAACGTGCTCGCCGGCGACGAGCTGATCGCCGCCTTCCACGTCCCGCCCGCCGACGGCCCGCAGCAGTTCTCCAAGATCGGGACGCGCAATGCGATGGTGATCGCGGTGTGCTCGCTGTCGGTGCACCTCTGGCCCGCCGAGCGCGCCGTGAAGGCGTGCATCGGCTCGGCCGGCCCGACGCCCATCCGCGCCGCCGACGCGGAGGCGTTCATCGCCGGCGTCCTCGACGAGGAGCAGCTCTGGGACTCGCGCGCACCGCTCGGCACGGCGGCCGTGCAGGAGTTCGGCCGCCTCGTCGAGCGCGCGGCCCGCCCGATCGACGACGTGCGCGGCACGGCGGCCTACCGCCATCACGCGCTCGGCGTGCTCGGCCGGCGCACGCTGAGCTGGACCTGGAACGCGTACCGAAGGGAGGCGTGATGCGCCTGAACGTGACCGTCAACGGCACCGCGCGGCAGGCCGACGGCGTGTGGGAGGGCGAGAGCCTGCTCTCCGCGCTGCGCGACCACCTCGACCTGCCCGGCTCGAAGAACGCCTGCGAGCAGGGCGAGTGCGGCTCGTGCTCGGTCTACCTCGACGGCGAGCTGGTCTGCTCGTGCCTCGTTCTCGCCGCGCAGGCCGACGGCCGCGACGTCGTCACGGTCGAGGGCATCGCGCCGGGCGAGGGCGAGCTGCACGAGGTCCAGCGCGCATTCGTCGAGACGGGCGGCGTGCAGTGCGGCTTCTGCACCCCCGGGCTGATCGTCTCGAGCCACGACCTGCTCGCCCGCAATCCGCGCCCGAGCGACGCCGAGATCCGCGAGGCGCTCGCCGGCAACCTGTGCCGCTGCACGGGCTACGAGAAGATCATCGACGCCGTCCGCCTGGCCGCCGAGCGGCTCGACGCGCAGCCGCCGGAGGAGCGCGCCGCATGACCGAGCGCCTCCTCATCGAGAACTGCGCGATCGCGACGGTGGACGCGGCGGGGACGGAGCACTCGGACGGCCACCTCGTCGTCGAGGGCGACCGGCTGCTCGCCGTCGGCGCCGGGCCGGCGGCGGAGGACCTCACGGACGGCGCGCGGCGGATCGACGGCCGCGGCCGCCTGGCCACGCCGGGCCTCGTCAACTGCCACCACCACCTCTATCAGTGGGCGACCCGCGGCCTCGCGCAGCAGGCCACGCTGTTCGAGTGGCTCACCGAGCTGTATCCGGTGTGGGCGCACGTCGACGAGGACATCGAGTGGGCGGCCGCGCGCGCCGGCCTGGCCGCGCTGGCGCGCTCGGGCTGCAGCACCTCGACCGACCATCACTACGTCTTCCCGGAGGGCGCCGGCGACCTGCTCGAGGTCGAGGTCCGAGCCGCCGAGGCGATCGGCCTGCGCTTCCACGCGTGCCGCGGCTCGATGGACCTCGGGCGCTCCGACGGCGGCCTTCCGCCCGACGCGATCGTCGAGGACCGGGACGCCGTCCTGGCCGCGAGCGAGGCGGCGATCGACCGCTGGCACGACCCGTCGCCGGGCGCGATGGTGCGCGTTGCGCTCGCGCCGTGCTCGCCGTTCAGCGTCACGCGCGGGCTGATGGCCGACGCCGCCGACCTCGCCCGCCGCCGCGGCGTGCGGCTGCACACGCACCTCGCCGAGACGCTCGACGAGGAGGCGTTCTGCCGGGAGCAGCTCGGGATGCGCCCGGTCGAGTACCTGGAGGAGCTGGGCTGGCTCGGCGCGGACGTGTGGCTCGCGCACTGCGTGCATCTGTCGGACGACGAGGTCGCGCGCTTCGGCGCCACCGGCACCGGCGTCGCCCACTGCCCGAGCTCGAACGCGCGGCTGGGCGCCGGCATCGCGCCGGCGGCCGCGCTCGTCGCGGCCGGCGCGCCGGTCGGCCTGGGCGTCGACGGCGCGGCGTCGAACGAGGCTGGCGAGCTCGCCGCCGAGGTCCGCCAGGCGCTGCTTGTCGCGCGCCTGCGTGGCGGGCCGGCGGCGATGACCGCGCGCGAGGCGCTCGGGCTCGGCACGATCGAGGGCGCGCGCTGCCTCGGCCGCGACGACGAGCTCGGTTCGCTCGAGCCCGGCAAGCTCGCCGACGTCGCGCTGTGGGACCTCGACGGCCTGGCGCACGCCGGCATCGCCGACCCGGTGGCGGCGCTCGTCCTCGGTCCGCCGCGGCCGGTCGATCTACTGCTCGTCGGCGGCCGCGTCGTCGTCGATGGCGCCGAGCTGCGGACCGCCGACGTCGACGAGATCACGACCGACATCGCCCGCGCGAGCCACCGGCTCGCCGACACCGTGGAGGCGACGCTGTGAGCACCATCCCCGAGATCCGGCCCTCCCGCGAGCGCACGCCCGCGCCGGTCCAGCGCCCGAACGAGGTCGGCGTCACGACGACGCGCGCCGACGGGATCCCCAAGGTCAAGGGCGAGTTCGAGTACTCGTCGGACATGAACGTCGAGGGCATGCTGTGGGGCGCGACCCTGCGCAGCCCGCACCCGCGCGCGGACATCTGGTCGATCGACATCGCGCCCGCGCTGGCGATCCCGGGCGTGCACGCGGTCCTCACCCACGAGGACGTGCCGGGCCGCAAGACGTACGGCATGGAGCACCCTGATCAGCCGGTGCTCGCGATGCAGCACGTGCGCTACCAGGGCGAGCCGGTCGCGATCGTGGCGGCCGACCACCCCGAGACGGCACGGCGCGCCGCGGCCGCGATCGGCGTGGAATACGAGGTCCTCGAGCCCTTGTGCGATCCCGAGGCCGCGATGGCGCCCGGCGCGCCGCAGCTGCACCTGAGCGGCAACGTCCTGCGCCACGTGCGCATCAACCACGGCGACCCGGCGGCGACCGCGGACGTGGTCGTCACCGGCGAGTACGAGGTCGGCATGCAGGACCAGGCCTTCCTCGGTCCGGAGTCCGGCCTGGCCGTCCCCGACGGCGAGGGCGGCGTCGACCTCTACATCGCGACGCAGTGGCTGCACGTCGACCTGTGGCAGCTGTGCGAGAGCCTCGGGCTGCCGCAGGAGAAGGTGCGCCTCATCATGTCGGGCGTCGGCGGCGCGTTCGGGGGCCGCGAGGACCTGTCGATGCAGGCGCACGCGTGCATGCTCGCGCTGCACACCGGGCGGCCGGTGAAGGTGGTCTACAACCGCGAGGAGTCGTTCTTCGGCCACGTGCATCGCCACCCGTGCCGGATGGAGTACGAGCACGGCGCGACGAAGGACGGCGACCTCGTCTACGTCCGCGCGCGGATCGTGCTCGACGGCGGCGCGTACGCGTCGTCGTCGACGGCGGTCGTCTCGAACGCCGCCTGCTTCGCCGCCGGCCCGTACGACGTGCCGAACGCGCGCATCGACGCGACCGTCGTCTACACGAACAACCCGCCGTGCGGCGCGATGCGCGGCTTCGGCGCGGTGCAGGTCGCGATCGGCCACGAGGCGCAGATGGACAAGCTCGCCGCGGCGCTCGGCATGGATCCGGTCGAGCTACGGATCAGGAACGCCATGCGCCCCGGCTCGCGGATGCCGACCGGCCAGGTCGTGCCCGAGCCCGCGCCGGTGGCCGAGCTGCTCGAGCGCCTGCGCGACATGCCGATGCCGCCGGCCGCGGCCGAGGGCGAGCGCGACCTGCGCGAGCTGCCCGGCGGCGTGTCGAACACGACCCACGGCGAGGGCGTCCGGCGCGGCGTCGGCTACGCGGTCGGCTTCAAGAACGTCGGCTTCTCCGAGGGCTTCGACGACTACTCGACCGCGCGCGTGCGGCTGTCCGTCGACGCCGAAGGCCCGCTCGCCGAGGTCCACACGGCCGCGGCCGAGGTGGGCCAGGGGATCGTGACCGTGCAGGCTCAGATCGCGCGCACCGAGCTCGGCGTCGACCGCGTCGCGGTGCTCAACGCGGACACGCGCGTCGGCTCGGCCGGCTCGAGCTCGGCCTCGCGCCAGACCTACGTCACGGGCGGCGCGGTCAGGGCCGCGTGCGAGGCGGTGCGCGAGCGGCTGCTCGCGCTGGCCGCCGAGCGGCTCGGCCACGAGGTCATGTCGCTCGCCGAGGTGCACGCGTCGCTGCCCGAGATCCTCGGCGCGGACGTCATCGAGGAGACGATCGAGTGGCATCACCGCGAGACGCACCCGCTCGATGAGGACGGCCAGGGCGACGCGCACCTGCAGTTCGCGTTCTCCGCCCACCGCGCGGTCGCCGACGTCGACTGCGACCTCGGCCTCGTGCGCGTCGTCGAGCTTGCGACCACCCAGGAGGTCGGCCGCGCGATGAACCCGCAGGCGCTCGAGGGCCAGATCGAGGGCGGCACCGCCCAGGGACTCGGCCTCGCGCTGCTCGAGGAGATCCAGGTGCGGGACGGCAAGGTGCTCAACGCGTCGTTCACCGACTACCTGCTGCCCACCGTGCTCGACATGCCGCCCGTGCGCATGGAGATCCTCGAGCACGCCGACCCCGAGGCGCCGTACGGCCTCAAGGGCGTCGGCGAGCCCCCCAACATCTCGACGCCGCCCGCCGTGGCCGCCGCCCTGCGCGACGCCACCGGCCGCGCGCTGAACCGCGTCCCCGTCCGCCCCGAGCACATCGTCGGGCTGGGCGCCACACCGAAGCACCCCGGCGTAGATGGTTGATTCCACGACCCACGCGGCCGTCTGCCGCACGTCTGCGGCGCCTGACGGCAGCCACAGAAGCGGCCCGTGCCACCAGCACTGTTCCGCTTCTGCGTGCACCGTCAGGCATCCGCAGCCGCACGACATCCGGCACACGCGGGCCGCGGAACCAACCATCTAGCGCCCGCCGCATCACCCCAGGAGAGGAGAGAAAGTCATGTCGTTCTACGTCGCCGCGCCTGCCGGCGAGGAGGCCGTCCACCCCGTGGACGAGGTCCTCCCGCCCCAGAAGCTCGCGGTCTACGGCGCCCAGCACGTGCTCGCGTTCTACGCGGGCGCGGTCATCGTCCCGATCCTGCTCGCCGCGGCGATCGGGATCCGCGGCGACGACCTCGTGTACCTGATCTCGGCCGACCTGTTCACGTGCGGGATCGCGTCGATCATCCAGGCGGTCGGCTTCTGGAACGTCGGCGTGCGCCTGCCCCTGCTGCAGGGCGTCACGTTCACCGCGGTCGCGCCGATGATCTCGATCGGCCAGAGCCAGGGCGGCGGCGTCGACGGGCTGCTGCACATCTACGGCGCGGTGATCGTCGCCGGCATCGTCACCTACCTCATGGCGCCGTACTACAGCCGGCTGCTGCGGCTGTTCCCGCCGGTCGTGACCGGCACGGTCATCCTGGTCATCGGCGCCGCGCTGCTGCCGGTCGCCGCGCAGCAGGCCGGCGGCGGCAACCCGGAGGCGAAGGACTTCGGCTCGTTCCAGAACCTCGAGCTCGCCGCGGTCACGCTCGTGTTCATCGTGCTCGTGCAGCGCGTGTGGCGCGGGAGGTTCCTCGCCACTGTGGCCGTGCTGCTCGGCCTCGTGTTCGGCACTGTCGTGGCGACGATCTTCGGGATCACCGACTTCAGCGGTGTGTCGGACGCGAAGGCGCTCGGCGTCACGACGCCGTTCCACTTCGGCATGCCGACGTTCGGCGTGGCGGCGATCGTCTCGATGCTCATCGTCATGTTCATCACGGCGGTGGAGACGACCGGCGACGTGTTCGCGACCGGCGAGATCGTGGAGAAGCCGATCAGGCGCAACGACATCGCCCGCGCCATCCGCGCGGACGGCCTGGCCACCACGCTGGGCGGCGTCCTGAACTCGTTCCCGTACACGTGCTTCGCGGAGAACGTGGGGCTCGTGCGCCTCACGCGCGTGAAGAGCCGGTTCGTCGTCGCGACGGCCGGCGTGATCATGATCGTGCTGGGGCTGTTCCCGAAGGTCGCGGCGGTCGTGGCCGCGATCCCGTCCGCCGTGCTCGGCGGCGCCGCGATCGTCATGTTCGGCACCGTCGCGGTGATCGGCATCCAGACGCTGTCGCGCGTGGACTTCCACGACGACCGCAACGTCATCATCGTCGCGGTCAGCCTCGGGTTCGCGCTGATCCCGGTCGCGTTCCCGAACTTCTACAGCCACTTCTCCGACGACGTGCAGACGATCGTCGCGAGCGGCATCACGATGGGCGCCTTCTCGGCGATCGTGCTGAACCTGTTCCTGAACATCCTCGGCGGGAGGCGCAACCTCGTCGACGAGGTTGAGCCGACCCGCGCGCGGCCGGAGATGCTCACGATCGAGCAGGTCAACGGCCTGTCCGACGCCGAATTCGTCGAGCGCTTCGGGCCGGTGTTCCAGGGGCCGCCGTGGATCGCCGCCGAGGTCGCGCGGATGCGCCCCTTCGACAGCATGTACTCGATGCGGCACGCGTTCCACAGCGTGCTGTTCGAGGCGCCGGTGGAGCAGCAGCGCGAGCTGATCGGCAGCTACCCGGACATCGCGGCGAAGGTCGCGCTCGGGCAGGAGTCGCGCCGCGACCAGGCGTCCGCCGGCCTGGACCGGCTGACGCCGCAGGAGTATGAGCACTTCGACGCGCTCAACGAGGCCTACCGGAAGAAGTTCGGCTTCCCGTTCGTCGTCTGCGTGCGCGAGAACACCAAGGAGAC
>DATAAR010000216.1:0-1800 GCA_036259975.1 Solirubrobacteraceae bacterium | reverse complement strand
GACCGGATCGACCGCGACGCGCTGATCGAGCGCGTGGCCGAGGCCCAGCCCCGGACCGTGCTCGTGCTCCAGACCGGCGGCCCGGTGCTCACGCCGTGGCGCGACGCCGTCCCGGGGATCCTCGAGGCGTGGTACCCGGGCCAGAACGGCGGGACCGCGATCGCCCGCGTCCTCTTCGGCGACGCCGAGCCGGGCGGCCGCCTGCCGGCGACGTTCCCGCTGCGCGAGGAGGACGAGCCCACCGCCGGCGATCCCGAGAAGTACCCCGGCGTCGCCGAGCGCGTGACCTACAAGGAGGGCGTGCTCATCGGCTACCGCTGGTTCGACAGCAAGTCGCTCGCGGTCGCGTACCCGTTCGGGCACGGCCTGACGTACACGACGTTCGACTTCGGCGCGCTGCGCGTCGAGCCGGGGCGCGACGCCACCGTCAGCGTCGAGGTCCGGAACACGGGCCGCCGCCGCGGGACCGCCGTCCCGCAGCTCTACGTGGGGATGCCGGAGCCGCGCGAGAGCGTCGTGCAGCCGCCGTGGCAGCTCAAGGGGTTCGACCGCGTGACGCTCGACCCCGGCGAGCGCCGCCGGGTGCGCTTCGTGCTCGACGAGCGCGCGTTCTCCTACTGGGACACGCCGGCGAACGGCTGGCGCGTCGCGCGAGGCTGCTACCGGATCGGCGTGGGCCCGTCGTCGCGCGACCTGCCGCTGCAGGCGACGATCGGGCGGGGCGACGACTGCGGCGGCGGCGCGACGCTCGAGCTGCCGCGTGACGCGCGCGCCTGCACGAGCCGGCGGAACTTCCTCATCCGCCTGCCGCGCCGCCTGAGGCGCGGCGCGCGCGTCACCTACGCAGGGCGGCGCGCCGCGCTCATCCGGGGCCGGCGGCTGCGCGCGCGGATCGACCTGCGCGGCCTGCCGAAGGGCCGCGTGCGGGTGCGCGTCCGCGGCCGCACGCGCTCGGGCCGGCTCGTGCGCCAGACGCGCGTCTACCGGCTGTGCGCGCGCAAGCCGACGCGCTCGCGCCGCTGGCCGGCGCGGCGCCGCGGCTAGCCGCTCATCGACGGCTGCCGCTTGGCCTCGTACAGCCGCCCGTCCGCGCGGCGGTACAG
Source organism: Solirubrobacteraceae bacterium (assembly GCA_036259975.1). Lineage (GTDB taxonomy): Bacteria > Actinomycetota > Thermoleophilia > Solirubrobacterales > Solirubrobacteraceae > JAOPZW01. Next base: position 697 of record DATAAR010000216.1, on the reverse strand, counting down.
CGTGTCGGCCTCCGCGCCGTCGTCGGGGCACGCCGCGTGCCCGGCGCTGACGGCCGCGTGGCGGCGGACCTGCTCGCGGAGCCGCCCGGCCACCAGCTCGGCCGCGACCGCGTCGGACTGGTCGAGCAGGACGCCGAACTCGTCCCCGCCGAGCCGCGCCACCGCGTCCGAGCCGCGCAGCGACCCGCACAGCGCGGCCGTCGTGCGGCGCAGCAGGTCGTCGCCCGCCGCGTGCCCGTACCGGTCGTTGATCTCCTTGAACCCGTCGAGGTCGAGCAGCACGAGGCCGAACGGCTGGGCGTAGCGCTCGTGGCGCACGAGCCGCGCGTCGAGCTCCTCCACGAACCCGCGCCGGTTCAGGCAGCCGGTCAGCTCGTCGGTGCGCGACAGCTGCGCGAGGTGGTCGAGCGCGCGCTGCTTCTGGCGCGCCTGCCACGCGCACGCCGCGCCGACGCACGCGAGCGTCACGAGCAGGAGCGTGAGGTAGGCGCCGTCGGTGGCGCCGGCCGCGGCCAGCGACACGCCGCACGTCGCGACGCCGGCGAGCGTCAGCGCAGCGACCGTGCGCGCCGGGAAGCTCAGCGCCCCCGCCGCGATCGGCCCCGCGAACGCGAACGCCACCGGCGAGCGCGGATCGTCGTCGAGGATCACGAGGGCGGCCAGGACGGCGAGCGCGCCCACGTTCCACGCGACGAGG
>DATAAR010000215.1:0-4162 GCA_036259975.1 Solirubrobacteraceae bacterium | reverse complement strand
CATGCCCTCGGTCGGGCTGTACTGCAGCGCCCGCGCGGCGCCCTCGGCGGCCATCTTGGAGGTGAGCGCGGCCAGCGACTCGGCCGGGAACGTGGAGGTGTCGGGGAGCCCGCCGGCGAGCGAGATCACCTCGGGGCGCTCGGTGATCGCCATGAGGTCGCGCATCGCGGAGGACTTCATGACCTTGGTCCGCGAGGCGAAGAGCGCCGCGTAGCGCTCGAGATCGCGAGTGGATCGCCGGGGCGGCACGGGACGGGCGTCGGCGCCGGGCGGGTCGGGTGGGCCGGGCCCATCTTCTACAGTCATGCGCGGCTCACGCTACCGCACCCCCCCATGAAGCTCCTGCTCGACATCCTCCAGGGCATCGGTCTGAGCACGGCGGCCGGTCTACGCCCGTTCCTGCCGACGCTGGTCGCGGGCGGCTTCGCGATCGGCGACGTCGGCGTCGACTACGAGGGCACGAGCTTCGCGTTCCTCGAGGAGCCGGTGTTCCTGCTCGCCGTCGCGATCGTGATGGTGGCGACCTTCCTGCTGCGCGGCCGGCTGGACACGCCCCCCGGCGCGGCGGCGCTGTCGGGCATCGCGGTCGGGCTCGGCGCGCTGCTGTTCGCCGCCACGCTCGACGACCGCAACGACGTCTGGTGGCCCGGGCTGATCGCCGGCCTGCTGCTCGCGGCGCTGGCCGGGACGGCCGTGCGGAACCTCTTCACGCGCACGCGCGCGCGCCTCGACGCCGAGGCGGCCGCCGCGCTGCCCGTCTACGCCGAGGGCGTGGCGGCGGTCCTCGCCGCGCTGTCGATCCTCGTCCCGCCGGTCAGCGTGATCGCGGTCGGGTTCCTGGTGTGGCTGCTGGTCAGCGGCCGGCGCCGGGAGGGCGAGAAGTACGCCGGCCTGCGGATCCTGCGCTAGAGGGTCCATTCCACGACCATCTGGACAGTGCCCGCGAAGCCCCCGAAGCTCGTGCTGGCCGTCGTCGACGGCCTCAAGCCCGCCATGCTCGAGCGCGCCGTCCACACCGGCCGCGCGCCTGCCATGCAGGCCGTGATGGAGCGCGGGAGGTACGTCGACGAGTGCTGCGCCGCGTTCCCGTCGGTCACGCCGGTGTGCGCGGCGTCGATCGCCACCGGCACGCGCCAGGATCGCCACCGCATCCCGTCGATGAACTGGTACCACCGCGACGAGCGCCGCTACGTCGAATACGGCTCGAGCTTCAGCGCGTCACGGCGCTTCGGCATCGCGCGCCAGCTCACCGACACCGTGTTCAACATGAACGCGGAGCACCTGCCGGCCGACGTGCCGACGGTGTTCGAGTCGCTCGACGACGCGGGCGTGCGCACGGCCGGCACGACGTACCTGATGTACCGCGGCCGCCACGAGCATCAGATCTCGAGGGAGACCGCGCTCACGCGCCTGGCCTCGACCGTCATGCGTCGCTCGGTGATGGGCCCACGGGAGCTCTTCTACGCCGACATCTTCGCCAGCCGCGAGACCGGCTGCCGCTCGCAGCTCGGCCTCCCGGGCATCCGCGACCAGCACTCGGGCTGCGTCGGCGCGTACCTCGTCGAGAACGACCTGTTCGACTTCCTGCTGCTGTCGCTGCCCGACAACGACACCCACTCGCACAGGAACGGCCCGCACGCGCAGGTTCAGTCGATCGCGAACGCCGACCGCCAGCTCGAGCGCCTCTTCCATGCCGCCGGCGGCGCCGACGCGTTCCTCGACGAGCACGCCGTCATCGTCGTCGCCGACCACTCGCACGCGCCGGTCGAGAAGCGCGTCGAGCTCGAGGGCGCGTTCGACGAGTTCCACGTCCTGCCGCCGAGCGGCGCGGGGCACGAGGAGGCCGAGATCGCGCTGTGCCCGGCGCAGCGCAGCGCGATGATCTACGCGCTGGTGCCCGAGGGCCGCGACGCGCTGGTTCCGCGGCTCGTCGACGCCGCCGCGGCGCTCGATGGCGTGGACCTCGTGATGTGGCGCCCGGCCCCGCGCGAGGGGGCGATCCGCGGCGCCGCCGGGGAGCTGCGCTTCGCGCCGGGCGGGGACCTGCGCGACGAGCGCGGCGGCCGCTGGTCGGTGGACGGGCCGCTCGAGGTCCTGGACGCGCGCGTCCGCGACGGCGTCCTGCGCAGCTCCGCCTACCCGGACGCGCTCGCGCGCGTGTGGGCGGCGCTCACGTGCGAGACCTCCGGCGACGTGCTGCTGTCCGCCGCGCCGGGCTGGGAGTTCCCGGACTGGGGCGGCGTGGACCACGTCGGCGGCGGCAGCCACGGCTCGCTGCACCGCAGCGACTCGCTCGGCGCGCTCGCGTTCTGCGGCGTGGCGCCCCCCGACGACGACCGCCTGCGGCGCTGGTCGATCGCCGACGTGGCGCCGATGATCCGCGCCCATTTCGGGGCCGGCTGAGTACCCTGGGCCGACCGATGCCCGGCCCCGCCGCGATGCGCGCCGCGGCCGTCGCGGCGGTCGCGCTCGCACTCCTGGCGAGCGGGCTCGTGGCCCGCGCCGCCGCGCAGACGACGAGCGCGGCGAAGACCGCCCCGACGACGACCGCGACCGACCCGAACGCCGCCATCGCGCCGCCGCGGCTGGACGTGCCGCCCCAGGGCCGCCGGATGACCGGCGAGCAGGTGCAGCGCATCGCCGAGCGGGTGCCGAGGATCGTCCGCGAGCGGCGCAAGCACCCCGGCTCGTTCCCGAGCGTCTACACGAAGGGCCCGGGGCGCTGGCAGGTCAGCTTCTTCACGCGCGACAAGCCGCCGAAGGAGTTCGCCCAGCTCTACGTCGACGACGCGAGCGGCCGGGTGACCGAGGTGTGGACCGGCTTCCAGGTCGCGTGGACGATGGCGCGCGGGTACCCCGGCGCGTTCGGGCGCAAGATCAACTCGCCGTGGGTCTGGATCCCGCTGACGATCCTGTTCGTCGCGCCGTTCGTCGACTGGCGCCGCCCGCTGCGGATGCTGCACCTCGACCTGCTGGCGCTGGCGTCGTTCGGGATATCGGTGGCGTTCTTCAACGACGCCCAGATCGGGGTCTCGGTGCCGATCGCCTACCCGCTGCTCGCGTACCTGCTCGGCCGCGCGCTGTGGCTGGGGCTGCGCCGCGCGCGCACGCCGCCGCCGCTGCGGCTGCTCGTGCCGGTGCGCGTCCTCGCGATCGCGCTCGTGTTCCTCATCGGATTCCGCGTCACGCTGAACGTCCTCGACTCGAACGTGATCGACGTGGGCTACGCCGGCGTGATCGGCGCCGACCGGATCGCGGACGGGCGCCAGCTGTGGGGCAACTTCCCCAAGGACAACGAGCACGGGGACACGTACGGGCCGGCCAACTACGTCGCGTACGTGCCCTTCGAGCAGGCGCTGCCGTGGAGCGGGCGCTGGGACGACCTGCACGCGGCGCACGCCGCCGCGATCGCGTTCGACCTCGCCTGCCTGGCGCTCATGTTCCTCGTCGGCCGCCGCGTGCGCGGGCCCGACCTCGGCATCGTGCTCGCCTACGCGTGGGCGGCGTTCCCGTTCACGCTCTACGCGATGAACTGCAACGTCAACGACGCGCTCGTCGGCGCGCTGGTCCTGGCCGCGCTGCTCGCTGCGGGCGCGCCCGCGCGGCGCGGCATGTGGCTGGCGCTGGCCGGGATGGCGAAGTTCGCGCCGCTCGGGCTGGGGCCGCTGTACGCCGCGCACGGGCGGCGGCCGGTGCGCTTCGCGCTCGGGTTCGCGGCGGTGCTCGCCGTCGCGTTCGCGTTCGTGGTCGCCTACGGCGACCCGCGCACGTTCTACGACCGCACGCTCGGCTTCCAGACCGAGCGCGGCTCGCCGTTCAGCATCTGGGGGCTGCGCGGCTGGACGACCGCGCAGACGATCGTGCAGGCGGCCGGCGTGCTGCTGGCGGTGGCGGTCGCGTTCGTGCCCCGCCGGCGCGACCTCGTCGGCCTGGCCGCGCTGACGGCCGCCGTGCTGATCGCCCTCCAGCTCGGCATCACCCACTGGTTCTACCTCTACATCGTCTGGTTCTACGGCCCGCTGATGGTGGCGCTGCTCGGCGCCCACGGCGCGAGCACCTGCTCGATCCGGTCGGCGCGCAGCGACTGGGAGGCGCGGATCACCACGCCGTTGAGCCAGGGGTCGTCGGCCGAGGTCTCGAACCGCACCGACATATGGGTTCG